>JAJXXT010000165.1 GCA_021780935.1 Pseudomonadota bacterium
GCCCGCTGACCGGTGGCGAGGGTCGCGGCCGCGGCCAGCCCCTCGCAGCGGGCCACGCCCCGCTCGTCCTCGAGCCGGATGCGCAGCCTGGCCGATGCCAGCGCCCAGTGCCGCGCCGACGCCGCCTCGCCGCGGGCGAGGTCGAGCCGCGCCTTGAGCTCGGTCAGGTCGGCGACCGAAAGCAGGTCCTTGTGCCCGGCGAGCACCAGCGATGCGGCGAGCAGCCCCGCCGTATCGTGGCGCGCATCGGCGATCAGCCCGAGCAGGAAGCGTCCGCGCAGCGCCACCGTCTGGTCGGGACCGGCCGCGACCTGCCGCGCCGTCGCCTCGGCCGCCGGCAGGTTGCCCTGCCGGTAGAGCGCGGTGGCGACGACGAGGCCGAGCGTCGGTGGTGGCCGGCGCCCGCGCCTGGCCAGCTCCGCCTCGAGCGCGCGCGCGTCGGCCAGGGCCTGCGCCGGTTTGTTGTCGGCCAGCTCCGCGATCGCGAGGTCGGCGCCGGCGGTGGCGATCGCCGCGCCGTTGCCGGTGGCCCGCGCCCGCGCCAGCGCCGCGCGGTACTCGCCGCTCGCCTCCGCCGCGTGGCCCGCGGTCAGCGCCTGGCGACCATAGGCCTCGTTGGCCGCGATCCGCCGGTCGGCGCAGCCGCCCAGCGCCAGCAGCGACGCCAGCACCAGCGCCAGGGCCGCGCCCGGCGTCACCCCGCCGGGAACCGCCTCATCCAGCGTCGCCCCGCCCGGAATTGCCCCACCCTGGATCGCCCGGCCCGCGAATCGCATGCCAATACCCCCGCCAATCAGGCAATGGTATCAGCCCCGACCGATTCCCGATCCAGCTCCGCGCCGCTAACCCGCGCGCCTGGCCGCGATCAGGCGCTCGTAGACGCGCACATAGTCCTCGGCCATGCGCCGGCTGGTCCAGCGCTCCTCGAAGCGCTGGCGCACCCGGGCGCGGTCGAGCCGGTCGAGGCGCCCGCAGGCGGCGATCGCCTCCTCGACGTTCTCGACGACGAAGCCGGTGAGCCCGTCCTCCATCACCTCCGGCACCGAGCCGCGGCGGAAGGCGATGACGGGGCAGCCACAGGCCATCGCCTCGATCATGACCAGGCCGAACGGCTCCGGCCAGTCGATCGCGAACAGCAGCGCCTTGGCGCCGGAAAGGAAGGCGGGCTTCTGCGCGTCGTTGATCTCGCCGATGAAATCGACATTCGCCCCGGCCTCGCGGATCAGCGGCTCGACACTCCGCTTGAAGTATTCGTCGTCGGCGCGGTCCACCTTGGCGGCGACCTTGAGTTGCACACCGCAAGCGCCGGCGATGCGGATCGCACGCTCGATCCCCTTCTCGGGCGAGATGCGGCCGAGGAAGGCGAAATACTCCTGCTGCGCCGGCACCGGGTGCAGCAGCGTGGGCGAGAGCCCGTGCAGCACCGTCGCGACCCAGTTGAGGTCGGGGATCGGCCGGCGCTGATTATTCGAGATCGAAACCATCGGCACGTCGGGGAACATGCGATAGACGGCGGCGAATTCCTTGAGGTCGAGCCGGCCGTGCATGGTCGAGAGGAAGGGCACGGACTGGCGCGAGAACAGCGCGCTCGGGAAGTAGTCGATGTGGAAATGCAGCACGTCGAAATCGGGCGCGCGGCGGAACACGTATTCGAGCATCAGATGATAGGTCGCGACCCAGTCGCGGATCTCGGGATCGAGGCGCAGCGCCTGCGGCCACGGCGCGTCGAGCTTCGCGGTGGTGATGGAATCGCCGCTGGCGAACAGCGTCACCTCGTGGCCCATCGCGACCAGCTCCTCGGTCAGCGCCGAGACGACGCGCTCGGAGCCGCCATAGAGCTTCGGCGGCACGGCCTCGAAGAGGGGGGCGATCTGGGCGATGCGCATGGCTGGCTCCGTAACGGTTCGGCGTGCGGCGCGCGGTTAGAGGCGGAATATGGCGAAAACCGGCCGGAAATCCCCGGCCCGAAATCTGCCGTATTGGGGTAGTGTGTGCGCCACCATGCCGCGACGCCCATCCATGCCAAATCCGATGACGCGCTACCAGGGCCGGCCGATCGCCTTCCTCGCCCGCTATGTGCGCCTGCACCGCGCCTCGCACGCGGTGATCATCGGCTTCGTGGTGCTGGCGGTGACCTTCGCCACCTCGTCGCAATACGCGCTGAAGGGGCTGATCGACGTGGTCGCGCGCGGCCCGGCGGCGGCGGGGAACGCGATCTGGCAGCCGCTCGCCATCCTCTGCGCGCTGATCGCGGCGGACAATTTCTCCTGGCGCGTCTCCGGCTGGTTCGCTGCGCGCACCTTCACCCGCGTCACCGGCGATGTCAGGAGCGACCTCTTCCTGCACCTCGCCGGCCACGCCCCGGCCTATTTCGCGGACCGGCTGCCGGGCACGCTGGGTGGGCGCATCTCGGCGACGGCGAATGCGATCTATCTCACCGAAAGCGCGCTGACCTGGAACGTGCTGCCGCCCTGCCTCGCGGTGGTGATCGCGATCCTGTTCCTCGCCACCGTGAACCTCGCCATGGCGGCTGCCCTGGCGGTGGTCGCGCTGGCCATGGCGCTGATCATCTTCAGCCTCGCCCGGCGCGGCACGCGGGTCCACCGCGCCTATGCCGAGGCTGCCTCGCATGTCGAGGGCGAACTCGTCGACGTGATCGGCAACATGCACGTGGTGCGCGCCTTCGGCGCGACGCTGCGCGAGCACCGGCGGCTCGGCGAGGAGCTGGGCCGCGAGATTCAGGCGCGGACCACAAGCCTGCTCTATCTTGAGAAGCTGCGCCTGCTGCACGCGGCGATGACGGCGGCGATCACCGCCGGCCTGCTGTTCTGGGGCGTGATGATGTGGCGCGCCGGCACCGGCACCGCGGGCGACCTGGTGCTGATCACCTCGATGGGCTTCACCATCCTGCACGGCACGCGCGACCTCGCCGTCGCGCTCGTCGACCTGACGCAGAACGTCGCCCGGCTGGAGGAGGCGGTGACCGCGGTCTGTGCGCCGCATGCGCTCGCCGACGCCGCCGCCGCGGTGCCGCTCGCGTCGCGCGGCGGGGGCGTCGAGTTCGCGGGGGTGCGCTTTGCCTATCCCGGCCGCGCGCCGATCCTCGACGGGCTCGACCTCACCATCGCCGCCGGCCAGCGCGTCGGCCTGGTCGGCGCCTCGGGCGCGGGCAAGTCGACGGTGATCGCGCTGCTGCAGCGTTTCTACGACATCGAGGACGGCAGCATCCGCATCGACGGGCAGGACCTGCGCACGATCACCCAGGCGAGCCTGCGCGCGCAGATCGCGGTGGTGCCGCAGGACATCTCGCTGTTCCATCGCAGCGTGCGCGAGAACATCCGCTACGCCCGCCCCGAGGCGAGCGAGGCGGAGGTGCTGGCCGCCGCCGAGGCCGCGCGCTGCCGCGACTTCATCGAGGCGCTGCCCGATGGTTTCGATACCGTGGTGGGCGACCGCGGCACCAAGCTCTCCGGTGGCCAGCGCCAGCGCCTGGCGATCGCCCGCGCGCTGCTCAAGGACGCGCCGATCCTGCTGCTCGACGAGGCGACCTCGGCGCTCGACAGCGAGAGCGAGCAGGCGATCCAGGCGGCGCTGGACGTGCTGATGCAGGGCCGCACGGTCATTGCGATCGCGCACCGTCTCTCGACGCTCGCGCGCTTCGACCGCATCGTGGTGATGCAGGCCGGCCGCGTCATCGATGACGGCCCGCCCGGCGTGCTCGCGGAGCGCCCCGGACCATACCGCGAGCTGCTGCGCCGCCAGGGCCTGCTCGAGGATGCCCCCGCCTGAGCGGTCTGGTCGCCTGAGCGGTCTGGTCGCCTGAGCGGTCTGGTCGCCTGAGCGGTCTGGTCGCCTGAGCGGCCCAATCCCCTGAACGACCGGGTCGCCTAATAGCCTTCGTCGAAGTTCAGGTGCGGGAAGGCGGAATGCACACCCGGCGCGACCACCGGCGGCGCCACATGCACATGGGCGGGCGTGAGGCCGGCGAGCGCGGTGACGCCGAGCAGCGCCATGGTACGCTCGATCTCGTCCTGCAGGATCTCGAGCACGCGCACGACCCCCGCCGGCCCGGCCGCCGCCAGCCCATAGAGGTAGAGCCGGCCGAGGCAGACCGTGTCCGCGCCCAGCGCCACCGCCTTGACGATGTCCGCGCCGCGCGAGAACCCGCCATCGATCAGCACCCTGGACCGCCCGCTGACCGCCTCGACCACCTCACCCAGCACGTCGAGCGCGCCGCGACCGTGGTCGAGCTGGCGTCCGCCGTGGTTGGAGACATAGACGCCCTCGATCCCCATCTCGCAGGCGCGCGCGGCATCCTCGGCCGTGGCGATACCCTTGATGATCAGCTTCATCCGGTGCTTCGCGCGCACCCGCTCCAACGTCGCCCAGTCGAGCCCGGCCTGGTAGTCCATGCCGGCCAGGCGTGCGTGCCACGGCTTGGCCCAGCGCTTGGCGATGTCGCGCTCGCGCCGCGACAGCACCGCGGTATCGACGGTGATGCAGAACGCGTCGTAGCCGGCATCCTCGGCGCGCTTCATGTGGTCGATGATGAAATCGTCGTCGCCGCGCACATAGAGCTGGAACACCTTGGGCCCGCTGCCCGCCTTCGCCGCCACCTCCAGCCCCGGATCGGAGACCGATGAGAGGAACATCGGCACGTTGAACTCGCCCGCGCCGAGCGCGACCGCCGAGCCGCCATCGGGGTGGAAGCTCTGCAGCGAGCCGACCGGCGCCAGCGCCACCGGCAGGCGGATCGCGCGGCCGAAGAAGCGGGCGCCGGCATCGACCTTGCGCACATCGACCAGCACGCGCGGGCGGAAGGCCAGGCTGTCGATCGCCAGCCGGTTGCGCTTGAGCGTCGTCTCGCTCTCCACGCCGCCGATCAGGTAGTCCCAGGCGAACTGATCGAGGTGCAGGCGCGCCGCCTTGACGATTTCGTGCAGGTTCAGGAATTCGTCGGCGGCGTCGTCGTGCATGGTTTCCTCCGGTTGCTGCGCGGACTGTGGGACCGGGCCAGGCGGACGGCAAGCCGGTCAGTGCGCGCCGAGCCCCGCCAGCAGCGCCACCGCGGCCCCGGCGAGCGCGCCGACGACGGTGCCGTTCATGCGGATGTATTGGAGGTCCTTGCCGACGCGCAGCTCCAGCCGCTCGGTCAGTGTCGCGGTGTCCCAGCCGTTGACCACGCCCTCGACGAAACGCGCGATCTCGCCGCGCCCGGCCGGCATCAGCCGCGCCGCCAACCCCCGCACCGCGTCGCGCAGCCGCGCGCCGGCGCGGGCATCCTCGCGCAGCACCTGGCCGAGATTGGCGAGCGTGGCATCGACCGCCGCGACCGTCCGCCCGCTCGGCCGCGCCGCGTCCTGCTCCAGCGCCAGCCGCACCCGGCTCCAGATGTCCCACAGCCAGGCGCGCACCGTCTCGTGCGCGACCACCCGGCGCAGCGCCGTGCCGATCTCCGTCGCCCGCGCCGGCTCCTCCTCGATGCGCGCGATCTCGCGGCGCATCCACTCATCGAACGCCAGGCGCAGCTCGCTGCCGTCCGGCTCCATGCGCTCGAGCTCGGTGTTGACCTGGGCGATCACCCGCTTGGCGACCGAGGCGCCGACCGCCCAGCCGACCAGCCGCCCGCCCTGCTCGCGCACCCGCTCCTCGATCGCCTGCTGCAGCGCCGCCTCGCGCGCGGCCAGCAGGTTCTTGAGCTGCTGCAGCAGGAAGCCGAACACCTCCTGATGGCGGCCACCCTCGACCAGGTGGCGCAGCGCGCGCCCGACGATGCGGCCGCCGCCCGGCCCGCCGACCAGCCGCGGCACCAGCCGCGCGACGAGGCGGCGCGCCCGCCCGTCCTCGATCGCGCCGAGCAGCCGCGGCAGCATCCCGGCCAGTGCCTCCGCCGCCGGTCGCCGTGCCTCGGCATCGGCGAGGAAGCCGGCGACGATCGCCGCGACGTCGAGCCGGCCCAGCGCCGCCGACAGCTCCGCCTCGGTGAACACGTGCCCGGCGATGAAACGGCCGAAGGCGGCGCCGATGCGCGCCTGCTGCGCCGGGATGATCGCGGTGTGCGGGATCGGCAGGCCGAGCGGATGGCGGAACAGCGCGGTGACCGCGAACCAGTCGGCGAGCCCGCCGACCAGCCCCGCCGTCGCGGCCGCCAGCAGCAGCGGCGGCAGGCGCCAGACATGGCCGGCCGCCGTCAGCGCCGCCATCAACAGCAGCAGCATGTGCGCGAACAGCCGATGGCGGGCGAGCGTGCGCCGTGCCTCCCGGTCCGGGTCCGCAGACTTCTGTTGCACCGCACAAACCTCCTGGGCCATGTTGTCCCATGGCCCTCGCGGACACGGCAACCGCCCAGGCGGAAAATCCCTCGACGGTCGAGAATATCGGCCTGGCGCGCGACCTGCTGGCCCTCGTCGCACGGCTGCGCGAGCGGCTGGCCGAGGACCCGTTCGCCAACCCGATCCTCTCGGCGGCGCTGGCGATGTCGCGGCGGATGGATCGCGGCCAGCTCTCGCTCCCGGCGCTGCGCGGCCTGGTCTGGCATCTGCGCGACCAGGCCTTCGCCGACCGCGCCGCCAGGCTCGCCGCCTATGGCGCGCCGCCCGGCACGGCGGTGGCGACGATCGCCCGCCTGATCCGCCCCGACCCCGCGGATAGTCCGGTGCCGTTCCAGGAATTCGCCGCCGCCGTCGCGCGCCCGCGCCTCGCCGCCGTGTTCACCGCGCACCCGACCTTCGCGCTCGCCCCCGCGGCGGCGGCGGCACTGGCCGCCGCCAGCCCGCCGCCCGCCGGCAGCCAGCGCCCGGGACCGATGACCCTCGCCGGCGAGTTCGAGCAGGCGATGGCCGCGATCGGCCATGGCCGCGACGCGCTCGACGCGCTGAACCGCGCCCTGTTTGCCGCCGCCCGCGAGACCTGGCCGGGCCGCTGGCAGAGCCTCGCCCCCTCGCCGCTGCTGCTCGCCTCCTGGGTCGGGTTCGACACCGACGGGCGGACCGATATCGGCTTTCTCGACATCCTGCGCTTCCGCCTCGCGATGAAGGTGGCAGCGCTGCAGCGGCTCCATGCCCAGAGCGGGATCGGCGCCACCCCGCTCGCCGCCACGGCGCGCCAGCTCGATGCGATACCAGAACGACAAACGCCCGACGCGGTCGCCAGCTTTGCCCATGTGCTGGTGGGTGGCGCGCCGGTCACGACCGCGCCGCTGCTCGCCGAACTCGACGCCGCGATCGCCACCGCGCAGGACCCGTTGGCGCTGCTGGTCACGCGCGCGGGGCTCGCCGCGCACGGGCTCGGGCTGGCGCACATGCACGCCCGGCTCAACGCCGCCCAGGTGCACAACGCGATCCGCCTGCGCCTCGGCCTCGCCGACCCGCCTTCCGACCCGGCGCGGCGGCGCGTGCTGCTCGCCGGCATCAACGCGGCGCTGGAACAGGTGCGCGCGGTGCCCGTCGATTTCGGCGCCATCCTCGCCGAGCAGGCCTCGGCCCCGCGCCTGATGATGACGCTGGCGCAGGTGGTAAAACATATCGATGCCGAAACACCGATCCGCTTCCTGATCGCCGAGACCGAGACCGGCTACACCCTGCTCGCCGCCCTGTGGCTCGCGCGCCATTACGGCATCGAGCGCCAGGTCGAGATCTGCCCGCTGTTCGAGACCGCCTCGGCGCTGGAGGGGGGAGGGCGCATCGTCGAGGAGGCGCTGCGCAGCCCCGCCTGGCGCGCCTATCTGCGCGCCCAGGGACGCATCGCGCTGCAATTCGGCTATTCCGACTCTGGGCGCTATGTCGGCCAGCCGGCGGCGAGCTACCTGATCGAGCGGCTCAAGCTCAAGATCGCCGAGGCGCTCGGGCGGTACGGGCTCGGCGACATCGAGCTGGTGCTGTTCGACACCCATGGCGAGAGCATCGGCCGCGGCGGCCATCCCGCTTCGCTCGCGCAACGACTGGACTATCTCTCGCCGCCGGCACTGCGCGCGAGCCTGGCCGAGCGCGGCCTGGCGCTGCGCGCCGAGAGCGCGTTCCAGGGCGGCGACGGCTACCTGCATTTCGCGACCGGCGAGCGCGCGGCGGCGACGATGGCCGGCATGTTCGCGCACGGCTTCGCGCCCGCCCCGAGCCCGGACGCGCCGGACCCGGTCTACGACGATCCCGATTTCGCCGCCGATTTCTTTGCCGCCAGCCGCACCGCGATGCAGGAGCTGGTCGAGGATCGCGGCTATGCGGCCCTGCTCGGCACCTTCGGCCCCGCGCTGCTCGATCGCACCGGCTCGCGCGCCGTCGCGCGCGAGACCGACGGGCTCGGCGGGCCGGCCGCGATCCGTCATCCGCGCGAGCTGCGCGCGATCCCCAACAACGCCATCCTCCACCAACTCGGCTGGCTCGCGAACACGGCGCACGGCATCGGCGCCGCGGCGCTGCGCCACGCCGAAACCTTCGCCGAAATGCGCGCCCGCTCGACCCGTTTCGCCACCGCGATGACGATGGTCGCCGCCGCGCTGGCCGCCTCCGACCTCGACGTGCTGCGCGCGATGGTGGCGACGCTCGACCCCGGCATGTGGCTCGACCGCGCGGCGCAGGCGCGCCTGCCGGGACGGCGCGAGGCGCTGATCTCGGTCGCGCGCTCGCTCGAGCAGCTCGACCTCTGGGCGCCGGCACAGGCGATGTTCCGCCGCATCCAGGCCGACCACGTGTCGCTGCGCGCCGCCTGGCCGGAGGCGCCGCGCATGGGCGGGCGGCTTGCGCTGCTGCACGCGCTGCGCATCGCCCTGATCCAGCGCATCTTCCTGCTCGCCGCCGCGATCCCGGATTTCTCACCGCGCCACGGCATCACCCGCGCGAGCCTCGCCCAGCGCCTGCTGCGCCTGGACGTGCCGGCCTCGCTCGCCTTCCTCGCCGAGGTCTTCCCCGCCTCACCCGACGCCGACGCCGACCGCGACTACGGCGAGCCGCGCGTGCCGCCGGAGGCCGGCGCCTACGCACAGGAACACGCGACCATCTTCCGCCCCATGGGCGCGCTGTTCGAGCTGTTGCGCGAGATCACCGTCGCGGTGACCCACGAGGTCGGCGCCTTCGGCTAGACCCCGGCGCCAAAGCCCCGCACAATCGCGCCGGGAGGGAAGGCATGGCCAGGTTCGTCCTGCTTCACGGAGCGTTCCACGGCGCCTGGTGCTGGCGCGACGTGGCGGCGCGGCTGCGCGCCGGCGGGCACGACGTCACCACGCCGACCCAGACCGGGCTCGGCGAGCGGCGCCACCTGCTCAGCGGCAGCATCACCCTCGAAACCTTCGTCGAGGACCTGGTGCAGCACCTGGCCAACGAGGACATCACCGCGGCGATGCTGGTCGGCCATAGCTTCGCCGGCCATGCCATCACCGGCGCGGCGGACCGCGTGCCGGCGCGCATCCGTCACCTCGTCTATCTCGACGCCGCCCTGCTCGAACACGGCGAGATCCCCTTCGACCGCAGCCTGCCCGAGACCGCCGCGGAGCGCGAGCGCGAGGCCCGCGCCTTCGGCGGCTTCGCGATCCCACCGCCGCCGCCCGCGGCCTTCGGCATTCCGCCGGGGCCGGAGGCCGAGCGGGCCGCGAGCCTGCTCTGCCCGCACCCGCTGCGCACCTTCCAGACGCCGTTGATGCTACGCAACAAACCCGGCAACGGGCTGCCCGCGACCTATGTCTGCTGCACCGACCCGCTCTACGCCAACCTCGCCTCCTCGCGCGAGCGGGCGCGCCGCCGCCCGGGGATGGCCTGGCGCGAGCTCGCCACCGGCCACGACGCCATGCTGACCGCGCCCACCGCCACCGCCGACCTTCTCATGGAGCTTGCCCGATGAGCCGCATCCTCAACGTCGCGATTGCGCAGCTCGGCCCGATCGCCCGCGCGGAGAGCCGCCAGGCCGTCGTCGCGCGGCTGCTGGCGATGATGCGCGAGGCGGCCGCCATGCGGGCCGATCTCGTGATCTACCCCGAGGCGGCGCTGACCGCCTTCTTCCCGCACTGGGTGGTGGACGACGAGGCGGAGCTCGATGCTTATTTCGAGAGCGAAATGCCGGGCCCGGCGACACGCCCGCTGTTCGAGGAAGCGGCGCGGCTGGGCATCGGCTTTCACCTCGGCTACGCGGAGCTCGACACCAGTAGCGGACGCAAGCGCCGCTTCAACACGGCGATCCTGGTGGGCAAGGACGGGACGCTCCTCGGCAAGTATCGCAAGATCCACCTGCCGGGCTATGCCGCCCCGCGCCCGCAGCAGAAATTCCAGAACCTCGAGAAGCGCTATTTCGAGGTCGGCGATCTCGGCTTCGGCGTCTGGGAGGCGATGGGCGGCAGGCTCGGGATGATGATCTGCAACGACCGGCGCTGGCCCGAGGCCTACCGCGTCATGGGGCTGCAGGGGGTGGAGCTGATCATGCTCGGCTACAACACGCCGGCCGCCGTGCCGGCGATGCCGCAGACGGACCATCTGCAGAATTTCCACAACCGGCTGGTGATGTCGGCCGGCGCCTACCAGAACGGCACCTTCGTCGCCGGGGTCGCCAAGGCCGGCATCGAGGAAGGTGTCGACCAGATCGGGCAGAGCTGCGTCATCGCGCCCTCGGGCGAGATCGTCGTGCAGTGCTCGGGCCTCGGCGACGAGGTGCAGGTCGCGCGCTGCGACCTCGATCTCTGCACCAGCTACAAGCAGGACATCTTCAACTTCGCCGCCCATCGCCGCCCCGAGCACTACGGCCTCATCGTCGAGCGCACCGGCGTCGGACCCGTTCTGGGAACGAAACCATGAGCTTCTCCGCAAACCTCGCACCGTCCCTGCCGGTGGATGCCTCGGCCGCGGCCCTGGCCGGGCGCGCCTGGCGGCCGGACGCCGGGGGCCCCTCCGTCGTCGCCATCCGCGATGGCCAGGTCGTCGACATTTCGGCGAACTTTCCCACCATGCGCGACCTGTGCGAGGCACCGGACCCGCCAGCCGCCCTGCGCGCCGCCGCCGGCGAGGCGCTGGGGCCGCTCGATGCCATCCTCGCCAACACCCCACCCGAGCGCCGCGACCGCACCCGCCCCTGGCTGCTGGCGCCCACCGACCTGCAGGCGATCAAGGCCGCGGGCGTCACCTTTCCCGTTTCGATGCTGGAGCGTGTGATCGAGGAGCGCGCCCGCGGCGACCTCGCCGCCGCCGCCGCCTTCCGCGCCGAGGTGCGCGCGACGATCGGCGACGAC
>JAJXXT010000083.1 GCA_021780935.1 Pseudomonadota bacterium
CGAGGCGGTCCGCGAACGGCGTCTGCCGCCCCAGCGCGCGCACGTCGCGCCAGACGCGCTGCGCCACGATGGCGATGGTGCGCTGGTCGGTCGGCATCCCCGCCTCGCGCAGCATCTGCAGCACCGCATCGGCAACTTCGGCAAATTCCTCGTCCTCGGCGCGCAGGCGCGCGGCGACCGCGGCGTCGTCGAAGCCGCCCTGCGCCTCGCGCGCACCTGGCTGGTCGCCCAGCAGCTCGTTCGGCGTCACCCCGAGAATGGCGCAGATGTCCTGGATGCGGTGGGCCGGGAAGGTCGGGTCGGCGGCGCGGAACCACTGCCCGACCGCCTGCTGGGTGATGCCGAGCCGCAGCGCGAGCTGGCGGCGCGACAGCCCGCGCTGCGCCATCAGCCGTTCGAGATTGGCGGCAAAACCCATGGTGTGACGATAGCCTCAACCGCCCTGTGTCGCAGCAGCCAACAGTGCCGTGCGTCGTTTATGAAAGTGATGGTTTCGAGTTCCTTTGCAGCACCGCCCGGCGCCTCAGGCCGCATCGCCGCCGTCCTGCAGGAACGGGTTGCTGCGCCGCTCGACACCGAACGTCGAGCCCTCGCCATGCCCGCAGAGAAACGCGATGTCGTCGCCGAGCGGCAGCAGCTTGTCGCGGATCGCCGCGATCAGTGCCGCGTGGTCGCCATAGGGAAAATCGGTCCGCCCGATCGAGCCGCGGAACAGCACGTCACCGACGATCGCGAAGCGCCGCGTCGTCTCGACGAAGACGAGATGCCCCGGCGTATGTCCGGGACAATGCAGCACGTCGAACACCAGCGGCCCGAGCGCCAACTTCTCACCCTCCGCGAGCCAGCGATCGGGCAGCACGTTCTCCAGCCCCGACAGGCCGAAGCGCCGCGCCGCCTCCTCGATATGCTCGAGCAGGAACCGGTCGCGCGCGTCCGGGCCGAGCAGCGGCACGTCCGCGCCCTGCCGCTCGCGCAGCGCCGCGCGCAGCGCCTTCGCCCCGCCCGCGTGGTCGAGATGGCCGTGGGTCAGCCACAGCGCCTCGACGCTGAGCCCGAGCTGCTCGATGCCGCGCAGGATCTCGGGCGCATCGCCGCCAGGATCGACCACGACCGCCTGCTTCGTCGCCTCCGCCCACAGCAGCAGGCAATTCTGCTGCAGCGGCGTGACCGGGATGATGGCGACGCGGAAATCGTCTTCGGGCATGGGCAGGGATCCGTCGGGAGGCTGGCGCCACGCTGCGGCGGAACCCGCGCGCGCGCAACCCCGCGCCGTGCGGGTGCCGGCCTTCGCCTACGCGGCCTCGGTGTCGAGCGCGTAGCCGGCCGCGCGCACCGTGCGCACGAGGTCGAGCTCGTCCTCGCCGTTGATCGACTTGCGCAGCCGGCGGATATGCACATCCACGGTGCGCGGCTCGACATGGATGTCCTTGCCCCACACCGCGTCGAGCAGCTCCTCACGCGAGAACACGCGCCGCGGATGCTGCATCAGGAACTCCAGCAGCCGGAACTCGGTCGGCCCGAGATGCAAAGCCCGCTCGCCGCGCCAGACGCGATGCGCGGCGAGATCCATCGTGATGTCGTGGAACGCCAGCTTGCCCTTGGCCGGCATCGCGCTGGCGCGGCGCAGCAGCGCGCGCACCCGCGCCAGCAGCGCCTCGATGTTGAACGGCTTGGTGATGTAGTCGTCGGCGCCGGTGTTGAGCCCGCGCACCGCGTCCTGGTCCTCGGCGCGCGCCGTCACGATGATCACCGGCAGGTCGCGCGTTCCCGGCCGGCGGCGGATCTGGCGGCACACTTCGAGCCCGGAGACGGTCGGCAGCATCCAGTCGAGCAGCACCAGGTCCGGCGGCGCCTCGGCGATGCGCGTCAGCGCCTCCTGCCCGTCCACGGCTTCCTCGACGTGATAGCCCTGCTTTTCCAGATTGTAGCGCAGCATCGTCGCCAGCGCCGCCTCGTCCTCGACGACCAGGACCACCGGGCGCCCGCTGCTGCGAGCGCCGCGGCCGTGAGCAGTTTCCATCGTCTGCGTCTCGATCATTCGCCGCCTCCCGCGGGCGGCCGCACCACGGCGTAGGGCGAGGTATCGGCCTTCGGCCGCGTCTCGGCGATCGGTGCTCCGGTGACCGCGTAATGGACGGTCTCGGCGATGTTGGTCGCATGGTCGCCGATCCGCTCCAGGTTCTTGGCGATGAACAGCAGGTGCGTGCACGGCGTGATGTTGCGCGGATCCTCCATCATGTAGGTGATCAGCTCCCGGAAGATGGCGTTGTAGAACCCGTCGATCGCCTCGTCGGAGCGCCACACCCGCAGCGCCTTCTCCGCGTCCGCCTCGCCGATCGCATCGACGATCGCCTTGAGGTTCTCCTGCACCAGCCGCGACATGTGTCCGAGCCCCGCGAGACTGAACGGCAGCGTATACTGGCCGAGCACCTTGCTGCGTTTCGCGACGTTGGCGGCATAATCGCCGATCCGTTCCAGATCGCCGGTCATCTTCAGCGCCGCGACGATCTGGCGCAGATCGCCCGCGACCGGCTGGCGCAGCGCCAGCAGCCGGATGACGAAGGCCTCGATGTCGCGCTCCATCGCGTCCACTTTGGCATCGCTCGCGACGACGCGCGTCGCCAGCTCGGCGTCGCTCTCGAGCACCGCCTGGGTCGCGAGGCTGACCTCGCTCTCCACCATCCCGCCCATCTCGGCGATCAGCGAGGCCAGGCGCTTCAGCTCCTGCTCGTAACTCTTGACGATGTGCTGGGTATTGTCGGACATCGAACCTCCTCAGCCGAAGCGGCCGGTGATGTAGTCCTGGGTGCGTTTCTCGCGCGGCGCCGTGAACATCGTCGCGGCACTCGCGACTTCCACCATCTCGCCGAGATAGAAGAACGCCACCTGGTCGGCGACGCGCGCCGCCTGCTGCATGTTGTGCGTCACCATCGCGATGGTGAAGTCGCGCTTGAGCTCGTCGATCAGCTCCTCGACCTTGAGGGTCGAGATCGGGTCGAGCGCGCTGGTCGGCTCGTCGAACAGGATCACCTCGGGCCGCACCGCGATGGTGCGCGCGATGCACAGCCGCTGCTGCTGCCCGCCGGAGAGCCCGGTCGCCGGCGTCTGCAGGCGGTCCTTCACCTCGTCCCAGAGGGCGGCGCGCGTGAGCGACCACTCCACGCGCTCCTCCATGTCCGCGCGCGACGGCCGCTCGTGCAGGCGCACGCCGAAGGCGATGTTCTCGCGGATCGACATCGGAAACGGCGTCGGCTTCTGAAACACCATGCCGACGCGTGAGCGCAGCAGGTCGACGTCGACGCCGGGTCCGATGACGTTGGTGCCGTCCATCATCACCTCGCCGGTCGCGCGCTGCCCCGGGTAGAGGTCGTACATGCGGTTGAGGCAGCGCAGCAGCGTCGACTTGCCGCAGCCCGAGGGCCCGATCAGCCCGGTCACCTCCCGCTCGGGGAAGTCGAGCGTGATCGACTTCAGCGCCCGGTTGGCGCCGTAATAGAAATCGAGGTCGCGGATGGCGATCTTGGCGGACATGGCGTTAGCGTGCTCCCTGCCGCCGCAGCAGCACCAGCCGGGCGGCGACGCTGATCAGCAGCACGATCAGCGTCACCAGCAGCGCCGCGGCATAGGCGAGCGCATTGGCCGAGGCGAAGGGCTCGTTGATGAAGGCCCAGATCGCGTAGGTGAGGTAGCCCACCGGCGAGCGCACCAGATGCCCGTTCCACAGATAGGACGACCAGCCCGCGGTGTAGATCAGCGGCGCGGTCTCGCCGACCGAGATCGAGAAGGCGAGCAGGATCCCCGTGAGGATCCCGGGCATCGCCACCGGCAGCGCGATCCGCCACGCCACGCGCCCCGCGCCCGCGCCGAGCGCGAACGCCGCCTCCTGCATCGCCCCCGGCACCTGGCTCAGGGCGAGCTCGGTGGTGCGGCAGATATAGGGCAGGCAGAGGATCGCGATGGTGACGCAGGCCGCGGCGAGCGAGAACTGCCAGCCCAGCCCCTCGACCATCGTTACGTATCCGAAATATCCGAGCACGATCGAGGGAACCCCCACCAGGACATCGGCCATGAAGCGGATCGTGCGCGCGAACCAGGTATGGCTGAACTGCGCCGCATAGAGCCCCGCCGCGACGCCGAACGGCACCGCGAGGAGCATCGAGCCGACGCCGATCACCAGCGTGCCCTCGATGGCGTTGAGCAGCCCGCCGCCGGTGCCCTGTGTCACCTCGAGGAACACCGTCGGCGTCAGCGCCGAGATCCCGCGCAGCAGCACCAGCAGCAGGATCCAGCCCATGGCGAAGGCGAGCAGCCCGAAGCCGAGGCTGCACAGCGCCCAGCCGAGCAGCGACTGTGTCCGCCGCCGCCGCATCCGCCCGAGCCGCGCCGCTTCGCGCGGGGAGACGCCAGCGCCGCCGCCGGCCATCGCGGCGACACTCATACCCGCGCGTCCCTGAGGCCGGCGCGGTACAGCACCAGCCGCGCCAGTGCGTTGACGCTCACGGAAATCACTGACAACACCAGCGCCACCTCCGCGAGCGAGCGCACCGCGAGGCCGGTCGGGTCCTGCAGGGCGCTGTCGAGCTGCGAGACGATGAACGCCGCCATCGTGGAGATCGGCGAATAGATGTTCGGCGGCAGGTAGTTGAGTGCGTTGCCGCTCACCATCAGCACCGCCATCGTCTCGCCCAGCGCCCGGCCGGTGGCGAGGATGGTGACGCCGATCAGGATCTTGCGCACGCCGGGCAGCACGACCTTCCACACCGCCTCGAATTTGGTCGCCCCGAGCGCCGCGGCGGATTCGCGCACCACCATCGGCGCGGCCAGGAGTGCGTCGCGCAGTGTCGCCGCGATCAGCGGCACGATCATCAGCGACAGCACGATCCCCGCCGTGAGCAGGCCATAGCCGCTGCCCGTCGGTCCGCCGAAAAACGGGACGAACCCCAGCAGCCGTCCCAGCAGCGGAAAGATCGTATGCCCGAGCAGCGGGATCAGCACCGCATAGCCCCAAAGCCCGAACACCACCGAGGGCACCGCCGCCAGCAGCTCGACCAGGAACGACAGCCACAGCCGCAGCTTCCCCGGCACCGCCTCGGCCAGGAAGATCGCCGCGCCGACGCCGACCGGCACCGCGATGGCCAGCGCGATCGCCGTCGAGAGCAGCGTGCCCGCGACCAGGAACAGGATGCCGTAATGCGCCCCGGGCAGCACCTGCACGCCGTTGCGCACGATCGGCGAACCGTAGGTGTTGCCGAGGTTCCACGACGAAGAGGTGACGAAACCAAGCCCGTTGAAGCGCAGCGCCGGCCAGGAATAGATCGCCAGAAACAGGATCACGGCGACCAGGCTGGCCGGCAGGACGCCGGCGAACACGGCAAGGACACGGCGGAAGGACATCGGTTGACCTGGGACTGAAACAGGATGACGCCGCCGGGGTCGCCGGCGGCGTCACGAGGTCTAGCAGAAAGCGATCCGAGTCACTTGATGGTGTCGATCTGCGCTGTGCTCAGCTTCGCCGCCGAGGCCGGCAGTGCCACGAAGCTCACCGCGTCCATGAAGTGCTGCGCGTTGCCGCCGTCGCGCGCGATCGCCCAGGCGAAGAACTTGCGCAGCGCGCCGGCCACCGCCGCGTTCGGCTGCTGCGCCTTCACGATCGCGTACTCGTAGTTGATGATCGGGTAGGAATTCGGCCCCGGCGCATAGACCAGGCTGATGCGCTCGTCCTTCGGCGTCTTCGCCGTCATCGCCGCCGCCGCGGCCTTCACGTTGTCGATGGTCAGCGGAACGAACTTGCCGTCCTTGTTCTCGAGCAGCGCGGTGCCGAGCTTGTTGTCGGCGATCGCCTGCTTGAAGCTCACGCCGATATAGGCGATCGAGTACGGCGTGGTCTTGATCGCGTTGACCATGCCCGGGTTGCCGTTGGCGCCGATCGCGCCGGGTGCCGGCGGCCAGCTCACCGTCGTGCCGTAGCCGACCGAGTTCTGCCAGGCGGGGGTCGAGAAGGCGAGATACTGACTGAAGATGAACGTATCGCCGCTGCCGTCGGTGCGGTGCACGGTGACGATGGCACGGTCGGGCAGCTTGACGCCGGGATTGATCGCGGCGATCGCCGGATCGTTCCACTTGGTGATCTTGCCGTCATAGATGCCGGCCAGCACCGGGCCCGAGAACTTCAGGCTGGTGGCGTTCAGCCCGGGCAGGTTGTAGTTGATCATCTGGCTCGAGATCGCCAGCGGAATGTTCAGCATGCCCGGGTGCTGCTTCATCAGCGCGTCCGACAGATAGGCGTCCGAGGCGCCGATCTGCGCCACGCCCGAGATCGCCTCGGAAATGCCGGTGCCGCTGCCGGTGCTCTGCGTGGTGATGCGCACGCCCGGATTGGCCTTGGTGTAGGCCGGCACCCAGAGGTTGAACAGCGGATAGAGCAGGCTCGAGCCGGTCTCCAGCAGGTTCACGCTGGCGGCGCGCGCCGGCGTGGCGCCGGCAGCGACGAAGCCGGCCAGGGCGAAGGCCACGCCCGCTCCCAGCATCAGGCGGCGGCCCGGCCCGCGGCCGGCAGTGGTGTATCCTGACATCAGGTCAACTCTCCCATGAGCTTTTCCGCCGCGGGCGGACTCGCTCGCTGGCCGGAGGCCCGCTCATAGGTGGGGACCGCGACCGCACTATTTCAGTTTTATGAAGCTTCGATGACACACGGGCGCGCGTCGCCGCGCCCGTCAGATGGCGTAGCTCACCGGTTCCAACGCTGGCCGGCGCAGCCCCGCCGCCACCGCCCGGCGCACCAGCTCCTCCAGCGTCACCTCGCGCAGCGCCGTCGCCGCCGCCGCGTCGGCCGCCTGCCACGCCGCCATGGCGATCGCCGCCAGCCCCGCCGCCGGCGCCGGGGTTTCGGTTCCCGCCATCGCGATCATCGCCGCCGCGACCTCGGCCAGCGTGATGTCGCGCGCCGGCCGCGCCAGCCGATAGCCGCCGCGCGGCCCGCGCACGCTGTCGAGCAACCCGGCACGCGCAAGGACCTGCAGCAGCGGTTCGAGCCCGCGCCGCGCCTGGCCCAGCCGCAGCGCCAGATCCGCCGCCGGCACCGTCCCCGCCCGTCCGGCATGGAACGCCACGTCCAGCATGATCTCGACGCCGGTCAGCGCCCGGTCCTGGCGAATCAGCATGCCCGATCATGCCGCACGATGCCGGCCGGCATCAAACCCGCAAACCGGACGCCCGCCGGCGCGGCGCCGGCGATCGCGATGTCATGCCCATCCGGCCCGGAGCTTCCGGCCGAGCCAGGCACGCACGGGCGCGTCGTAGAGCCGCGCCGCCGCGTAGGCGAACAGGATCTCGACGACGATTTCGACGGCAACGACCGCACCGGTCCGCGTTGGCGTGAGGGCGAGTTTTTTCGCGAGATGGCTGAACAGGTGCACGAACGGGTAATGGAGAATATAGAGCGGGTAGGAGAGCTCGCCGGCGAAGCGGCAGAACGTTGCCGCCCTGGCCGGCACCCTGCAGCTTGTGCCCCACAGCACCAGCAAGGGGTACAGGAAGACGACCACCAGGCTCTCGAACAGCCAGGTCGGGCCAGGCGGATTCCAGAGAAACGACAGCGCCAGCAGGGCGGCGACGGCCAGGAACGGCGGCGAGGGCGCGGCCGCCGCGAAGGCCCGCGCCCGATAGAGCAGGACGCCGAAGAAGAACGGATAGATCACGCGTCCCAGGCCAAAGACCATCTGCTCGGGCGTGTCGCCGCCCGTCACGCTGCCGAGATGATAGGCCTGGGCGAAGACGACGAGCGCGCTCGCGGCGAGGATCACCCGCAGGGCGCGCCGCGACAGCGCCGGCAGGGCGGCGGCATAGACGGCGTTGATGAGCAGCTCGAAGAACAGGGACCAGGCCGGGGTGTCGAACGGCATGATGTCGTTCCAGCCACGTTGCGTGATCGCAACGGTTGGCAGCATCAGGAGGTTGCTGGCGGCGGCGAGGGCAACATTGCCGCCGAGGGGCGCGCGATCGACCAGGATGGTCTTCGCCGCATACACGGTGATCCCGATCAGCAGCCCGAGGAGATAGAGGGGATAGAGCCGGGCAAGGCGGATCCGCGCGAAGCTCGCAAGCGACATGCCCGACAGCAGCCGGCCTTCGTAGGCGTGGGTGATGACGAAGCCGGACAGCAGAAAGAAGAAATCGACGGCAAGCTGGGCGTGCGGGATCGCCGCGGCGAGCCCGAAAGGGGCGGTGACATGCAGCAGGACGACGAAGAGCGCCGCGATGCCGCGCAAGCCATCGAGGGCCAAGAAATGGGGCGTGCTTCTTGTGGCGTTTTCCCGCATTGCGTTCCCTGAAACGACGATAAAATCCGAACGAACGCTAGCAAGGGTGGTAACGCGCCGCAATTTCCCTTTATTTGCGCGCGTCTTCCGCTCTTGCGCGGCGCGGCGCCCGGCGAGTGGCGCCCGCGCGGCCCGCTCCGGACCTATCCGCAACACGAAACGACCCGGCGCAGCCGCGGGGTGCCGCCGCGCCGTGGCAGGCACCGGCGGCCGTGCTAGCAAGGGGGACCATGACGGATCCCGCGCCTCGCCCCGGCCGCATCCACGACAGCATCACCGACCTCGTCGGCGGCACCCCGATCGTGCGCCTCGCGCGCCTCGCCGCCGCGCACGGTCTCGCCGCCGAGCTGCTCGCCAAGCTCGAATTCCAGAACCCGCTGGGCTCGGTGAAGGACCGCATCGGCGTTGCCATGATCGACGCCGCCGAGGCCGCCGGGCTGATCCGGCGCGGCCGCACCGTGCTGGTCGAGCCCACCTCCGGCAACACCGGCATCGCCCTCGCCTTCGTCGCCGCCGCCCGCGGCTACCGCCTCATCGTCACCATGCCCGAGGGCGCCTCCGTCGAGCGCCGCCGCCTGATGCGCCTGCTCGGCGCGCAGGTGGAGCAGACACCGGCCGAAGCGGGCATGGAGGGGGCGATCGCCCGCGCCGAGGCGATCCTCGGCGCGACCCCGGATGCCTGGATGCCGCGCCAGTTCGACAACCCGGCCAACCCCGCCATCCACGCAGCGACGACGGCCGAGGAAATCTGGGCCGACTGCGGTGCCCGGCTCGACGTCGTGGTCGGCGGCGCCGGCACCGGCGGCACGCTGACCGGCATCGCCCGCACCCTCAAGCCGCGCCTGCCCCGGCTGCGGGTGGTCCTCGTCGAGCCCGCCGAGAGCGCCGTGCTCTCCGGCGACGAGCCCGGTCCGCACGGCATCCAGGGCCTCGGCCCGGGCTTCAAGCCGAGGGTGCTGGAACTCGAGCGCATGGACGCGATCCGCAGGGTCACCGAGCGCGAGGCGCTGGCCATGGCCCGCGAGGTGGCCCGCGTCGAGGGCATCCCGGTCGGCATCTCCTCGGGCGCCGCCCTCGCCGCCGCGATCGAGGAGTCGCGCGACCAGCCCGCCGGCACGCGCATCCTCGCCATTCTGCCGAGCTTCGCCGAGCGTTACGTCTCGACCGCCCTGTTCGCCGGCCTGTAGCGCCGGCCTCTGGCGCTGGCCTCTGGCGCCGGACTCTGGCACCGGACTCTGGCACCGGACTCTGGCACCGGCCTCCGCCTCCGGCGGTGGCGCGCGCCCACTCCACGCAGGCCGCGATCCGTGCTTGCATCCGCGCCATGAGCATCGATCCCGCCCGCTTCCTCGCCGACCTGCACGCACTGCGCGCCTTCGGCCGCGCCGGCCCCGGCGTGCACCGCCCGACCTATTCGCCCGAGGACGTCGCCGCGCGGGAATGGTTCGCCGCGCGGCTGCGCGATGCCGGCCTGCGCGCCAGCATCGACGGGATCGGCAACGTGCTGGGCGAGGCGCCAGGCGCCACCCCGCGCCTGCTGATCGGCAGCCATCTCGAAACCCAGCCCCATGCCGGCTGGCTCGACGGCGCGCTCGGCTGCGTCGCGGCGCTGGAAGTGGCGCGCGCGCTGGGCGGCGGCGTGGATGTCGCGGCCTGGGCCGACGAGGAGGGGCATTTCGGCGCCTTCAACGGCAGCCGCTCGGCCATCGGCGACCTTGCCGAGGCGGCGATCGACGCCGCCGCCAACCGCGACGGCCTGGCGCTGCGCGCCGCCCTCGCCGCCGCCGGCTATGCCGCCCGCCCGCGCCTTCGCCTCGCCCCCGCGCGCTACCTTGGCTACCTCGAACTGCACATCGAGCAGGGGCCGGAACTCGACACGACGGGCCAGGCGCTCGGCGCCGTCACCGCGATCGTCGGCCTGCGCGGCTATCGCCTGCGCTTCGAGGGCCAGCAGAACCACGCCGGCACCACGCCGATGGCGCTGCGGCGCGACGCCGGCGCGGCGCTCGTGCGCCTCGCCGCCGCCATCGCGCGCGAGTTTCCCGCCGCCGCGGCGGCGCGCACCGTCTGGACGGTCGGGCGCATCGAGCTGGAGTCGGGTGGGGCCAGCATCATCCCCGGTGCCGCCACCATGATCTTCCAGATCCGCGACACCGACGAGGCGGTGCTCGACCGGCTGGAATCGCTGCTGCTGCGCCTCGCCGCGGCGGAGGACGGCGGCCCCTGCCGCGTCGCGGTGACGCGGCTGCGCGCCACCGCCCCGGCGACGATGGACCCCGCCCTGCGCGCGGCGCTGGAGGCCGCCTGCGAACGCGCCGCCCCTGGCAACTGGCAGGCCATGCCCAGCGGCGCCGGCCACGACGCCCAGCAACTGGCGCGGATCATGCCGGCGGCGATGCTCTTCGTCCCCAGCATCGGCGGCATCAGCCACGACATTGCCGAGGACACGCGCGAGGCCGACCTCGTGCGCGGCGTCGAGGCCCTCACCGACGCCGCCGCGCACCTCCTCGGGCAAGCATAGCAACGCGCGGATGGCGCCGCGCCGCGCCCCGGCCCATATCCGGCCGCACCAGGGAGGCGGTGTGATGGACGGCATGGATGTGATCGCCAGGGCGACGGACGCCAGGGCGACGGACGACGCACGCTGGCAGGCGGTGCTCGCCCGCGAAGCCGGCCAATTCCTTTACGGCGTCGTCACCATGGGCGTCTATTGTCGCCCGACCTGCCCCTCGCCGCGCCCGAAGCGCGCGAATGTCCGCTTCTTCGCCGACAGCGCGGCGGCCCGCGCCGCGGGCCTGCGTGCCTGCCGGCGCTGCGATCCCGACGGCACCCG
>JAJXXT010000015.1 GCA_021780935.1 Pseudomonadota bacterium
GGCGCCGGCGCCGGCTGGGTGACGCCACCAAGCTCCAGGAATGCCTCCCGCGCGCGGGCATGGGGATGGGACGCCGCCTCCGACAGCGACAGCACGCCGGCGACACACGCGTCGGTGCCCTCAAGCATCGCGCACCATTCGGCGCGCGTGCGGGTGGCGAAGAGTCCGGCCAGCCGCGCGCGCAGCGCCGGCCACGTGGCGCGATCGTACTGCCGCGTGACGAACTCCGGCTCGAGCCCGATGCGGGCGGCCAGTTCGGCGAAGAATTTCGGCTCCAGCGCGGCGACGGAGACGAACGCGCCATCGGCGGTGGCATAGGTGTCGTAGAAGGGCGCGCCGCCGTCGAGCAGGTTTTCTCCGCGCGTCTCGCGCCAGCGCCCGGCCGCCAGCCAGGCAAAGAATGGCGCCATGAGCAAGGCCGCGCCGTCCACCATCGCCGCGTCCACCACCTGCCCCCGGCCCGACTGGCCACGCTCGAGCAGGGCGGCCAGGATGCCGACGACCAGGAACATGGTCCCGCCGCCATAGTCGCCGACCAGGTTGAGCGGCGGCACCGGCCGATCCCCGGCCCGACCGATGCCGTGCAGGGCGCCGGCGAGGGAGATGTAGTTCAGATCGTGCCCGGCCGCCTGCGCCAGTGGCCCGGTCTGGCCGAACCCGGTCATGCGCGCGAACACCAGACGCGGGTTGCGCGCGTGGCAGGTCTCCGGGCCGAACCCGAGCCGCTCGGCGACGCCGGGGCGAAACCCTTCGATCAGCACGTCGGCGCCATCGAGCAGACGGAGCAGAACGGCCAGTCCCTGCGGCTGTTTGAGGTCGAGCGCGATCCGCCGGCGGTTGCGCAGCACCACGTCCTGCGCCGGGGCGAGCGCCAGTGCGCCGTGCTCGGTCTCGGTGCGATCGACGCGGATCACCTCCGCGCCCAGATCGCCGAGCAGCATCGCCGCCAGCGGTCCAGGCCCGATGCCGGCCAATTCGATGATCCGCAGCCCGGCCAATGGCCCCATCGCGCCCTCCCCGCGCCGCCGCGCGCGCCTCTGTCGAACGATGCGGCAGGGCGCTACACTCGGGGCAAAGGAAACGCCAGGCAAGGGACCGAACCGATGGACACGCACCCCGACCGCACCGCCACCCCTGCCCGCCCGGTGATGACGGCGGGCCACGAGCAGTTCCGCGAGCAGGTGCGGCGCTTCGTCGAACGCGAGATCGTGCCCCATCACCGCCAATGGGAGCATGACGGCATCGTGCCGCGGGCGCTGTGGCAGGCGGCCGGGGCGCACGGGCTGCTGTGCTGCACCCTGCCGGAGGAATATGGCGGCGCCGGCGCCGATTTCGGCTATTCCGCGGTCATCGTCGAGGAGCTGGCCCGGGCCTCCGCCTCCGGCGTCGCCTTCCCGCTGCATTCGGACATCGTGGTGCCCTATATCGCCCGCTACGGCGACGAGGCACAGAAGCGGCGCTGGCTGCCGAAGATGGCGGCGGGCGAAATCATCACCGCGATCGCCATGACCGAGCCGGGCACGGGCAGCGATCTGCAATCGATCCGCACCACCGCGCGGCGCGAGGGCGGGGAGTATGTCATCAACGGCCAGAAGACCTTCATCAGCAGTGGCCAGAATTGCGGTCTGGTCATCGTCGTCGCCAAGACCGACCCATCGAAGGGCGCCAAGGGCACCAGCCTGATCTGCGTCGAGGAGGGCACCAAGGGCTTCGTCAAAGGCCGCAAGCTGGAAAAGATCGGGCGCCACGCTGCCGACACCTCTGAGCTGTTCTTCGAGGATGTGCGCGTGCCGGTGGCCAACCGGCTCGGCGAGGAGGGCCAGGGATTCCGCTACCTGATGCAGGAACTGGCGCAGGAGCGGCTGATCATCGCCCTCGGTGCCGCCGCGACGATGGAAACGATGCTGGCCGAGACGATCGCCTATACGCGCGAGCGCACCGCCTTCGGCACCAAGGTGTTCGATTTCCAGAACACCCGCTTCAAGCTCGCCGAGGCCAAGGCGCAGGCGTCGATGTATCGCATCTTCGTCGATCACTGCCTGGCGCTGCATCTGGAGCGCCGCCTCACGCCGGATCTCGCCGCCGCCGCCAAACTCAACGGCACCGACATGCTCTGCCGCCTGCTCGATGATTTTCTGCAGATGCACGGCGGCTACGGCTATATGAGCGAATACGCGATCGGCCGCGCCTGGGCCGATGCGCGGGTCGGGCGCATCTACGGCGGCAGCAACGAGATCATGAAGGAAATCATCGCCCGCACCCTGTAACCGATGGCATCGAAGGGACGCAGAGCACGCCGATGACCCCGCTGACCCGCCGCACCGCGCTGTTCGGCGCCTGCGCCTGCTGTGCGCTGGCGACGCGGCGCACCGCGGCGGCGGCGACCGATTTCACCGAAATCGCCCCGGGCATGTTTTTCCGCCGCGGCCTGGACGCCGAGGCGAGCGCCACGAACGCAGACGCCATCGCCAATACCGGCTTCATCGTCGGCGCGGACTCCGTCGCTGTGATCGATCCGGGCGGCAGCCTGGCGGATGGCCAGGCGCTGCGCGCGGCGATCGCGGCGCATACGACGCGGCCAGTGCGCTTCGTCGTGCTCTCCCATGTCCATCCCGACCATATCTTCGGCGCCGCCGCCTTCACCGAGGGGGCGCCACGCATCGTCGGCCATACCCGTCTGCCCGCCGCGCTGGGGACGCGCGGCGAGTATTACCGGCGCCACCTCGCCGAACTCCTCGGCGCCGAGGCGGCCGGCTCGGTCGTCACCCCGAACCTGCTGGTGACGGACACGCAGACGCTCGATCTCGGCGACCGGCGCCTCACCGTCCGCGCCCATCGCCCCGCGCATACGGACACCGACCTGACATTGTTCGACGCGCAGACCAGCACGCTGATCACCGCCGACCTGCTGTTCATCGGCCGGGTGCCCTCGTTCGACGGCGACCTCAAGGGCTGGCTCGCCGAGCTCGACAGCCTCGCCGCGATCCGCGCGGCGCGCGTGGTCCCCGGCCACGGGCCGGTGACGACGGACTGGCCGGCGGCGGCGGCGGACCTTCGCCGCTACCTGAACCTCCTGCTCAGCGAGACGCGCGCCGCGATCGCCGCCGGCGTGCCGATCGAGCAGGCCGCCACCCGCGTCGCCGCGACCGAGCGCGGGCGCTGGGCGCTGTTCGACGACTACAATCCACGCAACGTTCTCACCGCCTATCACCAGCTCGAATGGGAATAGAGGAGCGCCCGAGATGATCTCACGCCGTGACCTGCCGCTGCTGCTGCTCGGGGGCACGATCGTCGCCGCCCGCCCGGCATGGGCCGACGACGACGAGGACAAGCGCGCCGCGCGCTGGAAAGAGGTCCGCGAGGCCGTTTTCGGCGACCGCGCCGTCGGTGACGGCAGTGGCGTGATCGGGCTCGAAGCGCCGCCGCGCGCCGAGGATGCCGCCCTCGTGCCGGTCGCGCTTCTGGTCAACGATCCGGCCCGCGTCAGCGGCGTCTATCTGGTCATCGACGGCAATCCGGGGCCCCTCGCCGCACATGTCCATTTCGGCGCCCTCGCCGATCCGCGCCGGCTGACGCTGCGCGTGCGCGTCGATCAATATACCGACATGCACGCGGTGGCGGAGACGCGGAACGGCGAGCTGTTGGCGGTCAGCCGCTTCGTCAAGGCCGCCGGCGGCTGTTCGACGCCGATGGGCTCGCAACTCGATGCGTCGCTCTCCGATGCCGGCTTCATGCGGCTGCGGCTGATCGGTCCGGTGGTGCCGGGCCATCCGATCCAGGCGCTGCTGATGGTGCGACACCCGAACTTCAACGGCATGCAGATGGACCCCGTCAGCCGCAACTACACGCCGGCGCGCTTCATCCAGACCGTCGATATCGGCTTCGAGGGCCAGCCGGTGCTGCGCATGGACAGCGACATCTCCCTCGCCAGCGATCCGGCGATCGGCTTCGGCTTCACGCCGCCGAAGGCCGGGAAGCTCACCGTCGCCGTGCGCGACAGCTCCGGAGCGGCCTGGCATGAGGCGTTCGATGTCGCGCCGCTTTCCTGAGCTTGCCGCGCTCGCCTTCACGGCGTTCCTGATCGCCGCCGGACCGGCCACCGAGGAACCGCCGGGGCCCTGGACCGGCGACCCGCACGCGCCGCTGCCGGCGAGCATCGCTGGCGGCGGCGTCATCCACACGGACGCGCTGCGCGCCCTGATCGCCTCCGGCACGCCGCTGCTGCTCGATGTCGCCGCCCGCGCCGAACGCCCCGAGGGCCTCGCGCCGGGCAATGCCTGGCTGCCGCCGGCACACCGCGACATCGCGGGCAGCGTCTGGCTGCCCGGGTTCGGCCGCGGCGTGCTGGCAGCCGGCGAGGCGGACGGGTTCCAGGCCCGCGTCGCCGCCCTGGCCAACGGCGACCACGACCGCACCATCGTCGTCTATTGCCACGAGCGCTGCTGGCTGAGTTGGAACGCGGCGCGACGGCTCATCGATGCCGGCTGGCACCATGTGCTCTGGTACCCCGAGGGCGTCGAGGGGTGGGAAGGTGCCGGCCAGGCGCTCGCCGCGACGCGCTGAGGCTCTGTCCCGTTGCCGGATCGAACAACTTTTTCCGATCAGCCGGGTCCGTCCGATGGCCTCTTGCTCTACCAGAACCAGCGAATCGCCAGCCGTCCGGGTGCCAGCACGCCGAGCGCCCAGATCAGGGCGGAGGCGACATTGGCCAACTGGAACGGTAGCGCCGGCATGGCGCAGATGCCTGCCACAAGCGGCACGGCCGAGCGCAGCGGGCCGAAGAACCGTCCAAGGAACACCCCGAGCACGCCCCAGCGGGCGAAGAACGCCTGCCCGCGCGCCAGCAGATCCGGCCGGCGCGAGAGCGGCCAGTATCCAGCAATCGCCGACTTGAAGTGATAGCCGAGCCGGTAGGAGACCCAGTCGCCGAGCACGGCGCCGAGCACGGCCGCCGCCCAGACCGGCCAGAACCCGACCCCCGCCGCGCCAAGCAACCCTCCGGCGCCGAGCAGGATCGCGGTAGCCGGCAGCAGCAGGGAAACGAAGGCGAGCGACTCGCCGAAGGCCAGCGCGAACACCACGACCGGCGCGAGGTGCCCGTTGGCGCCGATGAAGCGGAGCACGGCCTCGGTGAAGCCGGCGATGGCGTCCGCGTTCAATGCCGGATCAGGGCCAGCACGATCTCGGCCGCGATCAGGATCAGGATGAGCACCTCGAGCAGTTCGGCCCGGCTGCTCGCCGCCTCGGCATAGAGCGCCTCGTAGGTGTCGCGGATGATGGCGAGCTTGCGCGCCACCGCCGCGCTCACCGCCGGCACCCGGAACAGCTCCAGCGCGGCGCTATAGATGCGGGCGAGATAGACGTCCTCCGTCACCTGCAGCGCGTTGTCCACCTTCTCGGTGAGTTCCGTCACCTCGGCCACCAGCATGTAGAGCCGCCGCGCCAGCCCGGCATAGCGGCGCGCGCCGAACAGGGCGGCGCCACGACGAGCGGAGTCGACGAGATCGTACATGCGCGGCAGTTCGTCATCGAGAAGCTCGTCGTAGTAGCGCATTTCGAGCAGCTGCGCGTTGGCGACCTCGATGACGTCGATGACATCGGATTCGCCGCGCGGCTCGTAGACGAAGGCCCGGTCCCAGGTCAGCACGGCGAGATCGTCGGTGTAGTACGAGAAGCGCTGGCGCAGCAGCTCGGCCCGGGCCGGCTCGGACAGCGGCCGTGCCTCGCCGGCGAGAAGCGGCACCAGGTCGATACGCTCGACGAGCTCGACCGCGCTCGGCCGGTCCTCGACCACGCGCAGCACGCCGATGAGGTAGTCCTCCTCCAGCATGCGCGCGCTCGGGCGGGTGAATGCCGGGCCGATCACGCCGCGCAGCCGGTCGAGCAGCGCATGCCACGGAGGCTCTGTGCCGTCGGGACCGACGCTGCGGTCCAGCAGGTTGAGCTGACGACAGAACTCGGCCCAGTCCAGCCGTTCCAGCCCGACGCGCAGCGCGAGGCTGACGACGCCGAAATCGAACACGCGCGCGGTGACGCTGGCGCGAACCTCCTTCTCGCCAAGGATCAGCGTCAGCTCGCCGAGCCCCAGCACCACAGGGGGCACATCGAAGGCGACGGCCTTGGCCGGCGTGACGGCGAAACGGCCACGCGCCGCCTGCCCCTGCGCCCGCTGGGACCAGAGCGTTTCGACCCGCGTCAGATCGATCGTATCGGCGATGTCGAACAGCCGATAGGCGATGGCCGCGCCGGCGATGATCTCGGGCGCGGCCATGTCGCTACATCGTCGCGCCGATCTGCCAGGGGGCGAACTCGGCGGCGCCGAAATCGAAGCGCTCGCTCTTGGTCGGCTCGCCCGAGGCGACGCGGAGGATCAGATCGAAGATCCGCTCGCCGCATTGGGCCACGCTCTCCTCACCGTCGAGGATGGTGCCGCAGTTCACGTCCATGTCGTCTTCCATGCGACGGTACATCGGCGAGTTGGTGGCGAGCTTGATCGAGGGCGCCGGCTTGCAGCCGAAGACACTGCCGCGGCCGGTGGTGAAGCAGACCAGATTCGCCCCGCCGGCCACCTGCCCGGTCGCGGCCACCGGGTCGTAGCCGGGGGTATCCATGAAGACGAAGCCCTTCGCCGTCACCGCCTCGGCATAGCGCACGACATCCACGAGATTGGTGCTGCCGGCTTTGGCCATGGCGCCGAGCGATTTCTCCAGGATGGTGGTCAGCCCGCCCGCCTTGTTGCCGGGCGAGGGGTTGGCGTCCATCTCCGCGCCTTCACGGGCTGTGTACTCCTCCCACCATTTCATCAGCCCGACGAGCTTCTCGCCGACCTCGCGCGAGACCGCGCGGCGCGTGAGCAGGTGCTCGGCGCCGTAGGTCTCCGGCGTCTCGGAGAGGATCACCGTGCCGCCATGGCGCACCAGCAGGTCCGAGGCCATGCCGAGCGCGGGGTTGGCAGAGACCCCCGAATATCCATCCGAACCGCCGCACTGCAGCGCCAGGGTAAGCTCGCGCGCCGGCACCGGCTCGCGATGCACCTGGTTGGCCTCGGCCAGCACCTCGCGCACGAACGCGATGCCCGCCTCGACCGTCTTGCGCGTGCCGCCCATGGACTGGATGTCCATGGCCCTGAGCCGGCCGGCGAGGCGCTGCTCTTCCATCAGCCCGCCGATCTGGTTCACCTCGCAGCCGAGGCCGAGAACGATGACGTGGGAGAAGTTCACGTGCCGCGCATAGCCGCCGAGGGTGCGGCGCAGCAGCGCCAGCGGCTCCTTCTGCGTCATGCCGCAGCCGGTCTTGTGGGTGAGCGCGACGACGCCATCGACGTTCGGATACTCGGCGAGCGGATCGTGGCCGGAGAAGGGGTTGCGGCGGAACGCGCCGGCCACGAGCTCGGCGACATGGGCGCTGCAGTTCACGCTAGTGAGGATGCCGATATAGTTGCGCGTCGCGACGCGGCCGTCGGCACGACGGATGCCCATGAAGGTGGCCGGCGGATCGATAGAAGCCGTGGGCGTGGCATCGACGCCGTAGGCATAGTCGCGCGAGAAATCGCCCATGCCGCAATTCTGCGTGTGCACGTGCTGGCCGGGCGCGATCGGCCGGGTCGCGAAGCCGATGATCTGGCCGTAGCGGCGCACCGGCTCGCCCTGGGCGTGGGCGCGGACGGCAACCTTGTGGCCAGCTGGAATGCGCTCGGCGGCGGCGACGCCCTCGGCGACCGGAGCACCGGGCAGCAGCGCGGCGCGGGCGATGACGACGCCGTCCTCAGGATGGAGACGAATGACGGGTGCGGTCATGGCGGTCATGATTTCTTCTCGATCCCCTCGCGGAAGGCGCCGACGGCCGCCCGCGCCGCCTGCAGCAGCAGGCCACTGTCGTTGAGGATGGTGCAGAAGCGGAAGCCCATGCCGATGGCGCGCACGGCATAGGCAGCCGAGCCGCAATGGATGCCGGCAGCGATGCCGCGCTTGCCGGTCTCGGCGATCAGGCGCTCGTAGATCGCGAGAATCTGCGGCTCCTCGCGATCCATGCGCGGCGCCAGGCCGAGCGAGAAGCCGAGGTCCGAAGGCCCGACATAGATCGCGTCGATGCCCTTCACGTCGAGGATCGCATCGAGATTGTCGAGCGCCTGCTGCGTCTCGATCATCGGGATGCAGAGAATCTCGTCGTTCGCGGTGGCCTGATAGCCGACCGACTCGCCATAGATGCCGGCGCGGATCGGCCCGTTGGAGCGGCTGCCGCGCGGCGGATATTTGCACGCCGTGATGAAGGCCTCGGCCTGGTCGCGCGTATTCACCATCGGGCAGATCACGCCGTAAGCGCCGGCGTCCAGCACCTTGCCGATGATGCCGGGCTCGTTCCATGGCACGCGGACCATCGGCAGCACGGGATGGACCTGCATCGCCTGGAAGCAGGCGACCATGGAGAGATAGTCCTGCACGCCGTGCTGGAGATCGACGGTGACGCTGTCCCAGCCGCCCTGCGCCATCACTTCGGCCGAGAAGCCGGCGGGGATCGCGAGCCAGCCATTGATGGTGGGCTTGCCCTCGCGCCAGCGCTGCTTGAGCGTGTTCTTCGTCATGATCGTCGTCCCTCCCGTGACAGGACGGTGATGCTAGGCACAGGGAGGGGCAGCGTCAAAGCCGCTCTCGGCATGGCTGCCGGCCGCTCCGTCCGGCGCCGATCACGCTCCGCTTCAGCGCGGCGCCATGCGGATCGCCCCATCGAGGCGGATGGTCTCGCCGTTCAGCATCTGGTTCTCGACGATCTGCACCGCGAGCTGGGCGAACTCGCGCGGCTGGCCGAGCCGTGCCGGATGCGGCACCGAGGCGGAGAGCGAGGCGCGCGCGGGCTCCGGCAGTTTGCCGAGCAGGGGCGTGTCGAAAATCCCCGGCGCGATGGTGCAGACGCGGATCAGCCGCGAGGCGAGGTCGCGCGCGGCGACGATGGTCATGCCGACGACCCCGGCCTTGGAGGCCGAATAGGGAATCTGGCCGATCTGGCCCTCGTAGGCGGCGACCGAGGCGGTCAGAACGGCGACCCCGCGCTCGCCGTCCTCGGGCTCGGTGCGCGCCATCGACGCCGCTGCAAGGCGCAGCGCGTTGAAGGTGCCGATCAGGTTGACCCGGATCACCGCCTCGAACTGCTCGAGCGGGGCGGGATTGCCGTCGCGATCGACCAGCCGCTGCGCGCCGCCGCGCCCGGCGCAGTGGATCAGGATACGCAGCGGACCCGCCGCCTCGGCCGCCTCGACCACCGCGCGCATCGCCGCCTCGCTGGTGACATCCGCGGCGACGAAGCGGGCGCCGATGCGCCGTCCGACCTCCTCGCCGGGCGACCCCGGCAGATCGCAGATCACCACTTTGGCGCCACGCGCGATCAACGCCTCGGCGCTGGCCAGTCCGAGCCCGGAGGCGCCGCCGGTGACGATGGCGACCTTGCCTTTCGGATCCATGGATGTCTCTCCGTTCAGATGCGTTCGATGATGGTCGCGTTGGCCATGCCGCCGGCCTCGCACATGGTCTGCAGCCCGTAGCGGCCGCCGCTGCGCTCGAGCGCGTGCAGCATCGTCGTCATCAGCCGCGCACCCGAGGCGCCGAGCGGATGGCCGAGCGAAATGGCACCGCCGCACGGGTTCAGCCGCGCATCGTCGCCGCCGATCTCCTTCTGCCAGGCGAGCGGGACGGACGCGAAGGCCTCGTTGACCTCGAAATGATCGATGCGGTCCAGCGACAGGCCGCTCTTCTGCAGCACGCGCCGTGTGGCCGGGATCGGCGCGGTGAGCATCAGCAGCGGATCGTCGCCGATGACGTCGAAGCCGACGAAGCGCGCGCGCGGCCGGCAGCCGAGACGCGCCGCCGCCTCTTCGCTCATCAGCAGCACGGCGGCGGCGCCATCGGTGATCTGCGAGGAATTGCCGGCGGTGATCGACCAGCGGATCTCGGGAAAGCGCTCGGCGAGCGAGGGGTGCTCGAAGGCGGGCTTGAGCGCGGCCAGCCCGTCCGCGGTGGTGGCGGGGCGAATCGTCTCGTCCTCGCAAACGACGCCGTTGCCCGACGGAACGGGCACGATCTCGGCGTCGAAATGCCGCGCCGCCCTGGCGGCGGCGGCGCGCTGGTGCGAGCGGGCGGCGTAGGCGTCGAGCGCGGCACGGTCGATGCCCCAGCGCGCCGCGACGATCTCGGCCGAGACCCCCTGGTTGACGAGCCCGGGCGCATAGCGCCGCGCAAACCCCTCGCCAAAGGGATCCTTCCCGACCCGCGAACTGCCCATCGGCACCCGGCTCATGGATTCGACCCCGCCGGCGATGACGATGTCGTAAGCGCCGGCCATGATGCCCTGGGCAGCGAAATGCACCGATTGCTGGGAGGAGCCGCAGCGCCGGTCGATGGTGGTGGACGGCACGTGCTCGGGAAAGCCCGCGGCGAGCCAGGCGATGCGCCCGGGGCTGCCGGCCTGCTCGCCGATCTGGCTGACGCAGCCGACGATGACATCGTCGACCTGTCCGGCATCGAGCCCGTTGCGCTCGACCAGCGCCTTCAGCGCCACCGCCAGCAGGTCGCACGGATGCACCGCGCTGAGGCTGCCGCCTTCCTTGCCACGGCCCATCGGCGTGCGTACGGCATCGATGATGACGGGTTCGCGGCGCATCGGTCTCCTCCTATGCTCGTTGCCAACATTGAGCCGTCCGGAGCGCGCCGCTGTCAATCGGCTGCCCGGCGCATCGCTTAGGGAGGAAACCGCATGGACCCACTCGCCGCCCGCGCCGGCGCAACCCCGGCAAAGATCGCGCTGCACCTGTCCGATACCGGCGAGACGATGGATTTCCGCACCCTCGATGCGCATGCGGCGCTCGCCGCGCGCTGGCTGCTCGGGCGCGGGCTGCAGCCGGGCGAGCGCATCGGCCTGCTGATGGAGAACCGGGCCGAGCTGATCGAACTCGCCCTCGCCGCCCAGCGCGCCGGGCTCTACTACACGCCGGTCTCGATCCATCTGCGCCCGGCCGAGATCGCCTATATCCTCGCCGATGCCGAAGCGCGTCTGCTCGTCGCCACGCCCGAAACCGCCGCCGCGGCCGCCGCTGCCCTCGCCGAACTG
>JAJXXT010000086.1 GCA_021780935.1 Pseudomonadota bacterium
CGGGGGCCGGGACCGGCGCTGCCGGCGCCATCGCCGCGCCCGCCACCGACGCCACCACCGGCGCCGGCGCGCGCGCCACCCGCACGCGGCCCTCCTTGCCCTCGATCTCGATCTCGGTGAGCCCGGTTTCGGTCAGGATCGCGGCCAGGGCGCGTACCGCGTCGGCGTCGAAGCCCGGGACCTTCATGCGGGATCCTCCACAAACTGCGCCAGCGCCTCGATCGCCAGCGCATAGCCGGTGATGCCAAGCCCCGCGATGACGCCCGTCGCCGCCTTGGAGACGTAGGAATGCTGGCGGAATTCCTCGCGGCGATGGATGTTGGTGATGTGCACCTCGATGATCGGGATATCGCAGGCCAGCAGCGCGTCCATCAGCGCGATCGAGGTGGTGGTGAAGCCGGCGGGGTTGATGACGATGCCGCGCGCCATCACCCGCGCCTCCTGCACCCAGGTCACCAGCTCGCCCTCGTGATTGGTCTGGCGGAACTCGATCGCGACACCGCACTGGTCCGCCCGCTCCGCGCACAGCGCCTCGACGTCGTCGAGCGTGGCGTGGCCGTAAAGCTCCGGCTCCCGCTGACCCAGCAGGTTCAGGTTGGGCCCGTTCAGCACAAAGATCATGGGTCGGTCTGCCATGCCGGCGCGGTAGCATGACGCGCGCGTCGCGCCAACATCGGCGTCTCGTGCGCCGTCGGCCCCCATTGATCGTGACGGCGATAGCGAGCGCCAGGGCACAAAGCCCCTTGGCGCCGGCCCGTCCCGCGGCCCATATACACGCTATGGATTCCGCGACCCGCCTCAGCATCGGCGTCAACGGCGAGGAACGTGCCTTCGACGGGCCGCTCAGCGTTGCCGGCCTGCTCGCGCGCCTCGGGCTCGACGCGCGCAAGGTCGCGGTCGAACGCAACCGGGCGATCGTCCGCCGTGCCCGTTACGGCGAAACCTGGCTTGAACCGGGCGACGCGGTCGAGATCGTGCATTTCATCGGAGGTGGCTGATGGACGGGATCACGCCTCCCGCCGATACCGTGCACGACGACACGTGGAGCGTCGCCGGGCGGACCTTCCGCTCGCGCCTCATCGTTGGCACCGGCAAATATAAGTCGCTGGAGGAGACGGCGGCGGCGATCGAGGCCTCGGGGGCGGAGATCGTCACCGTCGCGGTGCGGCGGGTGAACCTGTCCGACGCCGGCGCGCCGATGCTGCAGGATTTCGTCGATCCCAAGCGCTTTACCTATCTGCCCAACACCGCCGGCTGCCATACCGCCGAGGACGCGGTGCGCACCCTGCGCCTGGCGCGCGAGGCCGGCGGCTGGAACCTGGTGAAGCTTGAGGTCCTGGGCCCGCCGCCGCATCTCTACCCGGACATGGCGGCGACGCACGAGGCGGCGAAGGCGCTGATATCAGACGGGTTCGAGGTCATGGTCTACTGCGCCGACGACCCGGTGGCGGCAAAGCGGCTGGAGGATCTCGGCTGTGTGGCCATCATGCCGCTCGGCGCGCCGATCGGCTCCGGCCTCGGCATCCAGAATCCGGCGATGATCGCCATGCTGATCGAGCAGACGAAGGTGCCGCTGCTGGTCGATGCCGGTGTCGGCATGGCCTCGGATGCCGCGATCGCCATGGAGCTGGGCTGCGACGCGGTGCTGCTCAACTCCGCCATCGCCCATGCGCGCGACCCGGTGATGATGGCCCGGGCCATGCGCGCGGCGGTGGAGGCGGGGCGGCTCAGCTATCGGGCGGGGCGGATGCCGCGGCGGATGGGAGCGGACCCGTCGAGCCCGCTGACCGGGCTGATCCGGTAATCTCGCGCTCCAGCGTCGCGTTCAGCTCGGCGCCGGCCAGCGCCGCGAAGGCCGAGACCCAGAACCACAGCATGATGCCGGCCACCGCGGCGAGCGGGCCATAAGTGGCGTCGAACCGTGCCGCCCGCGCGACATAGGTCGAGAAAACCACCGTCGCCACCATCCAGCTTGCCGTCGCCAGCAACGCCCCCGGCAGAATCCAGCGCCGCCCGCTCGGCCGGTGGCTGGGCCCGAACCGATACAGCGCCCCCAGCACCACGACGACGAAACCGGCCGTCAGCACCAGTGATGCGATGTGGATCGGGATGCGCGTGTCGCCTGGAATGCCGAGCCGGCGCGCCATCACCGGCAGCGCCACCATCGCCGCCAGCCCCAGCACCGCGCCGATCACCGCGAGCAGCGTCATGCCCGCCGCGATCGCCAGCAGCAACCATGCCGGCCGCCGCTCCCGGGAGTCGTAGGCGAAGTTGAGGGCCGCGATCAGCGAGCCGGTGCCCGTCGTCGCACTCCAGACCGTGAACAGGGCGGAGATGGCGACGCCGAGCGACAGCGAGTCATTGCGATGGGAAACCAGCGATGCCAGCTCACGCGCGATAAGCTCATAGGCCGCCGGCGGCAGGAACGCCTGCAAGGTCACCAGCTGCGGCGCCAGGGTATTGATATCGAACACTAATCCATAGATCGAAACCAGCATCGCCAGCGCCGGGAACAGCGCCAGCGTCGCGTAGAACGCGCAGCCTGCAGCGACCAGCGGCGTGCGGTGCGCCACCACCCTGGTGACGAGCCCCCGCACCACCCGCGCCGCCACCCTGCGCGCGGATCGGGGCCTCTGCGGTGTCATGATCTGCGAGCCGCGAAGGTCGTCATGAACCTAGCCGCTAGCAGGAATTCCGCCCGCCGCGCGAACGGGGGCGAAAAAATGCTTGCGTGGGGGGGGTGGGGGTCCTATGTGCCGGCTCCACGCAGCGCGCACGTGCCTCTGGCCCCTGGGGTTACGCAACGACGTCAAGCGTTCTGGCAATCGTTTGGTCGCTGGTTCGTTCGACCGTTTCGCAATCTGGGCCCGTCGCCTCGTTCAGGCGGGCCTTCAACTGGGAGGCCACGCGCGATGACACAGAAAATCGCCCGTTTCCTTGCCGATCGTCAGCCGGCCACGCCGTGCCTGGTGTTCGACGTCGACCGCGCGGAAGAGAATTTCCGCACCCTGCAGCGCGCCCTGCCCGTGGCACGCATCTACTACGCCGTGAAGGCGAATCCGGCGGCGCCGGTGCTGGAGCGGCTGGTGCGCCTGGGCAGCTTCTTCGACGCCGCCAGCATCGAGGAGATCGAGGCCTGCCTCGCCGCCGGCGCCCGCGCCGGGGCGATCAGCTTCGGCAACACGATCAAGAAGGCCACCGCCATCGCCCGCGCCCACGCGCACGGCGTGGGCATGTACGCCTTCGATTCGGCGGAGGAGCTGGCAAAGCTTGCGCGCCATGCGCCCGGGGCCGGCGTCTATTGCCGCATCATGGTCGCCAATGCCGGCGCCGACTGGCCGCTCTCGCGCAAATTCGGCACCACGGTGGAGCGCGCCCGCGACCTGATGCTCCAGGCCCGCGAGCTGGGGCTCGACCCGATGGGCCTGTCCTTCCATGTCGGCAGCCAGCAGACCTCGACCGCGAGCTATGAGGCGGCGATCGCCAAGGTGGCGATGCTGTTCACCGACCTGCGCGACGCCGGCGTGAAGCTGCGGATGATGAACCTCGGCGGCGGCTTTCCCACGCGCTACCGCGACGAGGTGCCGGGGATCGGCGCCTTCGCCGACGCGATCGGTGCGGCGCTGGCCCGCGCCTTCGGCAACGCCCTGCCGGATGTCGTGATCGAGCCTGGCCGCTTCATCGTCGGTGACGCGGGAATGGTGTCGTCCGAGGTGGTGCTGGTCAGCCAACGCGACCCCGCCGACCCAGTGCGCTGGGTCTATCTCGACATCGGCCGCTTCGGCGGGCTCGCGGAAACCGAGGGCGAGGCGATCCGATACGCGATCACGACGCCGCATGACGGAACGGCGACCGGGCCGGTCTCCATCGCCGGGCCGACCTGCGACGGCGCGGACATCATGTACGAGAAGTCCAACTACCGGCTGCCGCTGGCGCTCACCGCCGGCGACCGGGTGGAGCTGCGCTCGACCGGCGCCTATGTGACAACCTATGCGAGCCAGGGCTTTAACGGCTTCGCGCCGTTGCGGGAGCACTACATCTAGGCGCGGGATCGAGGCGCGGGCAGCGTGCGGCAGCTTCCCTATCCTCCTGCCGGTGTTACAACACCCAGAGGAGGAACGTGGATGGACGTTGACGCCCTCGCCGCCCTGGTGCCGGACGGCGCGCAGCTTGCCCTGGTACCCGACAACTCGCTCTCGCCCGGCGCCCTGGCGCGCGCGCTGGTGCGCCGTGGCGCGCGCGGGCTCCGCCTGGTCGGCGTTCCGGTCAGCGGCTATGCCACCGACCTGCTGATCGGCGCCGGCTGTGTGGCCGAGCTTGAAACCTCCGCCGTCACGCTGGGTGAGGCCGGGCAGGCGCCGCGCTTTACGGCGGCCCTCGCCGCGGGGCGGCTGCGCGTGACCGATTCCACCTGCCCGGCCATGCACACGCGCCTGCAGGCGGCGGAAAAAGGTGTGCCCTTCATGCCACTGCGCGGCGTGCTCGGCAGCGACCTGGTCGCACACCGGCCGGATTGGAAGGTCATTGACAATCCGTTCCGACCGGACAACGCGCCCGGTGCCGATCCGATCCTGCTGCTGCCCGCGCTGTCGCCGGAGTTTGCCGCCTTCCATGCAGCGATGGCCGACGAGGAGGGCAATGTCTGGGTCGGCCGCAGGCGGGAACTCGCGACGCTCGCGCATGCCGCGCAACGCAGCCTCGTCACCGTCGAGCGCCGCGTGCCAGGCAATATGCTGGAAGATGAGCGCCTCGCGCCCGGCGTGATCGCGGGCATCTACGTCGCCGCGATCGCGATCGCGGAGCACGGGGCATGGCCGATCGGCCTGCTCGACGAATACAACTGCGACGCCGGGCACATCGCCCTGTATGCCAGGCTCGCGCGCACCGACGAGGGCTTTGCGGAATACTGCGCCCGGTTCGTCGATACGCCCGTGGACGGGGCCGTGGCCAGGGCGGCGGCCAGGGCGGCGGAATGAGCGGCGGAATGAGCGGCGGAATGAGCGGCAAGTCGAACGAGCTGCTGCTCGTTGCCGCCATCGCGCGGCTCATCGCCGACCCCACGGCGCATCCCGCGCGGCATGTCGCGGTCGGCGCCGCCTCGCCGATCCCGGCCGCCGCCTGCTGGCTCGCGAAACTTCAGGGCGCCGACATCCGCCTCTCGCTGCTGCATCGCCCGCACGGCAATCCCTTCAGCGAGGGAACGCGCGAGCTGTTCGACCTCGCCGGCCAGGGTCGCATCGACCTCTTCTTTCTCGGCGGCGGACAGATCGACGGCCAAGCCAACATCAATCTCATCGGCACCGGCGAATGGCCCGGCACCCAGGTGCGCTTTCCCGGCAGTTTCGGCTCGGCGTTCATGTATTTCACCGTCCACCGCACGATCCTGTTCCGTGAGGAACATTCCCCCCGCGTGCTGGTGGCGCGCGTCGACCACATCTCCGCACCCGGCATCTCCCCGCCCGGGGTCTTCCGGCGTGGCAACGCCCAGGCGCTGGTCACCGGACGCTGCGTTTTTCGTTTCGATCCAGCAAGGGGACGCTTCGCGCTCGCTTCCCTCCACCCGGGCGAGACACGCGAGAGCGTGCGCGCCGCCACCGGCTTCGACTATGACGAACCCGCCGAGATCGCCGCCACCGCAGGGCCCACCGAGGCGCAGGCCGCGATCCTCGCCGGCCCGGTCCGCGACGCGATGATCGAAACCTATCCCGATTTCTGCCGCCGAGTCTGGCCGCGCGGCAGCGAGGAGCAAGCCGCATGAACGACGCGACACCGCTAAACACGGGCAAGGGCCTCGCCGCCTCCGCCGGCGCGCTGGCGGGGCTCAAGGTCATCGACCTCACCCGCGTCCTCGGCGGGCCCTACTGCACGATGATCCTTTCCGACCACGGCGCCGAGGTCATCAAGATCGAACCGCCGCAGGGCGATGAGGTGCGCGACTGGGGCCCCCCCTTCGAGGGCGATGACGCCAGCTATTTCATCGGCGTCAACCGTAACAAGCGCTCGGTCGGGCTCGACCTGTCGCGCCCGCAGGGTCGCGCGGTGCTGCTGCGGCTGCTCGAGGGTGCCGACATCCTGGTCGAGAATTTCAAGCCTGGCGGCATGGAGAAATGGGGGCTGGGCTACGAGCAGGATCTCGCTCCGCGCTTTCCGCGCCTGATCCATTGCCGTGTCTCGGGCTTCGGCGGCCATGGCCCGCTTGGCGGCCTACCCGGCTACGATGCGATTCTTCAGGCGATGACGGGGCTGATGAGCATCAACGGCGATGCCTCGCTCGGCTCCACGCGGATGGGCACGCCGGTGGTGGACCTCGCCACCGGGCTCTATTCCACGATCGGCATCCTGATGGCGCTGCACGAGCGCGAGCGTTCGGGGCGCGGGCAGTATCTCGACATGACGCTGCACGACTGCGGCATGGCGCTGCTGCATCCGCAGGCGGCCAATTACTTCCTCAACGGCAAGCGGCCACGCGCCACCGGCAATCCCCACCCCAACCTCGCGCCGTACGAAAAATACCAGACCCGGACCTGTGAGATCTTCATCGCCGCGGGCAATAACGGCCAGTTCCGCAAACTGTGCGAGGCGCTGGGTATCGGCGGCCTCGGCGCCGATCCGCGCTTCGCGACGAATGCGAAACGACTGGAGAACCGCCAGGCGCTGATCGAGGCACTCGCGGCACCCCTGGCGGATGCCGACGGGCACGAGCTGTCGCTGCGGCTGCTGCGCATGGGCCTGCCGGTCGGCCCGGTGCAGGCGGTGGACGAGGCGCTCGCCGCCCCGCACACCGAGGCGCGCGCGATGGCAGCCGAGCTCGACGGCTATCGCGGGCTCGGCACGCCGATCAAGCTGTCGCGCACGCCGGGGGGCGTCCGGCGCAAACCGCCGCGCTTCGCCGCCGACAGCCATGAGGTGCTCGCGGCACACGGATTCGACGCGGAGGCGATCGCGGCGCTGGAAAAGGACGGCGTGGTCGTCACCACGCGGCGCCGCTGAGGACACCGGCCACTGAGGACACCGGCCACGATCACGCCTCGGGCGCGTTCGTGGTCTCCGCCGCCTCGCGCAGCCGGCGAAAGCTGCGCACGGAGAACGGCAGCATCGCAAGATAGGCGACGCCCATGCCCGCCAGCACGGCCCAGGGCTCCGTCACCAGCAACGCCGCGGCCAATCCGGTGCCGAGCAACAGTGGCAGCGCCAAATCCGCTGGCACCTTGAAGTTTTTGAAGTTCCAGACCGGCAGCGTGGAGACCAGCAGCACCGCGGTGCCGACCAGAACCACCGCGCAAAGCCAGGGGCTGCGCGCGATGTCGAGCAGCCAGCCTACTCCATTGGCCTGCGCCTCAAGACCAAGAAAGAGCGGAAACAACGCCAGCCCCGCCCCCGCCGGCGCCGGTACGCCGGTGAAGAAATTGTAGGTGTAGGCCGGATGCGGCCGCTCGGCGTAAAGGCTCGCGTTGAACCGCGCGAGCCGTAACGCCATGCACACGGCGAACATCAGGCAGGGCAGAAAACCCCAGCCGCGCGCGCCATCCAGCGACCACAGGTAGAGCACGAAGCCCGGCGCGACGCCGAAACAAAGAAAATCCGTCAGGCTGTCGAACTCGGCCCCGAAACGCGACGTCGCCTTGAGCAGCCGCGCGATCCGCCCATCGAGCCCGTCGATCGCGCCGGCAACGGCGATCGCGATCACCGATGCCGCGAACCGCCCCTCCAGCGCGAAGCGCATGCCGGTCAGGCCCGAGCAAAGCCCCAGCATGGTCAGCAGGTTCGGCACCATGCGGTTGAACGACAGGCCGCGGAAGCGCGGTCGCTGGCGTGGGCGAAGGCGCCGGCGCAGCCGGTGGATCGGCGTCGGCGACAGTGGCTGCGGGCTGCTCACTGCGCCGGAGCCATCCGACCGGGCTCAGCGATGACGGTCTCGCCGCCCACCATGCGCTGACCGATCGCCACCAGCGGCTCCACGCCGTCGGGCAGATAGAGGTCCGTGCGGCTGCCGAACCGGATCAGCCCGAAGCGCGAGCCGGCCGCCACAGCATCACCCTCCGCCACCTCGCAGACGATGCGCCGGGCGATCAGCCCCGCGATCTGCACCACCGCGATCTCGGCGCCGGTCGGCAGGCGGATCGCCAGCGCGTTGCGCTCGTTATCCTCGGAGGCCTTGTCGAGGCTGGCGTCGAGGAACTTCCCGTGCCGGTAGGCAATGCGCGTGATCGTGCCCGACGCCGGCACGCGGTTGATGTGCACGTCGAGCACGGAGAGAAAAATCCCGACCCGCCAGCGCGGCCGGCTGCCGAGGTCGAGTTCGGCCGGCGGCGGTGCCTGGTCCAGCACCACGATGCGCCCATCCGCCGGCGCCAGAATCACGCTGGCGCGCGCCGGTGCCACCCGCTCGGGGTCACGGAAGAAGTAGAGGCAGAACACCACGAACAGCGCGCCGAGCCAGGCCAGCGGCTGCCACAGCAACAGCCCCAGCAGCATGACCACGAGCCCGGCCCCTAGGAACGGAAAGCCGGCGCGATGCGGCGGCGCGAGGACCAGGCGGGTGGATTGGAGGATCGACATGGGCCGCGCTTATGGCCTGCGACGCTGCGACGCAAGCATTGAGGCGATCAGGCTCATCGCCGTTCATGCCCGCTCATCGTGAGCCCTGGCTGTTTGGCAGAGTGAACATCTGGCCGGGATAGATCAGGTTCGGGTTGCGGATCTGGGCGCGGTTCGCGGCATAGATGACCGTGTAGCGAATGCCGTGGCCATACGTGGCGCGGGCGATTTCCCATAGATTATCACCCGGCTGCACCACCACCTGCCCGGCGGCGAGGCCGTGGGCTGGAGGCTCCGCGCGCTCGAACGGCAGCTCCACCCGCGCCGTCACGTGCCCGCCCGCATCGAGCTGATCGAGCCGCAGCCGATGCGCGCCCGGTGCCACCGGCGCCGTGGGCGTGAGCGTCCAGCGACCATCCGCACCCGCTGTCACATCGCCCACCGGGGCGTTGTCGACATAGACCCGCACCGTCCTGCCGGGCGGCGCGGTACCAGCCAGACGCAGCTCACCCGAGTTACCATAATGCACCGAGGACAACGCGATCCTCGCTCCCGGCCCGGCCGGCGGCGCGCCCGGTGCCTGCAGCACCTTCGTCGGTCCCCCCGGCGGCGTCAGCACGGCGAGCGGACCTGGCCCCGGGCGGCGCGCGGCGGCGGACGGCGGCGCGATCGCCACCACCACCGGCACCTTGCTCGTCGTGACCGCGCCGGCAGGGCCGCGCGCGGACAAGGTCAGTTTCTGCGTGCCCGGCGCCAGGTTGCGGTCCGGCAGGATCACAAACTGGCCGGCGGAATTCGCCCTGGCGCTGCCCAGCTTCCGGCCATTCGCCGCCACCGTCACCCGCGCGCCGGGCGCGGCTCGACCGGCGATGACGGCGTTACCGTTGGGTTCGACCCGAACGACGTCGAAGCTGGGCGGGCGCGGAGCCGGTTTCATCGCCGCCGTGGCCGTGGCTGGCGCGGACGCGGGGGGCAGTGAGCGTGACGTCACCAGTGGCGGGCCTGGCGCCGGTTGCACCGCGGGCATGGCCGCCGATGTCGTTCGGCTCGACGCGGTCGCGGCTGGCGCCGCCGGCTTTACGGGCCGCACCGAGGGGCGTGTGCCGAGCAACAGCGCGACCCCGAGGACGACCACCCCCAGGGCGCCCAGCGCCAAGGGTGCCACCACCCGTGACCTCGATCGCGGTGCCATGTGGCGCGGCCCGCCCCCCGGATTCAGATCGGACACGAACAACACTGTAGAGCAACGGCACCGGCGGTGGAATCACCCGCCTCCCCGGTGCCGGTGCTTCGTCAGGCGGGGCTTGCCGAACCCCATGGCGCGGCGGCACGGTCGGTGTAGCCCATGGAGAGCCTGCATGCCCAAACCCTCACGCCCACGCGCCCGCGACCACGGGCTGGTCTGCGGCACCCTCAAGCCCGGCGCCCATAACGCCATCACCGACGTGCCAGGCGTGCTGGTCGGCCACCGCACCCTGCTCGGCGACGGCCTCGCCACCGGCGTCACCGCCATCCTTCCGCATGGCGGCAACGTGTTCCGCGACAAACCGGTCGCCGCCTGCGACGTGATCAACGGCTTCGGCAAAACCGTCGGACTCGTGCAGTTGCAGGAGCTCGGCCTGCTGGAGACGCCGATCCTGCTCACCAACACGCTCTCGGTTCACGCCTGCATGGAGGGGCTGGTGCGCCACGCGATTGCCGCCAACCCCGATATCGGCCGCACCACGAGCACCGCCAACCCCGTCGTCGGCGAGTGCCATGACGGTCCGATCAACGACATCCAGGCGCTCGCCGTCACGCAGGCGCACGCGATCGAGGCGATCGAGGCCGCTTCACCGGGCCCGGTGGCGGAGGGCAATGTCGGCGGCGGCACCGGCATGACCTGCTTCGGTTTCAAAGGTGGCATCGGCACCGCCTCGCGCCGGTTCGACCTGGCGGGCGAGCGACATCTCGGGGTGCTGGTGCAGGCGAATTTCGGCCGCGCGGGCGATCTCATGCTGCCCGACGGACGCCGCCCGAAACCCGACGACGCACTGCCGGCGCCGGAACGCGGCTCCATCATGATGGTGCTGGCGACCGACGTCCCGCTCGACCAGCGCCAGCTCGAGCGCGTCTGCCGCCGCTGCGGCGCCGGCCTCGCGCGGCTGGGCGCGTTCTGGGGCCATGGCAGCGGCGACATCGCCATCGGCTTCACCACCGCCAACCGCATCGGTCATGACGAAGGCGCCGATACCGTCACGATCACGCGCCTCAACGACACGCGCATCGACAGGCTGTTCCGCGCCGCGGCCGAGGCGACGCAGGAGGCGGTGCTGAACGCGCTCTGCGCCGCCGAGCCCATGCGTGGGCGCGACGGGCGCGTGCGGCCCTCGCTCCACGACTGGCTGGCCAGGCACGGCCGGGGCGATTCCTGACCGGGCGGAGCCAGCCACACCCCTTGCCCGGCGCCAGCGCCACGGCCACAACCAACCCATGTCCCACGTGCATTCCGTCGCCGTCTTCTGCGGCTCCCGTTCCGGTGATGATCCGGCCCATCTCGCGGCGGCAACGGCGCTTGGCACCGGCCTCGCCGCGGCTGGCATGCGCCTGGTCTATGGCGGCGGGCGTATCGGGCTGATGGGCGCGGTGGCGGCGGCGGCAACCGCTGCCGGTGGCAGCGTCGTCGGCGTCATCCCCGAGTTCCTGATGCGCGCGGAAGTCGCCAACGAGGCGGTGACCGAGCTGATCGTCACCGACGGCATGCATACCCGCAAGCGGCGCATGTTCGACATGGCGGACGCCTTCGTCTGTTTCTCCGGCGGGCTCGGCACGCTCGACGAGACGTTCGAGATCATCACCTGGCGCCAGCTTCGATTGCACGACAAGCCGATCCTGATCACCGATATCGCGGGTGCCGCCGGGCCGCTCACGGCGCTGCTCGACGCGGTGGTGACGCAGGGTTTCGCGGGCTCCGACGCACGGCAACTCTACGAGGTGGTGACGGGCGTCCCGGCGACGCTCGCGCGGCTGCGGGAGCTGGCGGCGGTCCCCGGCAGCGCCTCGGCACGGTTCTGACCGGCCCGCCCGCCGCGGCGCTTCCCTTCCGTGTTCGGGTGCACCCGTACCGCGCCGCCGGGCGCTTTGACGCGAGAGACAGGCGCGGCTATACGCGCCGCGGCCGGAGTGTAGCTCAGCCTGGTAGAGCACTGTGTTCGGGACGCAGGGGCCGGAGGTTCGAATCCTCTCACTCCGACCATTTCCCGCAAAGCCGCCCAGCTTCTCGCAAAGCTGCGTCGTAGTCCCCAGTGCCAGAGACGCGGTGTCAGAGACGCAGCGGTCAGCGCGCGGCGTCGAGCCGCAAGCCACTCTCGCCGTCGAAAACATGCAGGCTCGCGGCCGGGATGGCGATTTCGGTCCGCTCGCCGCCCGTCCAGGCGCCCGTCACCTTCACCGACAGCAGCGTCTCGTCCGGCATCCGGCCGAGCAGCACCGTCTCGGAGCCCAGCGGCTCGACGAGATCGATCACGATTGGCGTGCCACCCGGCTCCAGCCGCACATGCTCCGGGCGGATACCCACGGTGAGCTTGCGCCCCTCCACGCCCTCGCGCCGGCCATCGGCGAAGGGCAGCAGCGTCCCGCCGGCGAGCCGTGCGGCGGTGCCGTCGGCGGTGAGCGTGGCATCGAGCAGGTTCATCGCCGGCGTGCCGATGAAGCCCGCGACATAGGTGTTGGCCGGCCGGTCGAATACCTCCATCGGGGTCGCGAGCTGCACCGGAACGCCGAGATGCAGCACCAGCAGCCGGTCGCCGAGCGTCATCGCCTCTACCTGGTCGTGCGTCACGTAGAGGCTGGTGACGCCGAGCCGTCGCTGCAACCGGCGGATCTCGGCGCGCATCGAGACGCGCAGCTTGGCATCGAGGTTGGACAGCGGCTCGTCGAACAGAAACAGCTTCGGCTCGCGCACGATCGCTCGTCCCATGGCGACGCGCTGCCGCTGCCCGCCCGAGAGCTGGCGTGGCTTGCGCGCGAGCAGGTTCTCGAGCCCCAGAAGTGCTGCGGATTCCCGCACACGGCGCTCGATCTCGGGCTTCGGCAGCCCGCGGATGCGCAGCCCATAGGCCATGTTGTCGAACACGCTCATGTGCGGATAGAGCGCGTAGTTCTGGAACACCATCGCGATGTCGCGCGCCGAGGGGTCGAGCCGCGCCACATCGCGCCCATCGAGCACGATGCGCCCGGAGGTCAGTTCCTCAAGTCCCGCCACGAGACGCAGCAGCGTCGATTTGCCGCAGCCCGAGGCGCCGACGATGACCAGCATCTCGCCAGAGTCGAGCGCCAGGTCGATACCGTGCAGCACCTCGACCGGGCCGAAGCTCTTGCGCAGATTCTCGATCACCAGGGTCGCCATCACTTCTCCCCTTCGGTGAGACCGCGCACGAACCAGCGTTGCATGGAGACCACCACCACCACCGGCGGAATCAGCGCCAGCACGGCGGTCGCCATTACCTTGTTCCATTCCGTCGAGGTGTCGATGCCGATCATCTTGACGATGCCGATCACGATCGTGTCGAGGCTGGGGCTGGTCGCCACCACCAGCGGCCAGAGATACTGATTCCAGCCATAGACGAAGAGGATGACGAACAGCGCCGCGAGGTTGGCGGCCGAAACCGGCAGCAGGATATCCTTGAGAAATCGCAACGGGCCGGCGCCGTCCATGCGCGCCGCCTCCACCAGCTCGTCGGGGATCGCCGAGAAGGTCTGGCGGAACAGCAGTGTCGCCGTCGCACTCGCGATCAGCGGCACCGCAAGCCCGGGGAACGTGTCGATCATGTGCAGATCGCCCATCACCGCATAGGTCGGGATGATGCGCACCTCCACCGGCAGCATCAGCGTCACGAAGATCGCCCAGAATGCCGCACGACGCAGCGGAAAGCGAAAAAACACGACGGCAAACGCGGACAGCACCGAGATCACGATCTTGCCGATGGCGATCGCCAGCGCCATGCCGAAGGAGATCAGCAGCATCCGCCATACCGGCGGCACACCCGGCCCGCCATGCACCAGCACGTCCCAGAAGCTGCCGAGATGATCGAACCGCGGAATGAGCGACAGCTCGCCGCGGTCGATCGCGGCGGGATCGAGTGTGGATGCACAGAAAGCAAGCCAGATCGGCAGCGCGAACAGCAGCGCGCCGAGAATCAGCACGGTGTGCGCGAGGAGGTTCTGCGAGCGCTTCACCGGCAGCCCCTCATGTCCCGCTGCGACGGCCGAGGAAGCGGAATTGCAGCGCCGTCAGCGCCACCACCCCCACCATCAGCACCACCGACTGCGCCGAGGACGAGCCGAGGTCGAGATTGACCACGCCGTCGTTATAGACCTTGACCACCAGTGTTTCGGTGGCGCTCGCCGGCCCGCCCTGCGTCATCGCCCAGATCGTGCCGAACGTGTCGAACGCGGCATAGACGAGATCGACGACGATGAGGAAGAACAGTGTCGGCGACAGCAGCGGCAGCACCACGGTGCGGAACCGAAACCAGCCGCGCGCGCCATCCATCCGCGCCGCCTCGATCACCGCCTTGGGGATCGATTGCAGCCCCGCCAGAACGAAGATGAAATTATAGCTTACCTGCTTCCAGGCACTGGCGAGAATGACCATGAGCATCGCCTGGCCGCCGTTGAGCGCGTAGTCCCAGTTGATCCCGTAGCGGGCAAGCATGCGCCCGATGAAGCCGATCTGCGGATTGAGCAAGAGGATCCACAACACCGCCGAGACCGCCGGGGCGACCGCATAGGGCCAGATCATCAGCACCCGGTAGAGGTCGCGCCCGCGCAACTCCCGATCAGCGGCGACGGCCAGAACCATGCCGAGCCCGAGCGATATCGCCGTCACCGCCGCGCAGAACTCCACCGTGCGCAGAATCGCCGCCCGATAGCGCGGGTCCGCGAACAGGTCGTGGAAATTGGCCAGCCCCACAAAAAGCACGTGCACGCCAAACGCGTCGGTGCGCGTCAGGCTCTCATAGGCGGCGACCAGCGCCGGCCAGTAGAAGAACACGAAGGTGAGGACGAGCTGCGGGGCAACGAGCAGCAGCGGCAGCTTCCACCCCGCGAAGATCGTGCGTCGTTCCATGGAACAGGATGCAGCGGTGCGCCGGAAGGCACGGGCCGGGGTCGCCCCCGGCCCGCCGAGCGTCAGCCGCCGACCGACTTCTGGAACGCGCGCAGAACGACGTTCCCGCGCGAGACGGTTTCGTCGAGCGCCTGCTTCGCCGTCTTCTTGCCGGCGAAGGCCTGCTCGCATTCCTCGTAGAGGATGTTGCGGATCTCCGGCAGTCGCCCGAGCCGCATGCCGCGCGTATAGGGCGTCACGGGGCTGCGCAGCAGCGACTGGATCGGCACATCCGTGCCGGGGTTCTTTGCGTAGTAGCCCTGTTTGCGCGACAGCGCGTCACCGGCCAGCGTCACCGGCACATAACCGCTGTTCTGCGCCCACATCGCGTCCTGGTCCGGCAGCGCCAGGAACTGGAAGAACGCGGCCACCGCCTTATACTCCGCCAGCGTCCGGTGCGGCGCGGTCATCGCCCAAAGGCTCGCGCCGCCGATGAAGGTGTTGTGCGGCGTCTTCGACACGGTCGGGTCCCAGGGCATCAGCGCCTCCGCGAAGGCGAACTTGGCGTTGCGCACGATGTCACCGCGCCCGGCGGAGGAGCCGAAGCCGATCGCCGCCACCTCGGAATAGAACATCGGGTCCGGCGCCGAATCGCGGCCGCCATACTTGAACGTGCCTTCCTTCTCCATGTCCATGAAACGCTGAAGCTGCGCCACATGCGCCGGCGAGTTGCATTGCAGCACGGCGCCCAGCCCGTTGAACCCGTCATCCTCGCTGGCGAACGGGATGTTGTGGATGGCACTGAATTCCTCGAACTGAATCCAGGTGAGCCAGGAGGTGGTCAGCGCATAGCGCGTGGGCCCACCCTTGGCGTTCATCGGGTCGGCCCATTTCGCCTTCAGAACCTTCGCCGTCGCCATCACGTCCGCCCAGGTCTTCGGCGGTTTCGTCGGATCGAGCCCGGCCATCTTGAAGGCGTCGACGTTGTACCACATCACCGCCGTCGACGAGTTGAACGGCATCGAGGCGAGCCGCCCGTCGGGCAGCGAATAGTAGCCGCGCACCGCGGGGATATAGGTCGCGGGCTTGATGTCCGCCCCGGTCTCCTTGGCGAGCTGCCAGATCTGCTTCACCGCGGGGCCTGCCGACAGCATCGTGCCGGTGCCGACATCAAACACCTGCGCCACGTTCGGCGCCTTGCCGGCGCGCCACGCGGCGATCGAGGCGTTCAGCGTGTCGGGATAGCTGCCCTTGAACACGGAGGTGAGGACCACATCTTTGTGTGCCGCGTTGAACTGCTTGGTGATGCGGTTGACCTGGTCACCCAGGGCACCCGACATCGAATGCCACCAGGTGATCTTCACCGGCTCGGCGGCCAGCACCTTGACGACGGGTGCGGCGGCGACCGGCGCCGCAGCGGCGCCGGCAAGAAGGGTTCTGCGTTTCATTCCCAGGAATTCCCTCGCTGTTGGGATGGAGAGTTGGGGCGTAGTGAGCGCCGGTTTCGAACGTGTGACATTTATATGACAAACCGATGAAGGTCGAGAGTGCTTGCCGCCTCCCCACCGGGGAAGCTAGACCAATCACCGCATTTCGCGAGCGCAGCATGGACCTCAAGGACCACATCCGCGGCATCCCGGACTTCCCCAAGCCGGGTATCCTCTTCTACGACATCTCCACCCTGCTGCGGGACGCCGATGCCTGGCAGGTGGCGATGGGCCGCATGGCCCGCGTCGTCGCCGCCTGGCAGCCGGACCTCATCGCCGGCATCGAGTCGCGCGGCTTCCTCATCTCGGCGCCACTCGCGCTCAAGCTCGGCTGCGGCTTCATCATGCTGCGCAAGCGCGCCAAGCTGCCCGGCGTCACCATCGGGCTCGACTACGCGCTGGAATACGGCTCCGACCGCATCGAGATCCAGGAGGACGCGATCCAGCCGGGCCAGCGCGTGGTGATCGTGGACGACCTGCTGGCCACCGGCGGCACCATGGCGGCGGGCATCGCCTTGCTCCGCCGGGTCGGGGCCGTCGTGCCGGGGGCGGCGGGGCTGATCGAGCTCACCTTCCTCCACGGCCGTCGCAAGCTCGACGTGCCGTTTGAGACGCTGGTCGCCTACGACGAATAATCGCGCGCCGGGCCGCCGCCGCATGGTAACCGCCCGCTAACCCGCCGCCGCCATGCTGGGCGGATGCGGCGCCTTCTCCTCGCGGACCGGATCAAGGGACGGGCGGATAGTTTCCTCGCCCCCCTGATCCCGGCGCTGCAACGCGACTGGGAGGTGCGCTTCGTCTCCCTGCCGCCCGGTGCGAAACTCGCCGCCGCCATCGCCTGGTGCGACGTTCTGTGGCTGGAATGGTGCTGGGACCATGCGGTCTGGGCGACCCGCGAGGGGCTCGCTGGCGGCCGCCCCACCATCCTGCGCCTGCATTCGGTCGAGGCGCTGAACACCGACTACCCGGCGCGCGTGGACTGGTCGCGCGTCGATCGGCTCGTCACCGTTGGCGAGGACATCGCGGAACTGATCCGCGGGCGCGTTCCCGGCGTCTCACCCATCGTCATTCCCAACGGCGTCGATCTCGAACGCTTCCACCCCGCCCCGTCGCGGGCCGAGCCGCGCCGGGTCGGCCGGGTCGCATGGGTCGGCCATATCGAGCCGAAAAAAAACCCGATGCTGCTGCTGCAGATCGCGGCCCGGCTGCGCGGCACGCACGAGTTCCACGTCGCCGGCCCGTTCACCGACCTGCGCACGCGCCGCTACGTCCTGCACCTCGCCGCCACGCTGGGCCTCGCCGGTACCCTGCATCTGCACGGCCAGGTCGCGGACATGCCTGGCTTCCTCGCGGACAAGGACGTCATCCTCTCGACCTCGATGTACGAGAGCTTCGGCCTCAACATCGCCGAGGGCATGGCATGCGGCCTCGCCCCCGTGGTCCATGACTTCCCCGGCGCCGACCGGCTGTGGCCGCCGCAGGCGCTGTTCGCCAGCATCGATGAGGCGGTGGCACTGATCCGCGCCGCCCAGCCGGGGTCGCCTTGGCGGGAGTGGGTTGGCCGCTACGGCCTGGACCGGCAAATCCAGGCGACGCGGCAGCTTCTCGCGGGGCTCCGCTCCACGCCCGACGGCCGCCCCGCCGGAGCCGTCAGGTCTGGGATCCAGACGGCTTCTTCGGTGGCAGATCCAGCTTCAGCGACAGCTCCCTGAGCCGCGCCGGCGGCACCTCCGCGGGCGCACCCATCATCAGGTCCTCGCCCTGCTGGTTGAGCGGGAACAGAATCACCTCGCGGATATTCGGCTCGTCGGCCAGCAGCATGACGATACGGTCGATCCCCGGCGCCGAGCCACCATGCGGCGGCGCGCCATAGCGGAAGGCGTTCAGCATGCCGCCGAACCGTGCCTCCACGTCGGCGGCGGTATAACCCGCGATCTCGAACGCCTTGATCATGATGTCCGGGCGATGGTTGCGGATGGCGCCCGATGACAATTCGATACCGTTACAGACGATATCGTACTGAAACGCCTTGATGGTCAGCGGGTCCTGCGTCTCCAGCGCCTCCAGTCCGCCCTGCGGCATGGAAAACGGGTTGTGGCTGAAATCGACCTTGCCGGTTTCCTCGTTGATCTCATACATCGGGAAATCGGTGATCCAGCAGAAGCGGAACGCATCGGGCTCGATCAGGCCCAGCTCCTCAGCGAGGCGCGTACGAACCTTGCCCGCGAACTTCGCCGTCTCCTCTGGCTTGCCGGCGGCGAAGAACACCGCATCGCCAGCCGCCAGCCCGCAGGCGACGCGAATCGCCTCGGCCCGCCCGGCCTCGAGGTTGCGCGCGATCGGCCCCTTCGGTCCTTCTGCCTCGAACTGGATATAGCCGAGCCCGCCGGCCCCTTCCTCGCGCGCCCACTCGTTGAGCTTATCGAAGAAGCTTCGGGGATTGGCCGCCGCTCCCGGTGCGGGAATGGCGCGCACGATGCCGCCGGCGGCGGCGATCTTCGCGAACAGGCCGAAGCCCGAATCGGCAAAATGCTCGGTCACATCCGCAATCCGCAGCGGGTTGCGCAAATCCGGCTTGTCGGAACCATAGGTCAGCAGGGCTTCGGCGTAGGGGATGCGCGGAAAGCGGCCCTGCGTCACCGCGCGGCCATGGGCGAACTCCTCGAACACGCCTGCGATCACCGGCTCGATCGTCTCGAACACGTCTTCCTGCGTCACGAAACTCATTTCAAAATCGAGCTGATAGAACTCGCCGGGCGACCGGTCGGCCCGGCTTGCCTCGTCGCGAAAGCACGGCGCGATCTGGAAATAGCGGTCGAAGCCGGCGACCATCGCCAGCTGCTTGAACTGCTGCGGCGCCTGCGGCAGGGCGTAGAACTTGCCGGGGTGCATCCGTGCCGGCACCAGAAAGTCGCGCGCGCCCTCCGGCGAGGACGCGGTCAGGATCGGTGTCTGGAACTCGGTGAACCCCTGCTCGATCATCCGCCGGCGGATCGAGGCGATCACCTGCGCGCGCAGCATGATGTTGCGGTGCACGCGCTCACGCCGGAGATCGATGAACCGGTATTTGAGCCGGATCTCGTCGGGGAAACGCTCCTCGCCCGCCACCTGCATCGGCAGCACCTCGGCGGCCGACTGCACCGCGAGCGATTCCGCGCGCAGCTCCACCTCGCCGGTCGGCAGCTTCGGGTTCACCGTGCCCTCGGCGCGCCCGACCACGGTGCCGGTCACCGTCACCACGCTCTCCACCCGCACCTGCTCGGCGGCGGCGAAAGCGGGCGTGCCGGCGGCGAACACGCATTGCGTGATGCCGTAATGGTCGCGCAGGTCGATGAACAGCAGCCCGCCATGGTCGCGCCTGGCGTGTACCCAGCCGGAGAGCCGGGCCGGCTTGCCGGCGTCCGACGCGCGCAGCGCGGCGCAGGTATGGGTGCGATACTCGTGCATGGCGGGTTCCGGGATGAAATCGGCCGCAAACAAGCCGCCACGCCACAGGGTGTCAAGCCAACGGAACCCGGTGTAGGGAGAAGCCATGCCCAGGCAAGACCGCGCCGCCTTCGCGCCACCCGTCCTCATCACCGACACACCGAGCCTCGCCGCCCTCTGCGAACGCCTCGCCCACGAGCCCATGGTGACCGTGGACACCGAGTTCATGCGCGAGCGCACCTACTGGCCGGAGCTGTGCGTCGTGCAACTCGGCGGCGCGAACGACACGGCGGTGGTGGATACCCTGGCGCCGGGGCTCGACCTGGCGCCGCTCGGCGTGCTGCTCGCCGATCCGAACGTGACCAAGGTGTTCCACGCCGCGCGCCAGGACATCGAGATCTTCGTGCTGAAATTCGGCGCCGTGCCAACGCCGCTGGTCGATACCCAGGTCGCCGCGATGGTGGCCGGGTTCGGCGACCAGGTCGGCTATGACACGCTCGTCGGCTCGCTCACCGGCGGGCAGATCGACAAATCCCACCGCTTCAGCGACTGGTCGGCCCGCCCGCTCTCGCCGGCGCAGATCGCCTATGCCGCGGCCGACGTGACGCATCTGCGCCTGGTCTACGAGAAGCTGATGGCGCGGCTGGCGCGTGACGGGCGGCTCGAATGGGTCGCCGAGGAAATGGCAACCCTCACCGACCCCGCGACCTACCGCGCCGACCCCGAGCGCATGTGGGAGCGGCTGCGCGCGCGCAGCTCCAACCGGCGCCTGCTGGGCATGCTGCGCGCCATCGCCGCCTGGCGCGAGCGCGAGGCGCAGCGCGCCAACATCCCGCGCGGGCGGATGCTGAAGGATGAGTCGCTGCTGGAGCTGGCGGCCACCGCGCCCATCGACGCCGCGGGGCTCGGGCGCGTGCGGGGCATTTCCAAGGGTTTCGCGGATGGCAAGCAGGGCGCCTCGCTGCTCGCCGCGATGGAGCAGGCACGGGCGCTGCCGGAAAGCGCGCTGCCCGTGCCGCCCGCCGACAAACATGGCCCGCGCCCCTCGCCGGCCCTCGTCGCACTGCTCAAGGTGCTGCTCACCGCAAGCTGCGAGGCGCATGACGTGGCACCCCGCCTCCTCGCCTCCTCCGACGACCTCGACCGCATCGCCGTGGGCGAGACCGATGTGCCGGCGCTGCATGGCTGGCGGCATGGCGTGTTCGGCGAACAGGCCCTCGCCCTGCGCGACGGCCGGCTTGCCCTCGGCGTCGCCGGCAAGCAGATCAGGACGATCCCACTCTGATCGGGCCGTCCTGATCACGACGCGTCGTGCAGGATGATGCCGAGCGTCATCCGCGTGCCAGAGCCGACACGGCTCACCCCGTGGCGCATCGCCACCCGGTATATCCCGCGCGCGCCCCGCACCGGCCGCTCGCGGGTCGCGAACACCACCGCATCGCCCTGGCCCAGCGCCACCACCTCGGCGCGGGACTGCATACGCGGCCGCTGCTCGGTCAGCACGAACGCGCCACCGGAAAAATCCTCACCGGGCCGGCTCAGCAGGATCGTCGCCTGGAGCGGAAACACCTGCGCGCCATAGATGTCCTGATGCAGCGCGTTCCAGTCGCCGGTGCCGTAGCGCAGCAGCAAAGGTGTCGGCCGCGTCTGCCCGGCGGCATGACAGCGCGCGAGGAAGCGCGCATGCTCGGCCGGCAGCGCCTCGCCACCCAGCGCCTGCCGCCAGCGATCGGCCACCGGCAGCAGACGCGCATAGAGCGCTGCACGCATGGCGACGAGCCAGCCGGGCAGCGGGTCGGCGAAATACTGATACTCGCCACTGCCGAACCCGTGCCGCGCCATCACGACACGACTGCGGAACAAAGCCTGGCACCCGTAGAGCGCCGCGACCTCGGCGCAGGCTGCGGCACTCAGCACGTTCGCGACAGGCGCGCAGCCATGCGCGTCCAGCGTCTCGCCGATTCCCGACCAATCCCCGCCCAGCGCTATCCGTGCCATGCCTGCCATACGGCGACCGTGGCGCAACCGTGCCGCCGGCGCCATCCGCCGCTTGCGCTGGTCAATAGATCGACGGGACGAATTTCTGTTTGCTGAATTTCGGCCTTGTGTAGCCATGCTCGGCCTGCCGCGGCGGCAGGTCCATCTCCACCGGCACCATGTCGTGATACGCGACCTGGCTCAGCAGATGCGCGATGCAGTTGAGCCGCGCGCGTTTCTTGTCATCGGCATCCACCACGTTCCACGGGCTCGCCTTGGTATCCGTCGCCGCGAACATCGCGTCCTTGGCACGGGAATAATCCACCCAGCGCCGCCGTGCCTCCAGGTCCATCGCCGATAGCTTCCAGCGCTTGATCGGGTTGCGCATCCGCGCCTGAAACCGCTTCTCCTGCTCCTCGTCACTCACCGAGAACCAGTATTTCACCAGCACCATGCCGGAGCGGATCAGCATCTCCTCGAAATGCGGACAGGCGCGGAGAAACTCCTCGTATTCCTCCCGCGTGCAGAACCCCATGACGTGCTCGACGCCGGCGCGGTTATACCAGGAACGATCGAACAGCACGATTTCCCCCGCTGCCGGCAGATGTGCGGCATAGCGCTGGAAATACCATTCGCCACGCTCGCGCTCGGTCGGCGTGCCGAGGGCCGCCACCCGGCAATAGCGCGGGTTGAGGCTCTGCATGATGCGGTTGATGACGCCGCCCTTGCCCGCGGCGTCACGCCCCTCGAACAGCACGCAGACCCGCAGCCCCTTGCGTCGCACCCATTCCTGAAACTTCAGCAGCTCGAATTGCAGCTTCGCGAGTTCCTCGACGTAGCTGTAATTCTCCACCGGTTTCGTCAGGCGCGAGCGCCTTCCCAGCTCCCAGTACTGTTCGAGCTGCGCCGTCTCGGCCACGCGGTCGACCAGCTCGCCATCCTTCGGCGCGGCCGCTGCGTCCTTGGACCCTTTGCGGTGCTTCTTGCCCATGCCAGCCTCCGTTGGTCGCGAAAGCCTAGCATCGGCAAGCGGGCAACGTCAGCCACCGCCGGCAGCCGACATGCCTCAGGCGGCAAGCTCGGTGGTGGCGTCGAGCCCCAGCGCCTCGGCCAGCCGGCCGAGCCGGCGCGTGACGCTCTCGCCGGCGAACACGCCGCTGCCCTCGGCAAGCCGCAGCGTCAGCGTCGGCCCCACTTCCAACGCCGTGCCGGCCAGCAGCGCCGTCGTGCCGGCCGAGAGCGTATAGGCGAGCCGCAGCGCCACGCCCAAAATTGTCGCGCGTCGCAGCGCCTCGGGGCTCAGCAGCCCGCGCGCCGCGGCGAGGAAGGGCGCCTCGGGCTCGGCCTCATAGCGCAGCGCCAGCGTGGTCGCGAGGAAGGCGCGCGCGTGGTGATCGAGCGCGATGCCCGGCTGGCGCAGGATGCGCAGATAGGCCTGCTCGGCGCGGTATTCCGGGTGGTCGTGGCTGCCGATATCGCTCATCCAGCAGGCGACGGTGCGCAAGCGCAGTTGCTCCGCCGTCTCACCGGCGAACAGCGGCGCCGTCCAGGCCGCCAGCGCCGGCGGCAACGCCGCGTCGCGCCCCAGCCGCTCAGCATAGTCGCGCCCGGCCGAGATCAGCGGATCCTCGCGCCGCACCGCCTCCGGCACCTGGGCCATGAACCAGCCCTCGCGCAGCCCGTTAGCGGAGAACACCACCCGCCGCGCCGCACTCGCCCGCAGCAGCCGGCGCAGCACGATCGCGGCATAGGGCAGGTCGTCGATGCGCCGGCGCGGCGCCCCGGCCATGCGCTCGAGCGCCCGCCGCCCGGCACCCGCGATCACGCCCGCGAGGTCACGCGCCTCGTCCCGCCCGATCGTGTAGTGGTGCACCATGTTGAGCGGATAGCGGGTCTGGGCGATGTGAATGCGCGCCAGCGCGCGCCAGGCGCCGCCCACCACATAGAGGTCGCGCCCCGTGCCCTCCGCCAGCCAGGGTATTTTCGCCAGCTCCGCCTCGGCCAGCGCCCGCGCCCTCGTCGCGTCGCCCTCGGCACGCTCCGCCAGCCGGATCACGCCGAGCGGCAACGTTGCCGCGGCACCGGCACGCCCGGCATCGAGCCGCACCAGCTCCAGCGACCCGCCGCCGATATCGGCGAGAATGCCATCCGCACTCGGGATGCCACACAGCACGCCTTCGGCGGAAAGTGCGGCCTCCTCCTCACCGGACAGCACGCGAATCGCGGCACCCGGCATCCGCGCGCCCAGCGTCGCCACGAATTCCGGGCCATTACGCGCGTCGCGCACGGCGGAGGTCGCCAGCACCTCGAACGGCGCGGCCCCCATCGCCTCGGCGATGGCGCGGTAGCGGTTCATCACCGTCAGCGCCTGCGCCACCGCCTCCGCGTTCAGCCGGCCGGTGGTGCTGACCCCGCTGCCGAGCCGCAGCACCGCCTTCTCGTTGAAGATCGCGATCGGGTTGCGCCCCAGCCCCTCGAACACGACGAGGCGCACGGAGTTGGAACCGAGATCGACGACAGCCGAACGTGACAATCCGCGGGAGGGAAGTGGCAAGCGCGCCTCAGTCCTCGGTCACGCGATCCGGCCGGCGCGCCGCCTGCGGCGCCACGGCGTGGCCGCGCAGCGCGGAGCCGCGGCCGGACAGCGAGGGGTTGGTCATGAAGTGCTCATGGGCGGAGAAGCGCTTCTTGCCACCCGCCGCCACCCGCCGCCAGACCCCGTCGGCGCCGAGCTCCCATGACTGCGCGGTATCGCGCAGATTGGTGACCATGATCTGGTCGAGCACCTGCGCGTGCACCGTGGGGTTGTGGATCGGCACCAGCGTCTCCACCCGCCACTCCATGTTGCGCGCCATCCAGTCGGCCGAGGAGATGAACACCAGCGCCCCGCGCGACGGCAGCGCCGAACCATTGCCGAACACGCAGATGCGCGCATGCTCCAGGAAACGGCCGACGATCGACTTCACCCGGATGTTCTCGGAAAGCCCCGGCACGCCGGGCCGCAGGCAGCACATGCCGCGGATCACCGCCTCCACCTTCACGCCGGCGCGCGACGCCGCATAGAGGCGGTCGATCAGCGCCTCGTCCACCAGCGCGTTGAGCTTGATCCAGATCGCCGCCGGCTGCCCCGTGCGCGCCAGGTCGATCTCGGCGTCGATCAGCTCCATCAGCGTCGAGCGCGTGGTCAGCGGCGAGAAGGCCAGCGCCTCCATCCGCTCCGGCTGCGCGTAGCCGGTCATGTAGTTGAACAGCCGTGCGGAATCCCGCGTCAGCTCCGGCTCGCAGGTGAAGAAGCTCAGATCGGTATAGATGCGCGCGGTGATGGGGTGATAATTGCCGGTGCCGAAATGCGCGTAGGAGCGCAGCGTGCCGCCCTCGCGGCGCACCACCAGCGACAGTTTCGCATGCGTCTTGATCTCGGTGAAGCCGAACACGACCTGCACGCCCGCCGCCTCCAGCTCGCGGGCGAGGCGGATATTCGCCTCCTCGTCGAAGCGCGCGCGCAGCTCCACCATCGCGGTGACGCTCTTGCCCGCCTCCGCCGCCTCGATCAGCGCCTTCACGATCGGGCTGTCGCGGCTGGTGCGATAGAGCGTCTGCTTCACCGCCACCACCGCCGGATCGCGTGCCGCCTGGCGGAGGAACTGCACCACCACGTCGAAGCTCTCGAACGGATGGTGGACGATGATGTCCTTGGCGCGGATCGCCGCCAGGCAATCGCCGCCGAAATCGCGGATCCGCTCCGGGAAGCGCGGCGTGTAGGGCGCGAACAGCAGGTCCGGCCGGTCGTCCACGATCATCTGCCGCAGATCGACGAGGCCGAGCAGCCCCTCGGTCACGTTGATCTGGCCGGGGGCGGCGTCGAGCGCATCGACCACCAGCTCGCGCAGGCCGAGCGGCATCGCCGCATCGAGGGTGAGATGGATCGCCACACCGCGGCGCCGGCGCTTCAGCGCGGTCTCGTAGGAGCGGACGAGATCCTCGGCCTCCTCCTCGAACTCCACGTCGCTGTCGCGGATGAGGCGGAACAGCCCCTCGCCCACGACCGTCGCGGCGGGAAACAGGCGCGGCAGCGAGAGCGAAATGAGGTGCTCCAGCAGCACGAAGCGGATGCCGCCCTCCGGTTCGCCTCCATCGTGGCCGCCGTCGCGATCGCGTCCGGGCAGATCACGTCCGGGCAGGCGGATGAAGCGCTCGATCTGCGCCGGGATCGGGATCAGGGCGGGCATCGGTGCCGGCTCGCCCTCGCGCACCAGCAGCAGCGCCATAACCAGCCCGAGATTGGGCACGAAGGGAAACGGATGTGCGGGATCGACCGCGAGCGGGGTCAGCACCGGAAACACCCGCTCCATGAACCAGGCATCGAGCCAGGCACGATCCTCGCCATCGAGCGCCGCCGGATCGACGACGCGGATGCCGGCCCCGTCCAGCTCCGCGCGCACCTCCACCCAGGCATGCAATTGCTGGCCGATCAGCTCCGTGATGCGCGCATCGACCGCCGCGAGCTGCTGCGGTGGCGTCAGCCCATCGGGTGACAGCGCCGCTATGCCGGCCTTCACCTGCCCGACCAGGCCGGCGACGCGAACGGAATAGAACTCGTCGAGGTTAGAGGCCGAGATCGAAACGAAGCGCAGCCGCTCCAGCAGCGGGTGGCGGCGGTTCGAGGCCTCGGCGATCACGCGCGCGTTGAAAGCGAGCCAGGAAAGCTCGCGGTTGATGAAGCGTTGCGGCGAGTCCGCGGTGATGGCCGCCACCGGCGGGCCGGGAGGCGATAGCTCGGTGCTGTGGATCGGCAGGTCGGGGGCGTTCATGCGTCGCTCCTGTCGAGCGGAGAATACAGGAACGGCAAGGGATTTGGGGAGCCCGCACGTGCCCTCACCGCAAAATCTTCATCCTGGTCCGCTGGCATCGCGTCGTTCGCCGCAAGATCCTGATCCGGTGGTACGAGGCCAGCGAGCACGGCTGCTGCCATCGCCCGTGTCACCCGCCGCCCATCGGCGAGGCTGGCGCGGTCGAGCCTCGCTGCGAGTTCCCGCAGCGCGCCAGGGTCGCGGGGGGCGCGGCGCAGCACCCAGGCACGCAGCGCGGGGGGCAGCACCAGCTGGCGCTCGTCGAGCAGGCGGGCGAACAGCGCCTCCAGCAGCGCGTCCTCGGCCGGCCCGATCGCGACGGCGAGGCTCGCACGCAGCCGGCTCGCGAGGTCGGGCAAGGCGATGCTCCAACGCCCAGGCGGCTCGCGTGCTGCCAGCAACACGTATTGGCCGACCTCGGCCGCCGCGTTCAGGAGGTGGAACAGCTTCTCCTCCGCCACCAGGTCCGCATCGTCCACGACGATCGGCGCGGGCGGGGTGGGTCGAGCGCCACCGTGCCAGACCACGGTGCCGTGGGAAGCCGCCCAGACCGCCAGCATATGGCTTTTGCCGGTGGCCGCTCCGCCCCACAGCACCAGCCGGCCCAGCGGCCAGCGCCCGGGCTCCGCCAGCCAGCGCCGGGCCAGGGCGTTGGACGGCATCTCGACCAGCGGCTCATGCACGAGGTCGGCCGCGGCCCAGGCCAGCGGCAGCGCCAATTGCCGCGCGGTCACGCGAGGCCTGTCAGTCACGAGACGCCTGTCATGCGAGGCGCATCACCGGAGCTTCATCATGGGGAGCCACCGCCCTCCGGCGGATCAAGATAAAGCGGGCTCGCGAGATAGCGCCGCAGCCAGAACCGGCTGATCACGCCAATCGTGGCGGCCACCGGCACCGCCAGCAACACACCGAGAAAGCCGAACGCCGTACCGCCCGCAAACAGCGCGAACAGCACCCAGACCGCGTGCAACTCCACCCGGTCACCGAGGAAGCGTGGATAGATGAAATAATTCTCGAACACCTGGCCGAGCCCGAAGACCACCAGCACCTTCGCAATGCCACCCCAGCTCCCCCACTGGCCCATCGCCAGCGCCAGCGAGGAAACAAAGCCGGTGATGGTGCCGACATAGGGCATGAAGGAGAGCGTCCCGGTGGCCAGCCCGACGATCAGCCCGAGGTCGAGACCCGCCAGCGTCAGCCCACTGGCATAGAACACCGCCAGCGCCACGCAGCTCAGCGCCTGCCCGCGCAGCCAGGCGGAGAGAATCCGGTCCACCTCCTGCGCCTGCGCGCGGATGATCCCGGCGTAGCGGCGCGGCAGCCAGGACTCGACGCTCGCCACCACCGCCGGCCAGTCCCGCAGCAGGTAGAATGCCACCAGTGGCGTCACCACCAGCAGCGCCACCACGCTGAACAGGGCGAAGCTGCCGCCGATCAGCCGCGACGCCGCGGTGCCGATGAACGACAGCACCGTGCCCGCCTGGGTGCTCACGAGGTCGTGCAGCCTGGTGTTGATCACGCCCGGGCCGAGCTGAGCCTGCAGCCGGTTGATAGCGCCGTTCGCGAGTTTCTGCAGCTCCGTGACATAGGCGGGCATCCGGCGCAGCAACAGCCCGACCTGCTCGATCACCAGCGGGTAGAGCAGCAGCACCGCCAGCAGAAACAGCAGGATCACCGCCAACACCAGCAGCCCGGCGGCATAGGGCCGGCCGATGCCGGCCCGCACCATCCGGGTGGCCAGCGGATCGAGAAAATAGGCCACGACAGCCGCCGCGACAAAGGGTAGCAGCACGGCGGAAAACAGTTGCAGCGCCACCCACAGCACCACCAGCAGGGCGCCCAGGAAGATCAGCCGCTGGGCGCGCGAGCTGCCGGCGGCCGGCTCCTCCCCGCTCATGTCGCCCAGCCCTTCGCCGCCAGCAGCACATAGCCGCCGCCGGAGGCCAGCGTGGTCAGCACCACCAGCGCCGTCAGCACGTCGATCACGTCGCGCGGCACCGGCGCGCCGCCGGCGCGCAGCAGCGCGAGCCCGATCAGCAGGATCTGCAGCACGGTGTTCAACTTGGACAATAGCAGCGGGCGGATCTCGATCCGCTGGTCGAGCAAAGCGAGTACCAGAACGCCGCCCACGATCACCAGGTCGCGAAACACCACCAGAATCGCCAGCCAGTCCGGCACCTCGTTCACCGCGGCGAGCGTGACATAGGCCGAGACCAGCAACGCCTTGTCCGCCACCGGGTCGAGCACAGCGCCGATCCGCGTCGGGCCGTGGCGGCGCGCCAGCCAGCCGTCGATACCGTCGGAGATGCCGGCGGCCGCAAACAGCGCGAACGCCGCCAAGGAATGACCGTGCAGCACCAGCCACACCGTCGCCGGCACCGCGCAGAGCCGCGCCAGCGTGATCGCGTTGGCCAGCGTCAGCAGGTCGCCGCGCAGCGGCGCCGTGTCGAGGCGGCTACCGTCCGGCATCGTCTCCCGGTTTCACGGCGCCGGATGGGCGGGCCGGTTCGTACAAGGGCTTCTCCTCGGTGGCGCTTTCGCTCGCGACCTTATACACGCACCGGCCATGACGGGCATGACCTATCGTGACGCGGGCGTGGACATCGAGGCGGGGGATGCGCTGGTCGAGCGCATCAAGCCGGCGGCCAAGGCAACCCTGCGCGCCGGCGTGCTCGGCGGGCTGGGCGGCTTCGGCGCCCTGTTCGACCCGCGAGCGGCCGGGTTCACCGACCCGATCCTGGTCGCCACCACGGACGGCGTCGGCACCAAGCTGCGGGTCGCCATCGAGGCCGGGCGGCATGCCGGCGTCGGCCAGGACCTGGTGGCGATGTGCGTCAACGACCTCGTGGTCCAGGGCGCCGCTCCGCTGTTCTTCCTCGACTACTACGCCACCGGCGCGCTTGAGGTGGAGGCGGCCGCCGCCGTCATCGAAGGCATCGCCGCCGGCTGCCGCCTCGCCGACTGCGCGCTGGTCGGCGGCGAGACCGCCGAGATGCCGGGCATGTACAGCCGCGGCGACTACGACCTTGCGGGCTTCGCCGTGGGTGCCGCGGAGCGCGGCACGCTGCTGCCGCAGGGTGTCGAGCCGGGGCAGACAGTGCTCGGCCTCGCCTCCTCCGGCGTGCATTCCAACGGCTTCTCCCTGGTCCGGCGCATCGTTGCCGCGAGCAACCATGGCTGGGGCTCACCGGCGCCGTTCGCCGCCGGCCGGAGCCTCGCCGAGGCGCTGCTGGAGCCGACGCGCATCTATGTCCGCCCGCTGCTGGCCCTGCATCGCGCCGGGCTGATGCGAGCCGCCGCCCACATCACCGGCGGTGGACTGCCCGGCAACCTGCCGCGCGTGCTGCCGGCGGGGACGCGCGCCGTGCTTGCCGCCGACTGGGCCCTGCCGCCGGTGTTTCGCTGGCTCGCCCGCGCCGGCGGCGTTGCCGGCCCCGAGATGCTGCGCGTGTTCAACTGCGGCATCGGCATGGCGGTGGTGACCCAGGACGCCGCCGCGGCCCGCACCCTGCTCGAAGCCGCGGGCGAGACGGTGATCGAACTCGGCCGCATCGAGGCGGATGCCACCAGCCCGGAACACGCGCCTCGGGTCGTGATCGACATCGCGGATGGCTGGCTCGGATGAAGCGGCGCGTCGGTATCCTGATCTCCGGCCGCGGCTCGAACATGGTGGCCCTGGCCGAGGCCGCGCGCGACCCCGCCTATCCCGCCGAGATCGCCCTCGTGATCGCCAACGACCCCGCCGCCGCCGGCCTGGCGCTCGCCGCGGCGCACGGCATCCCGACGCGCGCCATCCCGCACCGCCCCTATCGCGGCGACCGTGCCGCGCACGAGGCGGCGATCGACGCGGCGCTGGCCGCCGAGGCCGTGGAGGTGGTCTGCCTCGCCGGCTATATGCGGCTGCTCACGCCGCTGCTGGTCGGGCGCTACGCGGCGCGGATGCTCAACATCCATCCCTCGCTGCTGCCGGCCTTCCCCGGCCTCGACACCCATGCCCGCGCGCTGGCGGCCGGCGTCAAATTCCACGGCTGCACCGTCCACCTGGTGACCGAGGCGATGGACGAGGGCCCGATCCTGGCGCAGGCCGCCGTGCCCGTCCGCCCCGGTGACGACGCGGCGACGCTGGGCGCGCGCGTGCTCGCCGAGGAACACCGCCTCTACCCGGCAGCGCTATCGCGTTTCCTGCGCGGCGAGCCGGGGCAGGCGCCGACGATGGCGCTGCACAACCCCTTGCCCGATGTCCTACCTACCCCGTAAAAACACGTTTTCCGACAAGCGAGAGCGACCATGGCCTCCACATCGCAGCCCGTCACCGAGGACGCCTTCACCGAGGACCGCAAGCATTTCCTGCACAGCTTTGTGAACTTCGTTACGGCGGCCGCCATCGCCGTCGTGATCCTGTTGATCCTGATGGCGTATTTCCTGACCTGAGCCGAGCTGGCGCGACGTTCCCGCCGGCTGGCGACCGCAACGACGAAGCGGCGCCGGAGTTTCCCCGCGGCGCCGCCTTCCTCTGTCGCTTCAGACGTATCCGTTCAGCCAGGCTTCGGCGTGGACAGGCTCCGGTTCAGGCAAGGTCGAACCGGTCGGCGTTCATCACCTTCGTCCAGGCGCTCACGAAGTCGCTGACGAACTTCGCCTCGTTGCCGTCGGCCGCATAGACCTCCGCCAGCGCGCGCAACTGGGAGTTGGAACCAAACACCAGATCCACACGCGTCGCCGACCATTTCACCGCGCCGGACTGGCGGTCGCGCCCCTCGAACACGTCATGCGTCGCCGAGACCGGCTGCCAGGCCGTGCCCATGTCGAGCAGGTTGACGAAGAAGTCGGTGGTGAGCCGGCCGGGCCGCGCCGTGAACACGCCATGCTTGGCACCGCCGACATTGGCACCCAGCACCCGCAGGCCGCCGACCAGCACCGTCATCTCGGGTGCCGTCAGCGCCAGCAACTGCGCCTTCTCCACCAGCATCTCCTCCGCCGGCACGCCGATCTCCGCCTTGACGTAGTTGCGGAAACCGTCGGCGAAGGGTTCGAGCACCGCGAAGGAGGCGGCATCCGTCTGCGCCGCCGTCGCATCGGTGCGGCCGGGAGCAAACGGCACGGTAACGGCATGCCCCGCATCCTTCGCCGCCTTCTCGATCGCCGCCGCGCCACCGAGCACGATGAGGTCGGCGAGCGAGACCTTCTTGCCACCCGCCGCGGATGCGTTGAACGCCTTCTGCACCCCTTCGAGCGCCGCCAGCACGCGGGTAAGCTGCGCCGGCTGATTCACCGCCCAGTCCTTCTGCGGCGCCAGGCGGATACGCGCGCCGTTGGCACCGCCGCGCTTGTCCGTCGCCCTGAACGTGGAGGCCGCGGCCCAGGCGGTCGAGACCAACTCCGCCACCGACAGCCCGGTCGCGAGGATCTGCGCCTTCAGCGTCGAGATGTCGGCCGCCTCGACCAGCTTGTGGTCAACCGCCGGCACCGGGTCCTGCCAGATCAGCTCTTCCTTCGGCACCTCGGGCCCGAGGTAGCGGGCGATCGGTCCCATGTCGCGATGCGTGAGCTTGAACCAGGCGCGGGCAAACGCGTCCGCGAACTGCTCCGGGTTCTTGTGGAAACGCCGCGAGATCTTCTCGTAGGCCGGGTCCATGCGCAGGGAGAGATCCGTCGTCAGCATCGTCGGCAGACGCTTCTTCGCGGGATCGAACGGGTCGGGAATGACCGCCTGCGCGCCCTTCGCCGTCCATTGATACGCGCCGGCCGGGCTCTTGGTCAGTTCCCACTCATAACCGAACAGGAAGTCGAAATAATCGTTGCTCCACTTCGTCGGCGTGGAGGTCCAGACCACCTCGATGCCGCTGGTGATCGCATCGCCCGCCTTGCCGCTGCCATAAGCCGACTTCCAGCCCAGGCCCATCTGCTCGATCGGTGCGGCCTCCGGCTCACGACCCACCAGGGCCACGTCGCCCGCGCCGTGCGTCTTGCCGAACGTGTGGCCGCCGGCGATCAGCGCCACGGTTTCCTCGTCGTCCATCGCCATGCGCGCGAAAGTCTCGCGGATGTCGCGCGCCGCCGCGACGGGGTCGGGCTTGCCGTTCGGCCCCTCGGGGTTGACGTAGATCAGCCCCATCTGCACGGCGCCGAGCGGGTCCTCAAGCTCGCGGTCGCCGGTATAGCGCTGGTCGCCGAGCCAGGTCGCCTCCGAACCCCAGTAGATGTCCTCGGGCTCCCACACATCCGGACGCCCGGCGCCGAAGCCGAACGTCTTGAAGCCCATGGATTCCAGCGCGACGTTGCCGGCCAGCAGCATCAGGTCGGCCCAGGAAATTCTGTCGCCGTACTTCTTCTTGATCGGCCAGAGCAGCCTGCGCGCCTTGTCGAGATTGCCGTTATCGGGCCAGGAGTTGAGCGGCGCGAAACGCTGCGTGCCGCGGCCACCGCCGCCGCGCCCGTCCGAGATGCGATAGGTCCCGGCGCTGTGCCAGGCCATGCGGATGAACAGCGGGCCGTAATGGCCATAATCCGCCGGCCACCAATCCTGCGAATCCGTCATCAGCGCCGTGAGGTCGCGCTTCACCGCCGCATAATCCAGCTTCGCAAACGCCGCGGCGTAGTTGAAGGCCGGCCCCATCGGGTCGGTCAGCGAGGAATTCTGCGCCAGAACCTTCAGGTTGAGCTGGTTCGGCCACCAGTTCCGGTTCGACTGCCCCTCGAACGTCACCTGCGCGTGGACGCCCGGTGCAAACGGGCATTTGCTGTCGTCGGCCATCGATTCTCCCCCTGACCTCGCCATGTGTGCCGGACCGAACCGACCGACCGCGGGCTTCTACTCCACGATTTCCATCAGGTGAAGTCGCTTTTCATGATCGTTCTGATAAGATGGTCTGATGTTGCAGGCGACCATCAAGCAGCTCCGCTATTTCGACGCCGTGGCCCGCCACAGCCATTTCGGCCGGGCCGCCGCCGCCTGTGCCATCTCCCAGCCGGCACTCTCGATGCAGATCAAGGAGCTGGAGGCGGTGCTCGGCGCGGTGCTGGTGGAACGCGGCGCCCGCCTGGTCCGGCTGACGCGCTTCGGCGAGGACGCGGCGCGGCGCGTGCGCGAGATCCTGCGCTCGGTCGATGAACTCGGCGATTTCGCCCGTGCCTCGCGCGACCGCCTCACCGGGCGCCTGCGCATCGGCATGATCCCGACCATCGCGCCATACCTGCTGCCCAACGTCATCGCCAGCCTCAACCGCACCCATCCGGAACTCGACATCCATGTGCGCGAGGGCCTCACCTCGCGCCTGATCGAGGAACTGGCGGAGGGTCGGCTCGACACCGCTATCCTCGCGCTTCCGGTCTCCGAGCCCGCGCTCGCGGAAATCCCGCTCTTTGCCGAGAGCTTCCTGCTGGTCCGCCCGGCCGCGGATGCCGCCGCGCCGGTGCCTGGGCCGGCGGCGCTGCGCGAGATGAAGCTGCTGCTGCTGGAGGAGGGCCATTGCTTCCGCGACCAGGCGCTGGCCTTCTGCGACATCGAGAGCACGCAGCCGCGCGAGGTGATGGACGCAAGCACCCTCTCCACCCTGGTGCAGATGGTCGGCGCCGGGCTTGGTGTGACGCTGATCCCCGAAATGGCGGTGGCGCTCGAAACCCGTTCCGCCGAGGTCGCGGTTGCGCGCTTCGCGGACCCGCAGCCGACGCGCACCGTCGGCATGGTCTGGCGCAAAGCAAGCCCGCTGGTGGGGCCGTTCCTGCAACTCTCCGAAGCCGTCGCGGCGGCTGTGGAAAGGAAAAAAAGGTGAGGTCTTTCCTTCTCTAAAGAAAAACCAAAAAGACGTTTCCGGCTGGCGGCCGACGAAAGGCGGATCAGGGAGCGGGAATATCCGTCCCGAGATGGAACAAGCAGTCGCCGCGCACCGTGCGGCCGGGCACGCGCCGTACCAGCACCAGCCCGTCGCGCGCGAAATGCTGCATGCTGGGCTCGCTGCCGGGTGTCTCGGGCGTGTGGATGCGGGCCGCCGGCTGGCCCGCCTTCACCTCCTCGCCGGGCTCGGCCAGCGGCTCGAACACGCCGCTCTCGCGCGCATGGACGAAATAATCGTCGCCGCCCACCGCGACGTAGCGCGTCGTTCCCGCAACGGCGCGCGACGCAGGCAGAATTCCCAGATGCGCGAGCAGGTTGATCACGCCGCGCTCTGCGATCGCGAGCCCGTCGCGGTTCAGCGTGCCGGCGCCACCAAGCTCGGAGCCGAGCGTCGGAATCCCCATCCGCTTCGCCGCCCCGGTGAGCGTGCGGTCCGCCCCGGTGCCCTGCCCGCCCGCCGCGACATAGGCGAGCGGGGCCGCGAACGCCGCCAGCGCGGCCGTGGTGCGGGCGAAGCGCGCGGCATCCTCGTCACGCTCGATCAGCGCGCAAGGCACGTAATTGAGCGAGGAACCGCCGGAATGCAGGTCGCAGGCGAGGTCCGCGAGCGGCGCCAGCTTCTGCGTCACGAAGGCTGCGATCTGCTGCGTCGGCGTGCCGTCCGCGTCGCCGGGAAAGCTGCGGTTGAGATTGCCCGCGTCGATCGGCGAGGTGCGCCTGCCGGCCATCGCCGCGGGAAAGTTCATCATCGGCAGAATGATCACGCGCCCCTTGATCTCGCGCGGGTCGAGCGTGCGCGCGAGGTTGGCGAGCGCCACCTGCCCCTCGTACTCATCGCCATGCGTGCCGCCGGTGAACAGCGCGGTGGGCCCGGCACCGTTGCGCACCACGGTGATCGGGATCGGAATGAAGCCGTAGGCCGATTCGTGGACGGAATGATACAGCCGGACATAGCCGTGCTGCTTGCCGTCACGCCCGAAATCGACGTCCGCCATCAGCCGCGTCGGCTTCGTCTCATCCATCGCCATCTCCCCAAGACGCGGCGTCAGGCCGCGTGCCTCGCCACCATGGCCGCCACCGCCTGACCGACGAGTTCCTCGATGATCGCCGCCACCGGCTGCACCTCGGTCACCATGCCGACCGACTGGCCGGCCATCACCGAGCCCTCCTCGACATCGCCGTCGATCACCGCACGACGCAGGGCGCCCGCCCAGAAATGCTCGATCGAGAGCTGCGCTTCCTCGCGCGACGTCTCGCCCGCCTGGAAGCGCTGGATCGTCTGTGCCTGGAACTCAAGAAACCGTTTCGTACCGGCATTGACCAAGCCGCGTACCGGGATCACCGGGAAGCGCGCGTCGAGCTGCACGCTCGGCACCGCGTCGCGCGCCGCGGCACGGATGAACGCACGCTTGAAATTCGGGTGCGCGATGCTCTCCGCGCCGGCGGCAAAGCGCGTGCCGAGCTGGGCGCCCGAGGCTCCCATGTCGAGATAGGCGAGAATCGCCTCGCCACGCCCCAGCCCGCCGGCGACGAACACCGGCACCTCGCGCAGATGCGGCAGGATCTCCTGTGCCAGCACGGTGAGCGAGACCGGGCCGATATGCCCGCCCGCTTCACTGCCCTCGATCACGATCGCATCGGCGCCGCTGCGGACCAGCCGCCGGGCCAGCACCAAGGCCGGTGCGAAGCAGACGAGCTTCGCCCGCTCCTTCACCGCCCGCACCGCGGGGCCGGGCGGAATGCCGCCGGCCAGCACCACGTGCCCCACCCCGGCCGCGAGCGTCACGCGGATCAGCTCGTCGAGCTCGGGATGCATGGTGATCAGGTTCACGCCGAACGGCTGGCTCGTCAGCGCCTGGGTGGCCGCGATCTCGGCCTCCAGCAGCGCCGGCGTCATCGCCCCGCAGGCGATCACGCCGAACCCGCCGGCGTTGGAGATGGCGGCGACCAGGTGGCGCTCGCTCACCCAGCTCATCGCTCCGCCCATGATGGCGAATCGGGTCCCGAGAAACTCACGGCCGCGGCGCCACAGCTCATCGAGCCGCACCCGAGCGGCGAGCCCTGACGCGTCTAGGCCATCCTCAGGCATCGAGGCCGTAGGCGGTATGCAGCGCGCGGACCGCAAGCTCCGTGTAGTCGGCCGCGATCAACACCGAGACCTTGATCTCGCTGGTCGAGATCACCTGGATGTTGATCCCCTTCGACGCCAGGGTGGCGAACATGGTGCTGGCAACGCCGGCATGCGAACGCATGCCCACCCCCACGACGCTGATCTTCGCGACCTCGGGGTCGGCCAGCAGCGAGGCATAGCCGATCGCCGCCTTGGCCTCACCCAGCACCGCCTGCACCCGCGCGAGATCGGCGCGCGAGATGGTGAAGGTGAGGTCCGTCGTGCCGTCCGCCGAAACGTTCTGCACGATCATGTCCACGTTCACGCCCGCCGCCGACAGCGGCCCGAAAATCGCCGCGGCGATCCCCGGCTGGTCCGGCACGCCGCGCACCGTCATCTTCGCCTCGTCGCGCGAGTAGGCGATGCCGCTCACGATCTCCTGTTCCACGATCTCCTCCTCGTCGACCACCAGCGTGCCCGGTTTGTCCTCGAAACTCGAGAGCACCTGCACGCGCACCCGTTCCTTCATCGCCAGCTCGACACTGCGCGTCTGCAGCACCTTGGCGCCCACCGAGGCCAGCTCCAGCATCTCCTCATAGGCGATGCGTGGCAGCTTGCGCGCGCGCGGCACGATGCGCGGGTCGGTGGTATAGACGCCATCGACATCGGTGTAGATGTCGCAGCGGTCGGCCTTCAGCGCGGCGGCCAGCGCCACCGCCGAGGTGTCCGAGCCGCCGCGGCCGAGGGTGGCGATGCGGTGGTCCGGCGCGATGCCCTGAAATCCCGCCACCACCGCGACCTGGCCGGTCCGCATGCGCCGGATCAGCTCCTCGCCCTCGATCGCCGCGATCCGTGCCTTGCCGTGCGCGCCATCGGTGCGCAGCGGGATCTGCCAGCCCTGCCAGGAACGCGCGTCGACACCGATTTCCTGCAGCGCGATGGCCAGCAGCCCGGTCGTCACCTGCTCGCCGGTGGCGACGACGGTGTCGTATTCGCGCGCGTCGTGCAGCGGCGAAAGCTGCTGGCACCAGGCGACGAGCTGGTTGGTCACCCCGGCCATGGCCGAGACCACCACGGCGACCTCGTCACCCGCCTCCACCGCGCGTCTGACGCGGCTGGCGACGTTGCGGATGCGGTCGAGGTCGGCGACGGAGGTGCCGCCGAATTTCATCACGATGCGGGCCATGGGTCGGGCGGCGGTTGCTTGTCCGGAAAGGCGAGGTCACATAACGGACGCGCGCAGGTGCGGCAACAGCGGGGCCGCGATGACAGCTTCAGGATTGGCGGAGGCGGCGATGACCGAGACAGCGAGGGCGGGGGTGGGGGCGGGCGAGGTCGAGGGGTTCGAGCGTCTGGCCTCTCGCTGGTGGGACCGGCGCGGCCCGATGGCGCCGCTGCACGCCATGAATCCGGCGCGCGTCGGCTGGATCGCGGCGCGAGCCCAGGCCGGCTCCCGGCTGCTCGATGTCGGCTGCGGCGCCGGCATCGCGGCGGAGGCGCTCGCGCGCCGGGGCTTCCGCGTCACCGGGCTGGACGCGGGGGCATCGCTGATCGAGGCGGCGCGGGCGCATGCCGACCCGGCGCTGGGCATCGCCTATCGCGTCGGCACCACCGCGACGCTGATCGCGGAGGGCGCGCGCTTTGCCAGCGTCGTGGCGCTCGAAGTGATCGAGCATGTCGACGACCCCGCGCTATTCGTCGCGGAACTGGCCCGGCTGCTGGAGCCCGGCGGACATCTCTTCCTGTCCACGCTCAACCGCACGCCGGCAAGCTTCCTCACCGCCAAGATCGGCGCCGAATACATCCTGCGCCTGCTGCCGGTCGGCACGCATGACTGGAAGCGCTTCATCACCCCGGGCGAACTCGGCGCGATGCTGCGCGAGGCGGGGTTGCGGGTCGCGGATATCGCGGGGCTGGCGCCGGGGCTTGCCGGATGGAAAACCGTCCCGCGGCCGGGGACGAACTACATCATCGAGGCGCGGGCGCCGATGGCAGCGCCGGCCCAGCCCAACACGGCACCCGGTGCGTAGCGGCGCCGTGCCGCGCCGGGTTCCTTCCGTCAGCTATCGGCGCGCGGCAGCCACGGGATGCGGCTGACATCGATGCCTTCCTCGGCCAGCGCCTCGGCCTCCTCCGGCGAGGTCTCGCCGTAGATACCACGACCCTCGCGCTCGCCGCGCTTGATCCGGCGCGCCTCGGCGGCAAACTCCGCGCCGACATAGTCGCACCGCGCCTCGACCTCCGCGCGCAGCTTGTGCAGCATGGCACGCATCTCCGCCGGCATGTCGGGGATACTGGCCACCGCCTGGCCTCTCGGCCCGCCAGGCCTTACCTCGGGCGGAGTTTCGGACCGGGCCTCGGCGGCAGCCTCGGCCGGCGCCTCCGGCCGGCGGCGGTTGCGGGGGGCAGCTCCCTTGCGCGGAACCGCGGGCGCCATCAGCGCGCGCTCGACATGCACATCACCGCAACGCGGGCAGGCGATGAGGCCGGCCGCGGCCTGTTTCTCGAACCCGGCGCTGTCGGCGAACCAGCCGTCGAATTCGTGATCCGCGGCGCAGCGAAGTTGATAGTGGATCATGGCCCAGGATATGGGCAGGCCATCAATGGGCGCAAGCGAGTGCCTGCGCCGACCACTCCCCCAGGTTCATCACCCCGTGGCGAGCATCACTCCTGGGCGATCAGCTTATCCAGCGCCCCCGAGCGATCCAGAGCCACCAGGTCGTCGCAGCCGCCAATCGAACGGCCGTCGATGAAAATCTGGGGCACCGTGGTCCGCCCGCCGGAGCGCGTCATCGCCTCCTCCCGCTCTGGCGTGCCGCGCGGCGCGTCGATCTCGCGGAACGCGGCGCCCTTGGTGGTGAGGATATGGATGGCGCGCGCGCAGTACGGGCACCAGGGCTGGGTGTAGATTTCGATATCGGGCATGGGTTGCCGCCAGAATTTTTGTTACTCCAGGTCCGCCACGTGGCGCGATCGCGGCCGCGCCGCAAGCCCCCCAACAAGAGATCACCCAACCCCGTCATCGCCGCGCATCAGGGCCGGCGGAACGCCCGCGCCAGGGCCAGCACATCGACGCTCGCCGCACCGGCCTCCAGCAATGCCCGGGCGCAGCCGCCGGCGGTGGCGCCGGAGGTCAGCACATCGTCCACCAGCAGCACGTTTTTGCCGCGCAACGCCGCCGCGCGCGCGGACCGCACGGCAAAGGCGCCGGCAACCGCCAGCGCGCGCGCCTCCCGGCCGAGCTCGCCGAGCGGCGCCGTGGCACGCGTGCGGACCAGCGCGTCCAGCAGCGCCGGCACGGCTGGCCGCGCCAACGCCCGGGCCAGCACCGCCGCCTGGTTGTAACGCCGCTCGAACAGCCGTCGCCGGTGCAGCGGTACCGGCACGATCACCTGCGCCTCGGCCAGCAGCGCCGCGCCGGCTCGCGCCATCAGGGGTGCCAGGTGGCGCGCCGTCTCTGGCCGGTCGGCGTATTTCAGTGGCAGCACCAGGCGCCGCGCCACCGCATCATAGGCCAGCGGCGCCCGCGCCCGCTGCCACGCCGGGGGCTCCGTCCGGCAATCGGTGCAGACGCCACGCGCGCCACCCTGGCCCGCGGCCTCGAACGGCACGCCGCAGCGCTCGCACAAGGGCGGTGCGATGAGATGCACCTGCGCGAAGCAGGCGGCGCAGAACTGGCCGGGATCGGCGACCGGGTTCTCGCAGGCGAGGCAGAGGGGCGGCACCAGCACATCGAGCGCCAGCCGCCCCCAGCGGCGCAACACAGACCGGGGCAGAAACCTAGACGCCGAAGCGGACGGTCCCATCCCGCTCGATCTCGTGGACGAGGTCGATCTCCCAGGAGAGATACTCCTTCATCGCCGCCTCGATGCCGCTGTTGCGGTCGTAGGGACGTAGATAGACATCGACGCAGGCTTCGTCCGGAGGGATCGTCCGGTCCGCCTCGACCGGCAGCCCGGCCTGCCGCCACGCCGCCATGCCGCCCGCCATCACCCGCACCCGAGCGCCGGACAACACGGCGATCTCGGTCGCGGCGAGCGCGGCGAGCCGCCCGTCCTCGGACGTCACCACCACCTCCGACGCACCGGCCAGGCGCTCGCGCACGCGCGTGAGGCGGGTGCGGATGCCCCACAGCGCCCCCGGCACGTGCCCGGCGCGGAAGGCGAGGCTGCGCGAGAGGTCGAGCACCATCGTGCCGGGCGCGACCTCGGTCGGCGCCACGCTCGCGGCCAGCGGCAGCACCGGCGCATGCAGGCGCGGCAGCGGCGGCAGGTCGGCCATGCGGATCGTGCACACCTCGCGATGACCCATCAGGCGCAGCCAGGCGGCGGTCATCGCCGCGCGCACACCATCATCGTCCACCAGCACGATGCGCGCGCCGCGCACGGCGATCCAGCGATCGGTCGCCTGCACGAGCTGGCCGCCCGGCGCGTTGCGCGTCCCCGGTGCATGGCCGGCTTCGAACTCGTCCGGCGCCCGGACATCGAGCACGTAGAGCGTGCGGGCATCCTCGGTGGCAAAGCCCGCCAGCGTCGCGCTTTCGACCCGCTGTACCCCGGCCTCGCGTGCGAAGGCCTCGGCGCGGCCGAGCGCGAGATCGGCGGTGGCCGGCCGGCCGCTGGCATAGGTCGCGGTCTCGCCCCGCGCCGCCTTGAAGCCCGCCAGCTCCCAGCCCATCGTGCCGTTGCGCAGGGCGACCACCCGGTTGGGGATGCGCGCACGGCGCAGGCTCTCGGCACCCAGGATGGACCGGGTGCGGCCGGCACAGTTCACCACCACCAGCGTCTCGGGGTCGGGTGCGAGGTCGCCGATGCGATAGACCAGCTCCGCCCCCGGCACGTCGATGCCGGTCGGGATCGACATCGCCCGGAACTCCTCCATCGGGCGCGAATCCAGCACCACCATCGGGCGGCCGGAGCGGATCCACGCATCGAGCTCCGGCGGATCGACGCTTTCGGTACCGTAATGATGCTCGACCCACTCGCCGAACGCCTTGGAGGGGACGTTGACGCCGGAGAACAACACGTAGCCGGCGGCATCCCAGGTCTTCGTGCCGCCCTCCAGCACCGCGACATCGGTACCGCCCAACGCCTCGATGAGGCGCGCCAGCCGCTCGGCGAGCCCTGTGCCGCCATCGACGCAGACCACGCGGGTGCGCGGATTGGGCAGCAGGGCAGGCAGCAGCAGCTCGGCACGCGACAGCGGCACGTTGACCGCCCAGAACAGGTGCGAGGCGCCGAACTCGCCCTCCTCGCGCGCGTCGAGGATGGCGAGCTCGTGGCGATCCTCGATCCAGCCGCGCAGCGCGCTGGCGGTGACGGTCTTCATCGCGATCGGCGGCCCGGCGTCAGGCGCGCGGCGCCGCGCTCGGCTGCATGAAGTTGCGGTTATAGGGGATCGCCTCGCCCTTCTGGTCATAGGCCATCCGGTTATCGAGCTTTTCCAGCGCCAGGCCGTAGCAGTGCAGATGGCGGGTCGGCACCGCGCCGGTGGTGTGGATGGAGTGGATGTCGTCGGGCATCAGGGTGATGCCGCGCCCGGGCTCGACCATGATCTCGCGATCGACCGCCAGCCGGCCGGGCTCGCGGCGATAGACCTTGTTCAGCTCCTGCCCCTCGACGGCCACCACCACGGCCCAGGTGGTGTGGTCGTGCGGCTTGGTCTCGTTGCCCGGATTGAGGGCGTTCATGTAGAGCGCGAAGCGGCTGTCCGGCTGCTCGTCGAGCAAATAGCGGTTGGAGCCCTTGTGGCCCGGCTCCGGCGGCGGAAACTCGCTCACGGGGAACAGATGTTCCTGTAGGGCCAGCGCCTGCAGCTCCGCCTCGATCCTGGCCAGCGCCGGGCGGGTGACGCCCTCGGCGGCCTCGATCGCTCGGATGCGGCCCATCGTCGCCTGGATGGCGGCGGTGCGCGCGGCGCGGATGTCGGTGGCGTTCATGGATATCCTCCCATCGGAGCCAGATACGGGGCAACGTCAAAGCCAGACGTCACGATAGGCCGCGACCCGGTTGCCGTCCATCGCGGGCTCGGGCAGGCAGCTATGGAGGCGGTACAGGCAGGGACATGCGGATCATTTTCGACCGGCGCGCGGTGCGCCGCCATCGCGATCGCGCGGCAGGCACGGTGGCGCGCGTGACACCGGTGCTGGCGAACGCGGCGGAGCGGCTGCTGGAGCGGCTCGACGACACGACGCGGCGTTTCGCGACAGCGCTCGATATCGGCGGGCGCGGCGTCGTGGCGCCGCTGCTGCGGGCGCGGGGAATCGACGTCGTGAGCTGCGACCTCTCGCCGCGGATGGCAGCACTGCAGCCCGCCTGCCTGGCCGCCGACGAGGAGTTTCTGCCTTTCGCCGATGCGAGCTTCGACCTGGTGGTGGCGTCGTTGTCGTTGCACTGGGTGAACGACCTGCCGGGCGCGCTGCTGCTGATCCGCCGCGCGCTGAAGCCGGGCGGGCTTTTCCTCGGCAGCATCCCGCTGCTGGGCACGCTGGGCGAGCTGCGGACGGCGCTCGGCGAGGCGGAGGCCGCGCTGCGCGGCGGCATCGCGCCACGGGTCTCGCCGTTCCCCGCCCTCGGCGACTGCGCCGGGCTGTTGCTGCGCGCGGGGTTCAGCCTGCCGGTCGCCGACGCCGAAGTGCTGCGGCTGCTCTATGCCGACAGGCTGGCCTTGCTGCGCGAGCTGCGCTGGGCCGGGGAGACGAACGCCATCGCCGAGCGCGAGCGCGCGACCCCGCCGGCGGCCTTGTTCCCCGCGGCCCTGGCGGCGCTGCCGCAGGCGGATGGCCGCGTCGTCGCCACGCTGCGGCTCGGCTTCCTCACCGGCTGGGCATCCTGACCCGCCACCGCGACGTCAGGCGACCTTGGTGATCGCCCAGCGCACCTGCTGCGGACCGTCGGCATAACCGGTCAGCACCACCTGCTCGCTGCGCCTGGGCTCCGGGCCACCGAGATAGACGCTCGGCTCCAGCGTCATCCGCGCGCCATCCGCCCGCAGGCGCCAGCCGGTGCCGGAGGGCAGGCGCAGCAGCACCGCCTCGCCGTCCTGCTGCAGGCTCGCGTCCACGCTGGGGTGAAGGTGAAACCGGATGACGAAGGGCTGCGGGTTGTCGGCCTCCACCGTGTCCTCGCCGCGCAGGTCTTCGCCGCTCTCGGCGAGGTAGAGGCGCCGGACATGGGTGGCGCCGAACACCCGCCTCCAGCCATCGTGCGACAGATGCAGCCAGTGCGCGCCCATGGATTCGTCGTGCTGCGCGTCGACATGCTGGGGGCGGCGGCCGAGCCCGTCCTCGCGGATTTCGGAGGACGAGGTATCGGCGATGACCAGAGTGGAGTGGGCGGCGGTGTAACGCAGGCCCTCGCGCCATTCCTGCGTCGCGGCGAGCGCCGTGCCGCAGTTCACGATCATGCGCTCGCGCCCGATCGAGAACTCGAAGGACAGCGTGCCGGCATGGGCGAACCGGTCGAGCCGCGGCGGCGGCGGGGCGCCGCCATCGACGATGACGAGGCTGCGGCCTGCGGCAAGACGGTAGAAGCCGCCCTGCGGCAGGGCGCTGGCCGGGCGGGTGACGCGGCCGGCATGCGCGAGCACCAGCTCGATCGGGCGCGGCCCGTCCTCGCGCGAGCCGTTGAAGATGGCCATGCCGCCATCGCCGTGGCGCAGCACGCGCAGGGCGGCGGCGAGGCGCTCGATGGCGGTGATGAGAATCGGCGGCGGGTCGGTCCGGGCGGCGGCGAGGTGCTGGCGGATTTCCACGAGGTCGGCCAGAACCGCGAGCATCCGCGCCGGGCTGCGCTCGGCATGGCAGCCGTCGGGCAGGATCTGGCGCGTGCACTCCTGGCCCAGAACCTTCAGCGCGCGGGTCAACAGCGAGGCGTGGTCCGGCAGGGCGACGCCGGCGGCAATCACCCCCTTGAGTGCCGCGATGGCCCGAGCGTCCATCGCCTCCGTCGGCAGCGCGGCGACCAGCGTGCGGGCATCCGCCACCAGCCGCGTCATCAGCCGCTGGCGGAATGCGTCATCGGCGGTGGCGGCAAAGAAATCATAGTGCGCGAGCCAGGCCGCGAGGCGGCTGCCGGTGACCTCGGCCAGCGCCACCTCGGCATCCGGCGGCGCGGTGAGCCAGGAATCCACCAGGTCGCGGGCCCGCACACGGGCGGCGTCGGTGCCGAGGGCGCGCAGATCGCGGAGCCAGGAGAAGCTATGCGCGGCGGCGCGCAGGATCGGCAGCCCGCCGCCCGGCGTGCCGGCCGGTGCGAGGAAACCCTCGGGCCACAGGCCGATTCTGCCGCCGGCGATCTCGAGCGAGCCGCGCAGGATGGCGGCGCCGCGGGCGGCGTTGCCGGGCCAGGGGTCGCGCAGCGCCTGGGCTGGCGCATCCGGCACGCGGGCCATGGAAAGCGGCACGCGGGCGAGTTGCTGGCGGCCCTGGCGCCACAGCCGAATGATGGTTCCGCTGCGCGGGTCCTGCGTCATGCGCCCGTTCGCGACGGTGCGGCACAGCCCGGCGGCGCGCGAAGGGCTGCGATGGCGGCCGCGTAGTCCGGCTGGCCGAATACCGCGGTGCCGGCAACCAGCACGTCAGCACCGGCGGCGACGGAAGCGGGCGCGGTCTCGCCGGTGATGCCGCCATCGACCTGCAGCAGGATCGGCCGCCCCGAGGCCGCGACGGCTCGGCGAAGGGCCGCGAGCTTGGGCACCTGGGAGGGCAGAAACGCCTGGCCCCCGAAGCCCGGGTTCACCGTCATCACGCAGATGAGCTCCACGAGGTCGAGCACCGGCAGCACCGCCTCGATCGGCGTCGCGGGGTTGAGCACCACGCCGGGCTTGCAGCCAAGTTTGCGGATCGTCTGCAGCGAGCGGTGCAGATGCGGCCCGGCCTCGGGGTGCAGCGCGATATGGTCGGCGCCGGCGGCGGCGAAGGCTTCGAGATAGGGGTCGACCGGTGCGATCATCAGATGGACGTCGAACGGGATCGAGGTCAGCGGGCGCAGCGCACGCACCACGACCGGGCCGAAGCTGATATTGGGGACGAAATGACCGTCCATGACGTCGAGATGCAGCCAGTCGGCGCCGGCCGCGGCGACGGCGCGGACTTCATCCCCGAGGCGGGCAAAATCCGCGGCAAGCAGAGAGGGGGCGATGCGAACGGCCATGCCGCTGTTCTAGAGGCACGGTCGAAACCGGCACAAGTTCGCGGCGCGATGGGCAAGCCGATACCGCCCGGCCTTGCCGGGGCTGGCCATGCCGCGCACCGACCGCGCTGGCGGTGCCCATCAGCACCGGCCTGATCGACAGCACGGTGCCGGATGCCGGCAGTTTCGCCTCGATCAGCGCGGGCGCGGTGTTGGGGTTCTTCGCGGGGTTGGAGGCGGTGATGAACGACCGGCCGCCGACGAAGGCATCGTCGTCATAGCCACCGCCATGCGGATTCGGCGGCGTATAGGTCGCCTTGATGCGCAGATTCGCCGGGTCGATCAGCACCAGGCGCGGATGCGCGTCCTCGTTCTCGTTGGCCCAGAGCAGGTGCCGCACCGGATCGTAGCGCAGGCCGCCGTTATGGCCGCGGACCGCGACGGTGCCGAGCAGTTTGCCGGCCATGCTGTCTTTGGCGATCGTGCTGGAGAGCCCGTCCGACCCGTCCGGCTGGTGATGGTTGCCGAAGCCCACAAAGATCGCGCCGCCCGCGATGACGATGGAATCGGCGGCGCTGGCGATGCCCACGCCAGCATCGTGCTCGCCAGCGGCGCGGCCCTCCGGTGGAATGAGTGGTTCATCGTCGATCGTCTCCCGTGCTGGCCATGCGGCGGGGATAGCCGCGCGGCGCGGGAAACCCGATGAAGGTTGCATGATCTCGGCGGGCGGCGGGCCGGTACCGGCCTACACCCGCACCAGCCGCGCGGCGAAGAACCCGTCGATGCCGCCGCGCTGTGGCCATAGCGCGGGGGTGGTGCGCAGATGCCCGGACGCGGTGCGGGCCTCGGGCAGCGACGCGAGTTCCACCGGCGTGAACGGTTCGGCGCGCAGCGGCAGGCGCGCCAGGGCGGCGGCGACGCGCTCCGGCCCTTCCTCCGCCTGGAGCGAGCATACGGCATAGATCAGGCGCCCACCCGGCCGCAGCGCGCGGCAGGCGTTGTCGAGCAACTGGTCCTGGGTCGCGGCAAGGGCGGCCACGTCGCGCGGGCGGCGCAGATGCGGGATGTCGGGGTGGCGGCGGATGGTGCCGGTGGCGGTGCACGGCGCGTCGAGCAGCACCGCATCGAGCGGCGTCTCGGGCAGCCAGGCGCGGGCGTCGGCGGCGACCAGCCGTGCTGCCAGCCGCGTGCGCGCCAGGTTCTCGGCGACGCGGGCGAGGCGCGCCTGGTCGCGATCGATCGCCGTCACCTCGGCGCCGGTGGCCGCGAGTTGCATCGTCTTGCCGCCGGGGGCCGCGCAGAGATCGCCGACGCGCTCGCCGGGCCGGGCGGCGAGCAGCAGCGCCGGCAGGGCGGCGGCGGCGTCCTGCACCCAGAAATTCCCCGACGCGAAGCCGGGCAGCGCGGTCACGGCCGTGCCGGCGGGCAGGCGTAGGCTGCCGGTGGGCAGCGGCATCGCGCCCTCGATGGCCCCGTCGCCGACCCGTCCGGGATGCGGCGTGAGGTCGAGCGGCGCCTCCGACGCGTGCGCCTCGGCGATGGCACGCGCCTCGGCCCCCCAGCTCGCCCAGAGCCAGGCCGGCGTGTCGAGCCGCGGGCCGTCGAGCGCGGCGAACGCCTCGGCCTCCTGCGCCGTCCGCCGCAGCACCGCATTCACCAGGCCGGCGAAGGTCTCCAGACCCTGGCGGCGCACCAGCGCCACGGCGGTGGAAACGGCGGCATGCGGCGGATCGCGCAGCACGAGCAGTGCCGCGGCGCCGAGGCGCAGGACGTGGCGCACCGCTTCCGGCGGCACGCGGCGCAGGCGCGGCTCCAGCACCGCGTCGAGC
>JAJXXT010000023.1 GCA_021780935.1 Pseudomonadota bacterium
GCCGCGCCGCCACCGGCACTGCCAGGCGCCGCGCTGTGCTTCGGCGTGCCGGCGGGCGCGGTACGGCTGCTGCCACCGGGGCCGGCGGCCACCCGCGACAACCGGCTGGCCGGCGTGGTCGGCACCTGCCACGTGCTGAGCGACCGCGCCACGCTCGGCATCGCCATCGGCGGCGAAACGCTGTTCGCTACCCTGCCGCCGGCCAATCTGCCGGGCGTGGGCGATGCGGTCAGCGTGGTGGTGCCGGCCGAGGCGATCCGCGTCTGGCCGGCGCCGGCGGCCTAACCCTCCAGCACGCGGCGATAGACCGGCATGTCCACGTTGCCGCCCGAGAGCACCACGCCGACCTCGCGCCCGCGCATCGTCTCGCGCTCCCGCAGCAGGGCGGCGAGGGCGGCGGCACCCGCGCCCTCGGCGGCCTGGTGCGTGTCCTGGAAGAAGATGCGCATCGCCGCCTCGATCTCGGCGTCGCTCACCGCAACGATCCGGTCGGCACCGCGGCCGTAGATCGCCAGCGCCTCCGCCACCGGCACGCGCACGGCAAGCCCGTCGGCCATGGTGTTCGCGGCGTTGGTCTCGACCGGCTCACCGCGCTCGAAGGAAAGTTTCGCGCAGGCCGCGCCCTCCGCCACCACGCCGACGATGCGCGCGGCTACCCCCAGCGCGTCGCGCGCGGCGATGGTGCCACAGATGCCGGAGCCGCAGCCGATCGGTACATAGACGGTATGAAGATCGGGCAGCGCCGAAAACAGCTCAAAACCATAGGTCGCGACACCGCGCACCAGCTCGCGATGAAACGGCGGCACCATGAACAGTCCCTCGGCCGCCGCGAGCCGCGCCGCCTCCGGCCGTGCCGCGTCGAAATCGTCGCCGAACTCGATCAGCTCCGCGCCGAACGCCCGCATCGCCCGGTTCTTCTCAACCGAGTTACCGCGCGGCACGACGATCACCGCGCGCAGGCCGGCGGCAACCGCGGCGCGCGCCTGGCTCTGCCCGTGATTGCCGCGCGTCGCGGTGACGATGCCCTGCATCGCCGGATGCTCGCGTCGCAGCCAGTCGATGAAGGTGACGCCGCCGCGCACCTTGAACGCCCCGGTAGGTGCGTGGTTCTCGTGCTTCACCCAAACCCGCGCGCCGGCGCGCTCCGACAGCAGCGGCCAGAGATGCTGCGGCGTCGGCGGCACCTGGCGATGCACGAGTGTCGCCGCCGCTTCCAGCTCGTTTCGGTTGAACATCGTATTTCTCCCAGGAGTTTTCGCGGCGGGCTTCAGGCGGCGAAGATCAGGGCGCGGATTCGTTCTGGATCGGAATGACCCATGATGGCGGCGGCGAAGCGCGACGCCTCCTCGACATCGAGCGAGCGGATCGCGAGCTTCACGCGCGGCACGGCGCTCGCCGACATGCTGAACTGCCGCAGCCCGAGCCCGACCAGCAGGCGCGCAAGGCGAGGGTCGGCCGCCATCTCGCCGCAGACCGAGACCGGCACATGGAAGCGCAGGGCCGCCTCCGTCGCGAATTGGATGAGGCGCAGCACGGCAGGGTGCAGCGGGTCGTAGAGGGCGGCCACCGCCGCCTCGCCGCGGTCCACCGCGAGCGTGTACATCGCCAGATCGTTGGTGCCGATGGCGAAGAAATCCGCCTCCTGCGCCAGCGCGTCCGCGGCCAGTGCTGCACCCGGCGTTTCCACCATGACGCCGAGCGGCGGCAGCGTGTCGGGCAGGCGCAGCCCCTGCCGGCGCAGCCGCCGCGCGGCGCGCAGCAGGTGCTCACGCGCCGCGCGCAGCTCGCCCAGCGTGTTCACCATCGGCAGCAGGATGCGCACCGGCCCCACCACCGCGGCGCGCAGGATCGCGGCAAGCTGGGTCTCGAACAATTCCGGCTGGCGCAGCAGCAGGCGGACGCCGCGCAGGCCGAGGGCGGGGTTCGCATCGCGCGCCTCGGGCACCAGGCGCGCGCTGGCCAGCGCCTCGATCTCCTTCTCGCCGCCCCAGTCGAGCACGCGGATGGTGACCGGGTCGCCGCCCATCGCCTCGATGATGGTGCGATAGGTCTCGGTCTGGTCGTCCTCGTTCGGCACCGTCTCGCGGTTCATGAACAGGAACTCGCTGCGCAGCAGGCCGATGCCGACCGCGCCCGACTGCGCGATCAGCGGCAGCTCCGCCGGCAGCTCCAGATTGGCGGCAAGCTCGATGGGCATGCCGTCATGGGTCACCGCGGGCAGGCGGCGAAGCTGCGCCAGGCGCTGGCGCTCCCTCGCATAGGCGATGATGCCGCGCCGGGCCGCCGCGCGCGCCGCCGCCGCCGGGTTGATCACCACCTCACCGGTGCCGCCGTCGAGCGTCAGGGTATCGCCGGCACGGATCGCTTCCGTCAGCCCCGGCACACCCAGCACCGCCGGCACGCCGAGTGCCCGTAGCAAAATCGCGGTGTGGCCGTCGGTGCCGCCCTCCTCGGTGACCACGCCGGCGAGCTTGGCCGGCTCCAGCAGGGCGGCGTCGGCGGGACGCAGGCCTTCCGCCACCAGCACGGCGCCGGCCGGCAGGTTGGTAAAACTGCGAAACGGTGTGCGGGTGAGGTTGCGCACCACGCGCCGGGTGATCTCGCGCACCTCCTCCGCCCGGCGGCGGCGGTCCGCGGCATCGCCGGGCGCCGCCAGCAGTGCGGCCACGATCTCCTCACAGGCGTCGGTCATCGCGGTCTCGGCCGAGACCAGGGTCTCGGCGATGCGCAGGCGCGCGCCCCGCAGCAGTCGGGAGCCGGCGAGCATCTGCCCATAGGCGTCGAGCAGCGGCGCGATCTCCGCCTGGCTGTCCTCCGGCAGGCTGGCGAGGCGGGCGCGCAGCTTGAGCAACTGGGCGCGCGACTGGGCGACGGCGGCGTCAAGGCGGGAGGTTTCGGCGGCGCTGTCGGCGGCCTGGATACGCCGGCGCACCACCGGCACTTCCTTTTCCTCGGCGGTGAAGACCGGGCCGATGGCGACGCCGGGCGAAACCGCGATGCCCCGCAGCCGCCGCTCGCGACGCGCCGCCTCCGCCATCAGTGCCCCTCCCGCATCAATCGGTCTCGCCGAAGCCGGATTCGACCAGGGCGGCCAGAGCCTCCAGCGCCTCGCGCGCGTCCCAACCCTCGGCACGCAGCTCGATCTCGCTGCCAGGTCCGGCGCCGAGCAGCATCAGCCCCATGATGGACCGCCCGGAGACGCTCTGCCCGTCCTTCAGCACGTCGACATTGGCGCCGAAACGTTCGAGCAGTGCTACGAATTTCGCCGCCGCCCGCGCATGCAGCCCGCGCTGGTTGACGATGCGCAGGGAGCGCGCCAGCACCGGCACCGAAGCATGGCGGTCCTCGCCGCCCTCCTCGTCCGTCACGTCAGTGGGGCTTGGCGGCGACGTGCCCGTGCAGCGCTACCGCGGGGTCGGCATGCTGTCCGAGGTCGGAGGCGCAGGCGATGTATTTGCGCCCGGCATCGCGCGCCACGCCCACCGCGTCCGCCAGCGTGCGCGAGGAGCGCACCTTGGCCAGCTTGATCAGCAGCGGCAGGTTGACGCCGCCGATCACTTCGACGGCGCGACCGTTCATCTGCTTCATCGCGAGGTTCGAGGGCGTGCCGCCGAACATGTCGGTGAGCAGCACGACGCCATCGCCCGAGTCCACCTCCTCGATGCGCTGCTCGATCTCGGCGCGGCGGTTCTCCATGTCGTCCTCGGCGCCGATGCAGACGGTCGCCACCTGCCGCTGCGGGCCGACCACGTGTTCCATGGCGCGGCGCAGTTCGTCGGCGAGGTGGCCGTGGGAGATGAGAACGAGTCCGATCATGGTGCCTTGTGCCGATGAATGGCGCCGCGGTTCAGGCGCTGGCCGGGTGCGCGGTAGCGCGCTGGGGCACAACGCCCTCCCGGGCGAGTTCACGATGCCGGATGCTCACGCGCCAGCCCTGTCCTGTAAGATGCTTCGCCAGTGTCTCGACCACATGCACCGAGCGGTGACGCCCGCCGGTGCAGCCAACCCCGATGGTTACGTATTTTTTGCCCTCTTGCACGAAACGTGGCAAGAGCAAGGCAAGCAGGCCGTTCACATGGCGCAGGAATGGCGCGAAATCCGGGTCCTCCTCCACATAGGCACCGACCGCCGCGTCCAAACCCGTCATGGGCCTTAAATTCAGGTCATAGTGAGGGTTACGGAGAAATCTTGCGTCGAGCACGAGGTCCGATTCGCGCGGCAGTCCCGCGGGATAGGCAAAGGAGACCAGCGTCACCGCGAGTGCCGGCGCCGCCTCCGTGCCCGGCGGATGGGCGTAGCGAGCCTCGATTTGCTGCCGGAGCGCGGAGAGCGGCAGGTCCGACGTGTCGATGACGAGGTCCGCCGTCTCCTGCAGCGCCGCGGTGATGCGCTGCTCCTCGGCGATGCCGTCCGCCACCTGCCCGAGCAGCGCCAGCGGATGGCGCCGCCGCGTCTCGGTATAGCGGCGCAGCAACACGGCCTCGTCCGCCCAGGCAAACACCAGCTCCGGCCACAGCGCCGGATCTTCCCGCAGCGCGGCCAGCGCCTTCAGCACCGCGCCGGCATCGAAGCCGCGCGAACGGGCATCGACACCGATGGCGAGCCGCCGCGCGCCCCCCTCACGCGCCAGCGCGCCGATCATGCCGAGCGGCGGATTGTCCACCGCCTCGAAGCCGATATCCTCGAGGGCGCGCAGGATGGACGCCTTGCCGGCACCGGACAGCCCGCTCACCAGCACCACCGGCACACGGTTGTTCAAGGTGAAACCCCGAACGCGCCAGCCACCGAGGCGAGCCTGCCGGTCGCCAGGTCGAGCGCGCGTTCCAGCAGCGACGCGGCGGAGGCTGGACGCGGGTCGAGCAGGATTTCCGGCACACCGAAGGCCTGGCCCGCGCGTCCCGGCAGGCGCGCCACCGCGTCCGCCGCTACCAGCCGGGCGGCAAGGGCCAGCCGTGCTACAGCCAGATGGGGCAGCCGCAGAATGCCGAGACCGCGGATCTCCAGCAGTCCCGCCAGCGCCGGTGGCGCCCGGACCACGCCGTTCTCGATCTCGACCCGATCGTCGGCCACCAGAACGAACCCCCTGTCGAGCAGGCGCAGCAGCAAATCCGATTTGCCGGATCCGGGGGGACCGATCAGCAGCACCCCCGCACCCCCGCGCGCCGCGCAGCTCCCATGCACCTGCATCAACCCATTTATGAACCTTTCTCAAGGTCGGGGGAAGCGCCAGATTGCGCGCTGCATACAAGGGAGAACGCCATGGACCAGCCACCGGTACTGCTCGCCCGCGATGCGCGGGGAATCGCCACCGCGACGCTGAACCGCCCGGCCCGCGGCAATGCCTATGACGAGGCGATGCTCGGCGCGCTGATCGAGGGGCTCGCCACCCTCACTGACGCCCGCGCCCTGGTGATTCGCGGTGCCGGCCGGCATTTCCAGGCGGGCGCCGATATCGGCTGGCTGGGCCGTGCGGCGAGCTATAAGCCGGAGCAGGCCTTCGCCGCCTCCATGGCAACGACGCAGGCGATGCAGAAGCTCAACGAACTGCCCTGTCCCACCATCGCGCTGGTGCAGGGCGCGTGCTTCGGCGGTGGCTGCGGCATGCTCTGCTGCTGCGACGTGGTGCTCGCCGACCCGCAGGCGATCTTCGGCCTCACCGAGGTGCGCGTGGGCGTGGCGCCGACGCCGATCTCGACGCACATGGTGCACGCGATGGGGCTGCGCCACACCAGGCGTTACGCCCTCACCGGGGAGCGTTTCGGCGCGGCGGAGGCGCTGCGCATCGGCCTGGTGCACGAGATCGCGGACGGCACGCAACGCGAGGCGCGGCTCACCGAAATACTCGACGCGATCATGCTCGGCGCGCCCGGCGCGATCGCGACGACCAAGGCGAGCTTCCTCGGCGCCAACGGCATGACGCTCGACGCCCGCCAAATGGCGCTGCTCGCGCATGAGAGCTGGATGCAGCGGGCCAGCGCGGAAGGGCTTGAGGGGACGGCCGCCTTCGCGGAAAAGCGCCAGCCGGACTGGTATCGGTAACCGACGTCAGCCGCGCCCGATCAGGATCGCGAGCGCGATGGCAAAACCCACATCGCGGTTGGCGTTGAACAGCCAAAGGGAAAGCGCGGGGTCGTTTACATCGAGGCGCCACACCTGCCGCGCCAGCAGGAACGCGGGCAACAGCAGCGCCACATCGTAGGCCGGCGAAAGGCCGGCGACCGCGCCCGCCAGCACCAGGCAGATCAGCATCGCCCCGTAGAACAGCGCGATGAACCGCCGCGAGCGGTCGCCGAACAGGCGTGCGGTGGAGCGGATGCCGACCAGCGCGTCGTCGTCGCGGTCCTGCAGCGCATAAATCGTGTCGTAGCCGAGAATCCAGAAGAACGCCGCCGCGTAGAGGATCAGCGCCGGTGCGAGCGGCGCATGCGCCGCGGCACCGCCAAGCAGCGCGCCCCAGCTGAAGGTCAGCCCGAGCACCGCCTGCGGCCACCAGGTGACGCGCTTGGCCAGCGGATAGAGCACGACGAGCGGCAGCGAGGCGGCGCCGACCAGCCAGGCAAAGGGCGGCAGCAGCAGCAGGACCGCGAGCCCGATCACCCCCAGAAGGGCCAGAAACACCAGCGCCTGAAACGGCGTGACGGTGCCGGCGGCGAGCGGCCGCTGGGCGGTGCGGGCCACGCGCCGGTCGAGATCACGGTCCCAGAGGTCATTCACCACGCAGCCCGCGCCACGGGTCGCGAAGGCGCCGACCAGAAACAGCAGCGCCAGCCCCAGCATGGGCTGCCCGCGCGCGCCCAGGGTGATCGCCCACAGCCCAGGCATGTACAGCAGCCAGGCGCCGATCGGCCGGTCGAGCCGGGCGAGCAGCGCGTAGGGCCGCAGCTTGACCGGCAGCCGTGCGACCCAGCCGCTGGCCCTGATATCCGTGTGCGCGGTTGCGGCCTGCGGCATGACGCGGTTTCATCGCGCGCGCATGACCCCGCCGTCAAATCATCGGTCGATCCGCCTGTTCGTGAACGCACCGCTGGCTGCCGGCGCCACGGTCCCCGCCAGCGCGGCCCAGGCGCATTACCTGCTGCACGTGATGCGCCGGCAGCCGGGCGAGACCGTGGCGCTGTTCAACGGCCGCGACGGCGAGTGGGACGCGGTGATCGCGGCGCACGGCAAATCGCAGCACTTCACCATCGGCGAACGGCGGCGCGCCCAGGCGCCGGATACCGACCATTGGCTCGGCTTCGCGCTGCTCAAGCGCGATGCGGCGGACCTCGTGGTGCGCCAGGCGACGGAGCTTGGCATCGCGCGCATCTGCCCGTTCGTGGCGCGGCGCAGCCAGGGGGAGCGGGTGAACCTCGCCCGATGGCGGTCGATCGCGGTGGAGGCGGCGGAGCAGTGCGAGCGCCTGACGCTGCCCGAGATCGAGCCACCGCGGCCGCTCTCGGCACTGCTCGGCGCCTGGCCCGCCACACGGCCCCTCGTGGCGCTGATCGAGCGGATGGCGGCGCCCGACCTCGCCCCCGTCGCCGGGCCGGCCGGCCTGCTGGTCGGTCCCGAGGGCGGATTCGCACCCGAGGAAGTCGCGGAAATCCGCCAACACAGCGCTGTTGTCCCCGCCTCGCTCGGGCCGCGCATCCTGCGCGCGGAAACGGCCGCCATCGCCGGGCTCGCACGTATGCAAAGCGGCGTTTGATGCGGGCGGAAGGGATGCAACTGGCGCAGGACGACACCACATAGGCGCGGTCATTTTACGGAACGTCCATGTCAAACCCCGGAGATACCGACGCGACCCCGATCGCCTCGGAGAAACAGCTTGCCGACTATCTGGCCGTTGGCTGTAAGCCCCCATCCGCCTTCCGCCTCGGCACCGAGCACGAGAAATTCGGTTTCTACACCAATGATCTCGCTGTCCCGCCCTATGCGCGCGAGAGCGGTCGGGCCGGCGGCATCCAGGCGCTGCTGGAAGGGCTGAGCCACGCCGGCGCGACGCCGATCACCGACAACGGCAACATCATCGGGCTCAAGGGCGCGGACGGTGGCGCGATCTCGCTGGAGCCGGCGGGGCAGTTCGAGCTCTCCGGCGCGCCGCTCGAGGATCTGCACCAGACCCACGCCGAGTTCGCCGCGCATTTCGCCGATGTCCGCCGCGTCGCCGGCCCCCTCGGCATCGGCTTCGCACCCCTGGGCTTCCACCCGCTGGCGCGGCGCGAGGACATGCGCTGGATGCCGAAGGGCCGCTACGCGATCATGCGCGCCTACATGCCGAAGGTGGGCTCGCGCGGCCTCGACATGATGACGCGCACCTGCACCGTGCAGGTGAATCTCGACTATGCGTCCGAGGCCGACATGGTGGACAAGCTGCGCGTCTCGCTCTGTCTGCAGCCGCTGGCCACCGCGCTGTTCGCCAACTCACCCTTCGTCGAGGGCAAGCCCACCGGCCATCTCTCCAACCGCGCCCTGGTGTGGACCGACACGGACCGGCAGCGCAGCGGCATTCCCGAGGTGTTCTTCGAGGATGGTTTCGGGTTCGAGCGCTATGTGCGCTGGATGGTGGATTCGGTGCCGATGTATTTCGTCTATCGCAACGGACGCTATATCGACGTCGCCGGCCGCTCCTTCCGCGCCTTCATAGACGGGCTACTCGGCGCGCCGGAGGCCGGCATCCCAACGATGGGCGATTTCGCCGACCACCTCACCACCGTCTTCACCGATGTGCGGCTGAAGCGCTTTCTGGAGATGCGTGGCGCCGATGCCGGCACACTCGAGATGATGGTGGCGCAATCCGCCCTCTGGACCGGCCTGCTCTACGACGGCGCGGCGCTGGCCGCGGCAAAAGCACTGGTCGCTCGTTACGGCTGGCGGGACCTGGTGGCCCTGCGTGGCTTGGTGCCGCGCACCGGCATCGCGACACCGTGGCGTGGCGGCACACTGCGCGATCTCGCGCGCGAGGTGCTCGCGATCGCCCGCGACGGGCTTGCCGCACGCGGGCGAAAGAACGCCGCCGGGCAGGACGAGCGGGTCTATCTCGAACCGCTCGACGCCATCGCGGCCGGCGCGCCGAGCCAGGCCGAGCACTGGCTCGAGCGGTATCACGGCGCATGGCATGGCGATGCGTCGGCGGCGCTGCGCGAGGCTGCGATTTGAGACGGCCGATGGGCACGTTCAAACGATGAATACAGAATGAATAAAATTATGGACTTGTCACAATAAGAACGATGTCGCAGCAAACCTCTCGCAAAGAGGGCTTGCCGGGCAACGATACCTCACCGATACTGGCTAAAATGTCAGCAAGCGCATCCCGCGCCGGAACTGCGGGCCCACCCGGTCTGACCCATGGGTCAGAGGGAATGCTCGTGCGTTTGCGGCTCATCGGGCAGATGGAAGCCTGGTCGCTGACGTCGGAAAACATTCTCCCGACGGGGCGCAAGACGCGCGCGCTGCTGGCAATTCTTGCCCTCGCGTCGCCACGACCGGTGCTGCGCACCAAGCTCGCGGAGCTGCTGTGGAGCCGGCGCGGCGAGGAGCAGGCGCGCGCCTCGCTGCGCCAGGAGATCCACCGGCTGCTGGAGGCGATGGCGCCGCTTGGCACCCAGGTGCTGGCGATCAACCGCGACCATCTGGCGTTGCGTCCGAGTGCCGTCTGGGTTGACGTGGACGAGGTGCTGCGCGCGTCGCCGACCAATCCCTCGGCTCTGTCGCTGCTCGACGGGACGCTGCTGGAGGATTTGGACGGCGTCGATCCGAGTTTCGATACCTGGCTCACCACCGAACGCGAGCGGCTTTCCGACCGCGCGCGCGAGCTTGCGGAAACGCTGCTGCGCGAGAAGACGGACTCGGAACGTGTAATTCCGGCAGCCCAGCAATTACTCGCGATCGATCGTACGCACGAGGGGGCATGGCGTGCGCTGATGCGCGCCTATGCGGGGCGCGGCGAGCGCGGCATGGCGATCCAGGCCTATGAACGTTGCCGTGCCGTGCTCGCGGAAATGCTGGACGCCGAACCCTCGGAGGAAACGCAGGCGCTGGTTGGCGAGATTCGCGCCGCCGCGCCCACCAAGCCGCCGGTCAGCGCGGCGCCGCCGCCACCCGTGCCGCGCCTGCCGCTGCGCGCCTCACCGATGATCGAGCCGCGAGAGACGCGGGAGACGCGCGAGGCGGGCCGCACCGAGGCCGCGAAGCCGCACCACCAGCGCGGCGGCGCACGGGTCGGCGTGCTGCCGCTGCAACTGGTCGGCACGAGCGAGGCGGAGGCGCATCTCTCGACCGGACTTGCCGAGGAAATCACCGCCGCCCTTGCGCGGTTTCGCTGGATGTTCCTCGTCGCGTCCTCCTCGCTCGCGCGGTTTGCCGTGCAGGCGCGCGACGAGGTTTCCATCCGCCGCGCCTTCAACATCGACTTCCTGATCGACGGCACGGTGCAGAAGGCGGGCGAGCAGGTGCGTATCTCGCTGCGGCTGCTCGATCTGCGCGCCGGCAACCGGGTGGCGTGGTCGCGCCGGTTCGACCGCCCGGCACGCGACCTTCTCGCTCTGCAGGACGAGATCGCGGCCGAGGTGGTGGCGCAGATCGACCCCGAGATTCTGCTCATCGAGGGCCAGCGCGTCGCCGCCCGCCCGCTTGCCGACCCCACGGCCTACGACCTGGTGCTGCGCGCCCTACCGCTGCTGCACCGCCTGGAGCGTGATCCGTTCATGGAGGCGGGCGAGCTGCTGCGCCAGGCGATCGGGCAGGAGCCGGACTATGCCGCCGCCCATGCGTGGTACGCCTATTGGCAGATGTTCCTGCTCGGCCAGTCATGGACGAAGAATCCGACCGAGGTACTGGTCGCCGCCGAAGCCGCGACGGACCGCGCCATCACGCTCGATCCTCAAGACGCCAAGGCGCTGACCATCGCCGGGCATGTGCGCGCCTTCCTGCACCACCGCGTGCGTGAGGGCATCGCGCTGCACGACCGGGCGCTGACGGTGAATCCCAATCTCGCCATGGCGTGGAATTTCTCCGGCGTCGCCCATGCCTATCTCGGCGATGTGGCGGAGGCGGAGCGGCGGGTGCGGCGCTACAAACAGCTCTCGCCGATCGACCCGGCGGCATTCTACTTCGACACCGCGGCGATCATCGTCGCCATGGTCAAGCGCGACCACGAGGCCGCCGTGCAGGCCGGCCGGGCGGTGACTGGCATGAACCCGAATTTCTCCGCGGCCTACAAACCCTATGTCGCAGCCCTCGGGCATCTCGGTCTCGCCGCGGAGGCGCGCGACGCGCTGCGGCGGCTGATGACAATCGAACCCGGCTTCACCGTGGGCGCTTTCATCGCCGGTTCCGCCTTCGATCGCGTGGAGGACCGTGACCATTACGCAGCCGGCCTGCGGCTTGCCGGCGTACCGGAATAGCCCGTCCGCGCTAGTTTTTTTCGTCCCCCTTGCTGCGCCGGCGCGCGGCGGCCGCGTATTCGCCGCGTGGACGCTTCTCCGCCACGTTCGGCCGCACCACCGTATCGTAATAATCGTCCCAGTCCTCGGGCCGCCATTGCTCGAAGCCCGGCACCAGCTCCGTGTCGTTCTGGCCGCGCTCCTCCAACGCCTCGCGCGGCAGCGCCTGCACTTGCAGCATCGGGAAATCGGCGCGGAACTCGACCGGCACGCCGGTGCGGGTGATGCGGAAATTGCTGATCAGCGGGCCGAACCAGCGATCCGTCTCGATGATGCCCTCGTAGAACTCCACCGCCTGGCTGCGCGGCAGATTGGCGCAGGGCCGCACCATCAGGCTCCAGCCCGGTGCCGTGCGCACCATCAGCCCGGTCCAGATCTGCACCAGGCCCGGCTCCTGCAGCGCGCCGAGGAACGGCGGCGAGAACCCCTTGATCTCCTGCGGCACGTGGCCGTCGAAATACGCGGCAAAATGCGGAAACTGCGCCGCCTTAAGCGGCACCCACCCCTCGCCGCCCTCCCAGGTCCAGACCATCTCGCTGCCATCCCACATCAGCGAGAACGAAATCGGCGGGAAGACGTAGTGGCCGAAGGCGGAGGCGGTGGTGACCGGTTCGCAATAGCGGAAGGCGCGCGTCGGCAGCGACCCGGCGGCGGAGCGGTCCGCACGCTGCGGCGGCCGCGCCGATGGGATCAGGCGATAGAACGTGACCCGCGGTGTATGGGCCGGCGCCGATGATTCGGCCTGCGTTTGCGTCTGTACATCGTCAGCCATCGTCCGACTCCCCGGGCACCGCGCCCGATGTGATCATGCCGCGACACCGAAAGCGAGAGCGCCGCGGTCGGCGCGGATCGGACCAATTGGAAGGGACCAGGCATGAACCCGGTCCCCGCAGCGTCCGATCGCGAAGGAAGGATCCGATCAGAGCGCCGGCGACATTGCGCCCAGGCGAACCGTGGGGGCCATCGCGCCGAGGCGGACCTTGGCAGTGTCGGCCACCGGCAGCGAGGGGCTCATCGCGCCGAGGCGAACTGTGGGGGCCATCGCGCCGAGACGGACCTTGGCGGTGTCGGCCACCGGCAGCGAGGGGCTCATCGCGCCGAGGCGAACCGTCGGCGACATCGCGCCGAGACGAACCTTGGCGGTGTCGGCCACCGGCAGCGAGGGGCTCATCGCGCCGAGGCGAACCGTCGGCGACATCGCGCCGAGGCGGACCTTCGCGGTGTCGGCCACCGGCAGCGAGGGGCTCATCGCGCCGAGGCGAACCGTGGGGGCCATCGCGCCGAGGCGAACCGTGGGGGCCATCGCGCCGAGGCGGACCTTCGCGGTGTCGGCCACCGGCAGCGAGGGGCTCATCGCACCGAGGCGAACCGTGGGGGCCATCGCGCCGAGGCGGACCTTGGCGGTGTCGGCAACGGCGAGAGAGGGGGACATGGCGCCGAGGCGAACCGTGGGGGCCATCGCGCCGAGGCGGACCTTCGCGGTGTCGGCCACCGGCAGCGAGGGGCTCATCGCACCGAGGCGAACCGTGGGGGCCATCGCGCCGAGGCGGACCTTGGCGGTGTCGGCAACGGCGAGAGAGGGGGACATGGCGCCGAGGCGAACGGTGTTGGTCATGGTCGGGATCCTTCCTTCGTTTTCTGGCGCCTCAGGGCACCGTTGCGTTCGATGGGAGGATCGTGCCGTAAGGCACGAGGTGTCACGTTCTATGGTCGTGACCTCATCGTGAATACACGGCCGGAACGTCGTTTTACCGCTTCAAGGCGAAATTTCACGTGCCGACGAGCGCCGATCGAAAAATGCCGCACGCCGCCCTCGAAGCATGGCATGAGCAGGAAATTCGAAATGAATTCTAATGTTTTTGAAACAGCACGGCCGCGGGCCGGATCGCGATACCAGAATCGTATTCCGAAACAGGTTGGGATGATTCAGCCGGTGCCGCCGACCGTCAACCCGTGAATCTTCACCGAAGGCTGGCCGACGCCGACCGGCACGCCCTGGCCGTTTTTTCCGCAGGTACCGATGCCGGGGTCGAGCGCCAGATCATGTCCGACCATGGCAATTCGCGTCAGCGAATCGGGGCCGTTGCCGATCAGCGTCGCGCCCTTCACCGGCGCGCCGACTCGCCCATCCTCGATCCGATAGGCTTCGGACGCCGAGAAAACGAATTTGCCGGACGTGATATCGACCTGGCCGCCACCGAAGTTCACCGCATAAAGCCCGTTGCGCACCGAGCGGATCATCTCCTCCGGCGCGTGGTCGCCGGCGAGCATGATGGTGTTGGTCATGCGCGGCATCGGCGCGTGGGCGTGCGATTGCCGACGCCCGTTGCCGGAGGATCGCGTGCCCGCGAGTCGCGCGTTCTGCCGGTCCCACAGAAAGCCGGTGAGGATGCCGTCCTCGATCAGCACGTTGCGCTGGCTCGGCGTGCCCTCGTCGTCCACCGTGATGCTGCCGCGCCGGTCGGGGATGGTGCCGTCATCGACCACGGTAACGCCGGGGGCCGCGATCCGCGTGCCCATGAGGCCGGCAAAGGCCGAGGTCTGCTTGCGGTTGAAATCGCCCTCGAGCCCGTGGCCGATCGCCTCGTGCAGCAGGATGCCGGGCCAGCCGGGGCCGAGTACCACGTCCATCTCGCCCGCCGGCGCCGGCCGGCTGTCGAGATTGACGAGGGCCTGGCGCAGCGCCTCCTCGGCGCCGGGTTTCCAGGCGCCGTCCGCGACCAACCGTTGGAGGCCGTGACGGCCGCCGCAGCCGTGGCTGCCGCTCTCCCGCCGGCCGGCCTGCTCGACCACCACCGAGATGTTGAGCCGCACCAACGGGCGCAGATCGGCGACGCGCGAGCCATCGGGGCGCAGGATCTGCACCGCCTGGAACTCCAGCCCGATCGAACCCGACACCTGCACGACGCGCGGATCGCGCGCGCGCAGCCAGGCATCGATCTCGAGCAACAGGGCCGCACGCTCGGCGAACACCCCCTCGGCGAGCGGTGATTGGGGCGCATAAAGCCGCGCGTTGGTCGCCTGCGGCGCCACGGCGAGGGTCCCGCCATGGCCGCGCGCGACGGCGGCGACCGCGTCCGCGGCACGCACGAGGGCCGCCTCCGACAGATCGCCGGCATGGGCGTAGCCGGTCGCCTCGCCCGCCACGGCGCGTAGGCCGAAGCCCAGCGTGGTGTCGGCGTTGGCCGCCCGGATGCGGCCGTCATCAAGGGAGAGCGTCTCGCTCTCGCGGTATTCGAGGAACAGCTCGCCATCATCGGCGCCGGCGAGGGCCCGGCCGGCGAGGCGCTGCGCGGTGTCGCGATCGAGCGTCGCCTCGGCGCGCTCGAAAAACAGCCGGTCGGTGGCCGCCAGCGGCGACGGGTGCGGCGCGGTCATGCCCGCTCCGCCCGCAACTGGTGCAGGGCGATCAGGACCGCGCCGAGCAGCAGCGCGGCGTTGACCTGGTGCGCCACCGCCAGCGGGATCGCCACCACGCTGAGCAGCGTCGCAACACCCAGCGCGTACTGCACCAGCAGCAGCACGCCCATCACCGCCAGCGCCTGCGCCACGGGCCGCGGCGGGCGGGCGGCCAGGCCGATCGCGACCGTGCCCAGCAGCAGCAGCGCGGTGAGCGTGGCGAGCAGCCGATGGTCGAACTGCACCGCCGCGATATTGGCGACGAGGTTGCGCAGGAACGGATGCATCGCCGCATAGGACGCGGGCACGATGCGCCCGGCCATCAGCGGAAACGTGTTGTAGTGGAACCCGGCATGCGTCCCCGCGACCAGCCCGCCCGCGGCGATGGTGATGGTGAGCAGCACGCCACAGGCGGCGACCAGCCGGCGCAGCCCGGCCGGCGCGCCCGGCCGCGGCCGTGGCCGGCGCACCGACAGCGCCGTCCACAGCACCGCGGCATAAAGCGCAAGCGCCAGCAGCAGATGCGCGACCAGCCGTGGCGGCGAAACGGCCGTCGCCCCGTTGTCGAAACCCGAGGCAACCATGAACCAGCCCACCGCGCCCTGCAGCCCGCCCAGCACGAACAGCCCCAGCAACCGCACCCCCAGCGCGCGCGAGATGGCGCGGCGCCAGGCGAACCAGGCGAGCGGCAGGATCAGCGCGGCGCCCATCAGCCGGCCCCACAGCCGGTGCACGTATTCAAGCCAGAAAATATGCTGGAAGCCGCTGAGCGTCATGTCCGGGTTCAGCAGCCGGTATTGCGGGATGGTCCGGTAGAGCGCGAACAGCTTTTCCCACGCGCCGTGCGAGAGCGGTGGCAGCACACCCGCGACCGGCGCCCACTCCATGATCGACAGGCCGGAGCCGGTCAGCCGCGTCGCTCCGCCCAGCCCCACCATGATGACGATCATGAAGGTCAGGGTGAACAGCCACAGCGAGATCAGTCGTCGGTTACGATCCTGTTCCCGAAGCGTGTCGCCGGCGGGAAACTCGCGCACATCGAAGGGCATGCCTCGATATAGGACGTGTGGCGCCGCAGGGACAGGGGCGCGCTTCCCAGGCGGTGTCACGATGGCATCCCGATCCGCCGACCGAGCCAGTCCGGCCGCGGCACCGCCGCGTGGGCGTCACGCGCCGCGCGCAGATTGGCGAGGATTTCAGCCGGCCAGGGCGCCACGCGGCGGGATTCGAGGTCGACGTGCAGCAGCAGGATTTCCTGCATCGCGGCGACGCTGCCATCGGGCCCACGCATGGTGTGCGCGAGATGCAGCCGCTTGGCGTCCACGCCCACCACGAGCGTTTCCACGCCAACGCGTGCGCCGAGGCGCAGCTCCGCTCGATAAAGCGTGTGCGTCTCCACCGCGAACGTGCCGGCGCGATGGCGCTGCTTATAGCCGGCCCCGAGGCCAAGCTCGGCGTAGATCGCGTCGGTGCCGTGGTCGAACAGCACCACGTAATAGGCGAGGTTCATGTGGTCGTTGCTGTCGATCCAGGCGGCCAGCACCTCGCCGGCGTAGCGCGCGAACGGCGTGGGGAATCCCGGTGCTGGGCGCGGCGTCGCCATGGCGCCATGATGGCGGACGCGGGCGCGTCGTGAAAAGACCGCTAGCCGAGTTCCGCCAGCGCCTCGGCGATACGCAGGCCCACGGCGCGATGCGAGAACGAGGCCAGCACATCGAGCCGGCCACGCTCCGCCATGGCGCGCCCGCGCGCGGGATCGGTCAGAACCGGCGCCAGCAGGGCCGCGGCATGCGCCACATCCGCCTCCGCCCAGGACTGGCCGGTACCGTGCGGGTAAGCGTCGGGCGGCACCGCCGCGAGCTCGTGGCGAACCAGCAACGAGTTCTCAGCGGTCATGAAATCGGTGTTGCCCGACCAGCCGGTGGCGAGCGCCAGCCGCCCCAGCGCCATCGCCTCACCGAGCCCGCGGCCGAACCCCTCGGCGCGATGCAGCGAGACAAACATATCGCAGGCCGCCAGCAGGCCACGCACGCCGAGCGCGTCGAACGGTGTAGCGATCACCTTGATCTGCGGCGTTTCCGGGATGCCTGCCTCGCGCGCCCAGTCCTCGGCGTCGCGTTCGATGTCCTTGACCTTCAACACGAGCTGGAGGTCGGCAAACGGGTCCGCCTCGCGCAGCCGCTCGAACAACGCCAGAACGGCCGCCGGATTCTTGCGCGCGGCATAGGACGAAAGATCGAAGAAATGCAGCAGAACAAAAGCGCTTTCGCGAATGCCAAAGAAGCGCCGCGGCAGCAGTGGCCCCACCGCCTGTTCCACGCTCTGCCCGACAAAGCGGCTTTCGACACCCGCCGCCCGCAACGCCCCGGCGATGAAATGCGACAGCGCCCAGACCTCGTCGAAATAGCGCAGCTTCTCCACCCATGGCTGGGGATAGGCCGGAAGTTCCCACGCCGGAACGATCACATTGACCCCGGCCGCGAGGTCGTTGCCACGCAGCGCGAAGGCGGCAAGAACCTCATCGACCTCATCGGCGTTGATATGAAACACGCGCAGCCCGCCGCCGACCGAGGCGACCTCCAGCGGATCGATAAGCGTACGATACGATTCGTCATGGCGCTGGGCATAGCGGTAGATGTCGTAGACTTTCGGCGCGAGCCCCACGGCCTGGCTCGCCGCGACATGGCTGCGCAGCTGCTCGCCCATGCCGATCGGGGCGAAGGGATGGCCGATGAAGGTGATCTCGGTCACGGCGTGACGGTCGCCCGCCAGGCGGTGGCATCCTGCGCGGCTCGCAGTGCCTCCAGCCAGCGATGGCCGTGGCCGAGATCGGGTTCGAGATGCGCGCCCTCGGCCCATTCGTTCCAGGCGTTGACGAAGAGCATGCGTTGCTCGCCATGCAGGAAGGCTCGCGCCTCCGCGAGCTTCGCCTCGACATAGGCGCGGAAGGCCTCGGGCGTCGCATCCTCGAAATCGGTGCCCTTGAGGGGCTGGCGCGGTGTGTTGTCCCAGTCCGGGAATACGGCGGGATAGCGGGTGTAGGGCGCGCTGGGCCGGCCGATGAAGGCGGCGACAGTCTCCGGATAGTCGAACCGATAACCCTCCCAGCCGGGCTTGATCACCTGCGGCTCGCCCGATGCCGGCACGGCACGACCATGCGGTGGAAACTCGACGGAGGCATCGAAACCGAGCTCGGTGGGGTCCACGAAGCGGTCCACCGCCTCCATCCCCTCCACGCCAACGAGATGCAGACCCGCAAAACCGGCCCGCGCGAACGCGGCACGGGCCTGTGCTGCAAAGCCCTTCGCGTCCGGCAACAGCAGCGGGCGATAGACCAGAAACATCGGCCGGCCGTCGACGCGGATATATCGGGGATCGGCCGCCTGCGCGACGGCATCGGCGATGACCGTGGCGATCGTTGCCTCATCATATCGTTGCTCAAGCAATATCTCGTGAGCGCCACCGTCCCAGTGGCGGGTCCAGTTCTCGTTGGCCCAGCACAGGCACCAGCGAAACGCGATGGCGGGGTGCGCGCGCACCGTCTCAAGCGGCGCCGTCAGCACGCGCCGGTCGCCGAAATTGTAGGAGTAGACGACGAATCCCTCAATCCCGTAGCGCGCGGCAAGCGAGGCCTGGCGGGCCAGTGCGCCCGGCGTGGTGAGGTCGTAATAGCCGAGATCGGCGGGCAGATGCGGCTGGTAGTGGCGCGTGTGGCTGGGCCGCGCGCGAGCGACGTTGTGCCACTCCGTGAAGCCGGCACCCCACCAGAGATCATTCTCTCGTGTCGCGTGGAACTGCGGCAGGTAGAAGGCCAGCACCCGCACCCGGTGCTGGTCGGCAAGCCTCTTTCCCCAGCGCTGCATCAGCTTCTGCTGGTTGGTGCGGATGGCGGCAACCCGCCGTGCCTCGCTCGCCCGGCCGGTGCTGATCGAGAGGAGGTGCACGATCGTCGCGGCGGCGACGTAGCGGATGCGCCAGCCGCCCTCGGCCAGCCGCAGGCAGAGATCCGCATCCTCGCAATAGGCGGGCGCGAAGGCGGGGTCGAACAGGCGCGCGCCGACCGCGGCACGGCGCACCAGCAGGGCCGCGCCGGAACAATAGGCAACGTCGCGGTCGTGGCAGTAGCCACCTTCTCGGGGGTCGGCGAACAAGCCCACCATGGTGCTCTCGCCGTTCGGCGCCAGCGTGCAGCCTGCCTCCTGCAGGCGGCCATCGGCATAGAGCAGCTTGCCACCGGCGGCGCCGATCGTGGCGTCGGCATCGAGTGCGCGCACCAGGGCGTCGATGGCGCCGGCCTCGGGCTGGGAATCGTTGTTCAGCAGCAGCACATAATCGCCGCGGCAGGCCTCGAACCCGGCGTTGCACGCGGCGATGAAACCGCCGTTGCGCTCCTGGCGCAGCACGCGCAGGCCATCGACCGCGGCGAAGCCCAATGCGGCGGGATCGGTCGAGCCGTCATCCACCAGCACGATCTCGAACGGCGTCTCCGGCGGGCTCGCCGCCAGCGCCATCAGGCATTCCACGGTGATGCCGATCTCGTTGAAGACAGGGATGAGGATCGAGACGTGCGGCTTCGCGGCAGCGTCAAAGGCCAGGAATTTCAGCTCCTCCGCCGGATCATCGCAGACAAAGAGGGTCGGCGGCGCGACCCGCACCGCGTCCTTGCGGGCCTGCTGGCGCCGTGCCAGCAGGTCGCGGATCATGGCGTCGTCGCGCAGCAGCGTGTCGCGGTCCTGCGCCGGCAGGCGCCCGCCGGCGGCCGCAACCGGTGCCGCCACCGGCTCCGGCGCCGGGCGCGCGCGCTCCTCCAGCCGTCCGCGGATGAGGTAATGGCGCAGCGGCGGCGTGCGCGAGGCCGCGATATCCGGCCGGCGGCGCCAATAGTCGCGGGCATCGAAATCCGGGCCGGGCGAGCGCCCCTCGGCATCGCCGCCGACGATGAAATGGCGCATCGCGCCATAGGGATCGCGCGGCGCGTCGAGGTTGCGCTCGGCGTACCAGGCGGGGTCGAGCAGCCGGTTCGGCCGCAGCCCCGCCCAGACGCCCTTGAGCACGAAGGAACGCAGCAGCCCCTGCGCCGGCGCCTCGCCGCGAAGCTGCTCGCGGTAGAAATCGATATCGAAATAAGGGCCTGGCGGCCTTCGATCATGCTCCAGCAGATCAACGAGTTTCTCGATCGCCGGCGGCGTGCCGAACAGCGCCGCGTCCTGTTCCAGCAGCCAGGGCAGGTCGATCAGCGGGTGCGGCGACCGCGCCGCCGCGAACCCGACATCGAGGAAATGCAGCAACGGATCGGCGCCGTCCTGCATCAGCTCGGGGTTGGTGGCGAGATAGAAGATCGGGTCGAAATAGGGCGACAGCACCGGCCGGCGGCGCGGCGGCAGGGCAAGGTAGCGGCCCACCGTGCCGAGATCGGCGCGCGTGCCACCGAGGGCCGCGCGATACGCCGCTTCCTCGACAAAGGGCAGGCAGAGCAGACGGTGCACGCGCATGAGGTCGTTCATGCGCACCCCACCCGCATCATGATGGCCCCGCCGCCGGGGCGCGCGCGGTTCACCGAGGGGTGCGTGCTCAGGGCCGCGCCTCGTCGCGCAGCACCGTGAACCAGGATTCGATGGCGTCGAGCAGGGCGGGGTTGGGCACGCGCCCCTCGGTGAATCCGGCGCGCAGATAATGCTCCTCGCCCGAGGGAACATCGCCGCGCAGGATCGCCTGCGCCACGTCGGGATAGGTCGTGGTGTAGAACGCCTCGTCCACCTCCGGCCGGCTGCCCATCCGCCCCTCGAGATAGCCGACCTCGACGAAATGGGTGTGGGGGTCGGTGATGCCGCCGGCGGCGCGCGCATCGGCGAGGTCGGGATAGTGGGAAAGATAGAACGCCTCGTCGAACGGCAGCGTCGCGGCCAGCATCATCAGCAGCTTGCGCAACAGCCGCGCATCGATCGCGATCTTGGCCCGGCTGTTGAGCCGGTCGCGCCCGATGCGCAGCGCCTGCAGCAGCAGATCGATGTGCGGAACATACGGCGTCTCGGTCACGCGGTCCTCGGTTGGGTCCTCGATTGGGTCCCCGGCAGGATTGGCGCTGGCGCGGACCGCTGGATCCACGATTTAGCGGCCCCGCCGTGGCGCGGCAACGCGCGCACCCCGCCAGCGCGCACCGGGCCCGACGCGGCGCCACGGGCCGATCCGCACTCATCCCTCCGGCACCGGCGGCAGGCCGAGCGCGATCCGCTCCGCCTCCGTCATGCCATAGGATTCGCGCCCCCAGCTCACGCCCTCGCGCAGCACCCGCGCCGGCACGCCGCCGGCCGCGACGAAGCGCGGCACGACGCCCTTCACCAGCGCCTTCGCGCCGATGATCGAGCCCATGCCGATGCGGCTCGCCGCGTGGACCAGCACGTCCTGGCCGAGCCAGACATGGCGCTCCAGGACCGTCGTCACCGGGTCGCGCCCGATCCGCCGGCCGCTCGCGAGGTCGTGGATGGCGTGCATGTCGTGGTTGCGGATCCAGACGCCACCGGAAATCAGCGCGTCGTCACCCACCACGACGCCCTGGCCCGCGCCCTCGATCTCGATGGAACAGGAAACCGCGGAGCCACCCCCGCCCCAGAACAGAAATTGCCGGTCGGAGCGCAGAAACACGTCGGGCAGCGCCACGTACGCATCACCCACGGCGGCGAACAGCACCGCGGCATCCGAACCCAGCATGCGGATATTGGCGTGCAGGTTGCCGCCGGCGGAACGGTTGTCGATGAACAGCAGGTTGTGGCGCCCGCGCGCCTGGACCCGCACACGGCCCACCGGACGCTCGGGATCGGTGACCGCGATGGTCAGCGCCGTCTCTCCCACCGGCTCGATGCCCAGAGCCCGGGTCTCGGGGTCGGAAGCGGTGAGAAGCGTGAACGCGCAATCGTCATAGCTGGTGGCGTGCAGCGCCGTCACCGCCGGGTCGAGCGTCGCCAGCAGCCCGGCCTCCGTCGCGACATGCAGTCCCGGAACCATCCGCCTCTCCGCGTCTCCGCCCAACAGCGCCGGCGCGTGCCGTCGCCGGTGCAGATTTTGTGGCGCATCACGGCCTTGCGGCCAAGGGGCGATGCCGGCGACCGGATCCGGCCCCGGGGTCGCCGGGCCCAGGATTGCCGGGCGATAGGCGGGTTGCCACAACGCGACCAAGATGGGGTAAAGGCACAGCATGCGGATTCTGGTCACGGGGGGGTGCGGTTTCATCGGCTCGGCCGTGGTCCGCCACCTGCTCGCGCGCACCGCCCACGAGGTCGTGACCGTGGACAAGATGACCTACGCCGCCTCCCCGGAGGCCCTCGCGATGGCGCAGGGCAACGCGCGCCACCGCCTGGTGGTGGCGGACATCGCCGATCCCGGCGCGATGCGCGATCTGTTCGCCGAGGTGCTGCCGGACGCGGTGATGCATCTCGCCGCCGAAACCCATGTCGATCGCTCGATCGACGGGCCGGGTCCGTTCATCCAGACCAACGTGGTCGGCACGCTGACGCTGCTCGAGGTCGCGCGCGACCACTGGGGCAGGCTCGACGAGGCCGCGCGCGCCGGGTTTCGCTTCCATCACGTCTCGACGGACGAGGTGTTCGGCGCCCTCGGCCCCGACGAGCCTCCCTTCACCGAGGCGACGCCCTACGATCCGCGCAGCCCCTATGCGGCGAGCAAGGCGGCCTCCGACCACCTGGTGCGGGCGTGGCGGCACACCTACGGGCTGCCGACGCTGGTCTCCAACACGGCGAACAATTACGGGCCGTGGCAGTTTCCGGAAAAGCTGATCCCGCTGGTGCTGATCGCGGCCCTGCAAGGCCGGCCGATCCCGGTCTATGGCGATGGCACCAACCGGCGCGACTGGATCCATGTCGAGGATCACGCGGCCGCCCTCGTCGCGGTGCTGGAACGCGGGCAGCCGGGCGCCACCTACGCGATCGGCGCCCGCCAGGCGCGCAGCAACCTCGCGGTGGTGGAGGCGATCTGTGCGGCGCTCGACCAGCACCTGCCGGACCCGGCGGGGCCACACCGGCGGCTCATCTGCTTCGTCGCCGACCGGCCCGGCCATGATTTTCGTTATGAAATCGATCCATCCTTCGCGAACGAGGCGCTGCGCCTGGCGCCGATGCGCGACTTCGAGACCGGGCTTGGCGAGACGGTCGAGTGGTATCTCGCCAACCGCGCCTGGTGGGAGCGGCTGCGTGGCCTGGGTGCGGGCGAACGGCTTGGCCTGAAGGGTGCGGCATGAAGGGGATTCTCCTGGCCGGTGGCGCCGGCTCGCGGCTGCACCCGATGACGCTCGCCGCCTCGAAGCAGATGCTGCCGATCTACGACAAGCCGATGATCTACTACCCGCTCTCGGTGCTGATGCTGGCCGGGATCCGCGATATCATGGTGATCTCGACGCCCGAGGACCTGCCGCAATTCCGCCGGCTGCTGGGCAGCGGGGATGCGATCGGCGTTCGCTTTGCCTATGCCGAACAGCCGAAACCCGAGGGTCTGGCGCAGGCTTTTCATATCGGGCGGGACTGGATCGCGGGCGAGGCGTGCGCGCTGGCACTCGGCGACAACCTGGTGTTCGGCGAGCATCTCTCCCGCCTGCTGCGCAAGGCAGCGGCCCGCCGGCGCGGCGCCACGGTGTTCGCCTATCAGGTGCGTGATCCGGAACGATACGGCGTCATCACGATGGACCAGGATGGGCGGCCGGTCGCGATCGTCGAGAAGCCGCCGGTGCCACCCTCCAACTGGGCGGTGATCGGGCTCTATTTCTACGACCGCCTGGTCTGCGACATGGCCGCCGCGGTGCGGCCCTCGGCGCGCGGCGAGTTCGAGATCACCGATCTCAACCGGATGTATCTCGAAGCGGGCGATCTGCATGTCGAAAAGCTCGGCCGCGGGGCGGCCTGGCTCGATGCCGGCACCCCCGATTCGCTGCTGCAGGCGGCAACCTTCGTGCAGACCATCCAGGCGCGCCAGGGCATGCTGGTCGGCTGCCCGGAGGAGGTCGCGTTCCGCATGGGCTGGATCGGCGCCGAGCAGCTCGCCGACCACGCCACGCGGCTGCGCAACACCGAGCTGGGGCGCGTCCTGGCGTCGCTCGCGCGCGAGGAGTTGGCCTAGCGATGCAGGCCGAGCGGCTCGCCATCCCCGACGTCATCCTGACCACGCCGCCACGCCATGCGGATTCGCGCGGCTGGTTCAGTGAGGCGTGGAACGCCGAGCGCTTCGCGGCCGTCGGCATCCCCGGCCCGTTCGTGCAGGACAACCAGAGTTTCTCCGCCCGTCGCGGCACGATCCGCGGGCTGCACTGCCAGATCGGCGCGAACGCGCAGGGCAAGCTGGTGCGCGTGCTGGCCGGGCGCATCTGGGATGTGGCGATCGATATCCGCCATGGCTCGCCGAGCTACGGGCAACATGTCGCGGCGGAGCTTTCGGCCGAGAACGGCGCGCAGCTCTGGGTGCCCGCCGGTTTCCTGCACGGGTTCTGCACGCTCGAACCGGCGACGCAGGTGCTTTACAAGGTGACCGCGCCCTATGATCGCGCGGCCGAGCGCGGCGTGATCTGGAATGACCCGACGCTCGCCGTGCCATGGCCCGTCGCCGCCGCCGAGGCGGTGCTGTCCGACAAGGATGCTGCCCTGGCGCCGCTCGGCACGCAGGCATGGTTCACGCCGTGAGCCGGATTCTTGTCACCGGGGCCACGGGACAACTGGGGCACGCCATCGCCGCGGCCCGGCCGGCGGTCATTGCCGTCGGGCGCGAGACACTGGATTTCGATCGGCCGGAGACCATCGCCGCGGCACTCGACGCGCATGCGCCGGCGCTGGTGATCAACGCCGCCGCCTATACCGCGGTCGACCGGGCCGAGGCCGACGCCGAGGCCGCGCTGCGGGCCAATCGCGACGGCCCGGCGACGCTGGCCCGGCACTGTGCCGCGCGCGGCATCACGCTGATCCATGTCTCCACAGACTATGTCTTCGACGGTGACAAGGGCGCGCCCTATGTGGAGACAGACGCGCCCAAACCCATCGGCGTCTATGGCGCCTCCAAACACGCCGGGGAGATGGCGGTGCTCGGCGCCGGTGTTCGCGCCGTGGTGGTGCGCACGTCCTGGGTGTTCGCCGCCACGGGGCGGAATTTCCTGCGCACGCTGGTGGCGGCGGCGGCACGCAACCCCACGCTGCGCGTGGTCGCGGACCAGCATGGCTGCCCGACGGCGGCGCCCGACCTGGCGCAGGTTCTGCTCGGCATCGCCGACCGGCTTCTGGCAGGGTGGCGTGAGGGCTATGCCGGGGTCGTGCATGCCGCGGGCGGCGGTGCCACGACCTGGCACGGGCTTGCCATGGCGCTGTTCGAGGAGCGGGCGAAGCGCGGCCATGCCGCACCCGCGATCGAGCCGATCGCCACTGCCGACTGGCCGACGCCGGTGCGCCGCCCACCCGATTCGCGGCTCGACCAGGCGCTGCTGCTGGCCCGATTCGGCCTCGCGATGCCACCCTGGCGGGAGGGGCTGGCGAGGGTGGTGGCCGAGCTTTGACCGACCAGACTCGCGTGCCGGGCAAGGCCAGGGTCCTGCTCGCGGCGCATGACGGGGCGCGTTATCTTCCGGAGTTTCTGATAAGTCTTGAGACACAGACCTATCCCTGGGAGCTATGGTGGCGCGATGACGGGTCGCGCGACGGGACGGTTGCGCTGCTCGAAGGCCGCGGGCGGCGGGTGGATGATCCAAGCTGCTCGGCCAACCACGATTTGAGCGCCCAGGACCCGGATACAAGCGGCCTGGGCAGCCGCGTGACGGGTGCGACGGCGTGTTTCCTGGCGCTGCTGCGGGCGGGGGCACCGACGCTGGCGGCAGAGGATTATGTCGCCTTCGCCGACCAGGACGATGTCTGGCTGCCGCAGAAGCTGGCGCGCGGAGCCGCGGCGTTGGCGGGCGTCGCCGCGGGGCGGCCCGCGATCTATGCCGCGCGCCAAATCTATACCGACGATTCGCTGCGACGGATCGGCATTTCCGCGCGGGTCCCGGCACCTGGCTTCCCGGCGGCATTGACGCAGAACGTCGCGGTGGGCTGCACGGTGATGCTCAATGCGGCGGGCGCGAGGCTGGTCGCCGGGAGCCACCCGCCAGCTCAGGTTTTCCACGACTGGTGGAGCTATCTCCTGGTGACGGCGGCCGGCGGCGCGTTTCTGTGGGACGACGAACCGGTGGTGCTGTACCGCCAGCATCCGGCCAATCTGGTTGGCGCGCCGCGGGGCTGGCGCCGGGCGCTGGCGGCTCTGCGCCGCGGACCTCGCGCCTCGATGCGGATGATGCGCACCCATCTCGCGGCGCTGGAGGCGGATGCGACGCTGATCACGCCCGAGGCAAGGGCGACCGTCGCCGCCCTGTCACGGGCGCTGTCCGGCAGCCGCCTGACCCGAATCAAAGCGCTGGCGACGCAGGGTCTGCGCCGCCAGACGGGCCTCGAAGATTTGTTATTCCGCCTCTGGTTCCTGATCGGGTAACGGCGATCAGGCCAAACCCGTCAGGCGGGGACGCGGCGCCGGCTGCGCGACCAGCCCAGACCCACAAGCCCGACCGCCAGCACCGCGATCGACGCCGGCTCCGGCACGGAGGGGGGGATGCCACTCTGGTTCTGCGTCGCGCCTGCCGAGGTAAGGATCACGTCGCCGGGGTTGCACTGCAGGCCAGCGGTGGTGACGAGGTAATACTGGTTCCCCGTGCTGCCGAGATTGACGGATTCTTCCGTGCACTGGCCCGCGACGTTGCCGCAGCCCTTGTTCTGGTAGGTGTCAACAACGGCCCAGCCACTTGGCAGCTTGCCGGAAATCGGCAGATACCCAGAGCTCGTGGGCTTCCCGTTCATCGTCGAGAGGAAGCTGCTCTCGGCCGAGGAGGACAGCGAATAGATCGTGAACCCCTCGCCGCCGCTGCTGTTCGTCTGGATCGAGCCGATGGTGAGGTTGGACAGCGAATAGCCGTTCTTTGCCAGCGCTGAGGCATCCACCAGGATCGCCTCGTTGCTCTGAATCTCACTGTCGGGGTTGTTCAGGGGGTTGTAGGACGCACCGACGCCGGACTCGGACCCGGTGCCGGGCTTGACGGTCAGCTCCGTGTTGGTCGGACCGTTATTGTAGTAGGACGTGCCCCCCCACCATGACGACGATGTGGTCGTCGAGAACGCGGACAGCAGGAGCGGCTGATTGCCGGTGTCCGACGTGAAATTCGCCGAACCGAAATTCGTCACGTCAGGCGTGTTGCTGGTCGAGCTGCACGAACCGTTGAGGTTGCAGTTGGTCGATGCCACGCCGTTGAAAGCGCTGGTCCCGGGCGTGTCATTGCCGAGCGTCCAGGTCAGTGTCGTCGCCATCGCCGGCGCCGCCGAGAGCGCGCCGAGCAATGCCCCGGCAGCAAGAATCTTCGTGGTCCGCAACGCCTTCATGCCGTATCTTCCTTCGTCACCCTGCGCCAGGCTGCAACACACCCTCGCTTGAACAAGTGATTACTGAGCCTTAAGTGTGTTGTCAAATTGATTTTGAGGGTTCATTTTTGAGACACATCCTTGTCATCAATGCCGCCACCGATCCTTTCACGCTCACCGAAAGCCAGTGGCGCGGAGCATGGGATCGCGCCGGCAAACCGCCCTGCAGCGTCGCCTTTGCCACGGCCGCCTCGCCGCCGGGCCCGGATCTCGCCACGGCGCTCACCGCCGCCGACACGATCATCACCGGCCCCGCGATCATGGCGTCTCTCCTCGGCGAGGCGATGCCGCGCCTGGAGACGGTTTTCCTTACCGCCGCCGGCGTCGACCGGCTGGCCGGCCTTCCCTGGCCAAAGGGTGTACGACTGTTGAACAATCGTGGCGTGCACGGCGCAAAGCTGCGGGAATACGTGCTCTGGGCGCTGCTCGCGCTGCATCTGCGCACGCCGGCGCTGGGGGCTAACCAGGTGGCGCGGCGCTGGCAGCCGGTCTTCACCCCGTCGATCGCCACGCGCCGCCTCACCGTGGTCGGCACCGGCGACCTCGGTGGCGCCGCCGCCCGTGCCGGCCAGGCCCTTGGCATGGCGGTCACGGGGATCAGCCGCCAGGCTCGGCCGCACCCGGCATGCGGGCGGGTCCTGCCCACCACGGCGCTCGATACGGTGCTGGCCGAGACCGATGCGCTGGTGCTGGCATGCCCGCTGACGCCGGCCACGCGCGGGCTGCTCGACGCGCGCCGGCTCGCGCGGCTGCCATCGGGCGCCCATGTCATCAATGTCGGGCGCGGCGCCCTGCTCGACGAGGCGGCGCTGGTGGCGGCCCTCGCGGCCGGAAGGCTTGGCGGCGCGGTGCTCGACGTGACGGACCCGGAACCGCCACTGCCCGAGGGCCGGTTGTGGCAGGCCCCGAACCTGATCCTCACGCCGCATGTCGCCGCCGACGACCCGGCGATCTACAACGACGCCAGCCTGGACCTGTTCTTCGCCACCATCGACCAGGACAATCCGCCGAACCGCGTGGACCTCGGTCTGGGCTATTAGCCGCCGCCGTTGATGGTGAGGATGGTTCCCGAGGTGTAGCCGCTGCGCGGCGAGGCGAGGAAGGCGACGGCGGCGCCGATCTCTTCCGGTGTCGCGGCGCGGCCGAACGGCATCTTGGACAGCAGCTCCCGCCAGCGCTCGGCATCGCCCAGCGTCTCCTGCGCGCGGCGGCGCTGCAGCATCTCCATCCGCGCGGTCGTCACCGGGCCGGGATTGATGCCGACGACGCGGATATTGTCCGCATGGCTGGCGCGGCCGAGCGCGCGGCTGAACGCCATCAGCGAGGCATTGCCGGTGGCACCGGCGATGTAGTTGGGGTCGAAGCTCTCGCCCGCCGCCCCGATCACGTTCACCACCACGCCGCCGCCGGCCGCCCGCAGCACGGGATAGACCAGCCGCGTCAGCGAAATGAAGCCGAACACTTTGAGGTCCCAGGCGGCGCGCCAGGTGGCGTTGTCCACCGCCAGAAGGTTGCCGGGCGGAATGGCGCCGGCGTTGTTGACCAGAATATCGACCTTGCCCGCCGCGGCCGCGAGCCGCTCCACCTCATCCTGGCGGGAGAGATCGGCGACCACCGTCACCACCGCCACCTGTCGGCGCGCCCGCACACGCTGCGACGCCGCCTCCAGCGCCGCCGGGTCGCGCGCCGCGAGCACCAGGTCCACGCCCTCCTCCGCCAGCGTCTCGGCCGCGGCGAGCCCGATGCCCTTGGAGCCGCCGGTGATCAGCGCGCGCTTGCCCGCCAGTTGCAGATCCATACCCGTATCCTCCCCCTGATGGCCGCACCCCTTATGCGGCGCGGCGTAACCCCATCCAGGCCCGGCATGCGCTCCCGAAGGCGTGGAACAACGCGACACTGTCAGGGTTTTCCACCGCCCGGTGTTCGGGGTGCCACTGCACGCCGAACGCCCAGCCGCTGGCCGAGGCGACACGCACGCCCTCGATCGTGCCATCCGGCGCCACCGCCTCGACCACCAGGCCCGGCGCCAGCCGGTCGATCGCCTGTTCGTGCACCGAGTTCACCTGCGTCGTACCGCGCCCGAGCAGCCAGGCGAGCTGGCCCGAAAGCGTGACCACATGGCGCGGCGCGTAGCGCTCGTCCGGCACGCTGCTCCGGCCGCGATGGTCGTCGCGCCCCGGCAGCTCCTGCACCTTCTGCGTCAGCGTGCCGCCGAGGGCGACGTTGACCTCCTGGACGCCGCGGCAGATGGCGAGCAGCGGCAGACCGCGGTCCAGCGCCGCGCGGATCAGCGGCAGCGTGGTCGCGTCGCGCGCGGCGTCATGCTTGTCGGGCGTGAGATCATCGGCCTCGCCATAGCGCGAAGGCTCGACGTTGGACGGGCTGCCGGAGAGCAGGATGCCGTCCAGCCGGTCGAGTGCGGCGAGCATCGCCTCGCCCACCGGCGGCAGCAGCACCGGCGTGCAGCCGGCGGCCAGCACCGCCTCGGCATAGCGCGCGGGCGTGGCGTGGCTCGGCGTGCCGTTGATGTCGCGCGCGCAGACCGAAATGCCAACCAGTGGGGACATCAGAAAACCTCGGAACGACGGTGACGACGAAAAACGGGCCTAGCATCACGCACGCGGCCTGGCCAGATCACAGAGCACCGCGGCGGCACCGCCGATGACCATCAGCATCGCCATCGGCCGCGCGGTGCCGTCCGCCAGCAGCCCGACCGCGAGCCCGCTGATGGCGCCGAAGATGAACTGCATCGTGCCCATCAGGGCGGAGGCACTGCCGGCATGCGGCGCGTGGCGGGCCAGCGCGCCCACCGTGGCATTCGGCATGATGAAGCCCTGCGTGCCCATGATGCAGAACAGCGGAATGGCCAGGGCATACCAGGCGCCGGGGCGGAGCATCGCGACCACCAGCAACGCCAGCGCGAGGCCGAGAAAGGCGCGGGTCGCCACCCGCACCACGCGACGCGCGCCGAAGCGCACCAGCAGCCCGGGGTTGACCTGCGAGCCGCCGATATAGGCCGCGGCACAGGTGCCGAACAGCATGCCGTAAAGCGGCGGCGGCAGATGATAGATGTCGATGAACACCGGCGGCGACCCGCCGAGATAGGCGAACATGGCGAACAGCGTCCCGCTGCCCATCAGCGCGTGGCTGATAAAGCCGCGCTCCCCCAGGATGGCACCGAAGCGCGCGATCTGCGCCCCCGGCGAGAGCCGCGTCCGCGCCCCCTCGGGCAGCGTCTCCGGCAGGAACAGCGCCACCGCCAGCGTGCCGATCACGCCATAAGCGGTGCAGATCCAGAAGATCAGGTGCCAGTTGCCCAGGCTCAACACCAATCCGCCCATGGTCGGCGCGATGATCGGCGCCACCCCCATGATCAGCATCAGCCGGCTCATCATCCGCGCCGCCGCCAACCCCTCCGAAAGGTCGCGGACGATGGCGCGGCTCAGCACCATGCCGGCCGAGCCGCCGATCCCGGCGATGAAGCGGAAGGCCGCGAACATGCCGAGGCTGGGCGAGAGCACGCAGCCGGCGGAGGCCAGCGTGTAGATCAGCGTGCCCGCGAGCAGCGGCCGGCGGCGGCCGAAACGGTCGGCCAGCACGCCCTGGCTGATCTGGCCCACGGCGAGCCCCGCGAACCAGGTGGCAAGCGTGAGCTGCGCCGAGCCCGGCGCGCCGCCATAGGTCGCCTCGATCGCCGGGAAGGCGGGCAGGTACATGTCGGTCGAGATCGGCCCGACGGCGGCAAGAAAGCCGAGCAGCAGGGGCAGCCAGGAGGGCATGCGCATCCGCCCCTTCTCGCCGATTTTGCTGCCCTTGCGAACATCTGCCGCGCCTCCCCAGCCCTGCGGCGCGCTTCTGCCCCCGATGCCGTTCCCTCGATCCGGGGCCGAACGCGGCTCTGGCATCCGGGGGCGACCGCGCGCTATGACGTTGCAACGGCCGACGGAACACGGTGATGACCGGCGATTATTCCGCGACGACGCGCGGGGTCCGCGTGAGCGTCCGCTCCTTCTACCTAGCCGACCAGTCCAACCCGGACGAGCGCAAATTCGTCTGGGCCTACCGGATTCGCATCGAGAACACCGGACACGAGACGGTGCAGCTGCTGCGCCGCACCTGGGAGATCACCGACGCGACCGGCCACACCCTGCGGGTGGAGGGGCCGGGCGTGGTCGGTGAGCAGCCGGTGCTCGACCCCGGCGAGAGCTTTGAATACACCTCCGGCACGCCGCTAGAGACCGCCTCCGGCTTCATGGTCGGGCGTTACCACATGGTGGTGAGCGCCAGCGGCGAAGCGTTCGACGCCGCGATCCCGGCCTTCAGCCTCGACAGCCCGCACCAGGACAGCCGGCTGCACTGACCCGCGCGCCGAACGGGCGGCGGGTTGGCAGCAAGGCCGGCCGCCCCATATGGTCGGCGGTGAGAGAACAGGAAACGCGACGGTGAATATCCCGGCACAGAAATCCGTGCTTGCCTCGGCTACCCGCCCCTCGCGCGAAGAAGCGGAGGACGCCGTGCGCACGCTGCTGCGCTGGGCCGGCGACAATCCCTCGCGCGAGGGCCTGGCGGAAACGCCCGCGCGGGTCGCGCGCGCCTACGAGGAGTTCTTCCGCGGCTATGGCGAGGACCCGTTCAGCCTGCTCGAAACCACATTCGAGGAGACCGACGGCTACGACGAGATCGTGCTGCTGCGCGACATCCGCGTGGAAAGCACCTGCGAACACCACATGGCGCCGATCATCGGGCATGCTCACGTGGCCTATCTGCCGCACCGGCGCGTCGTCGGCATCTCCAAGCTCGCCCGCGTCGTCGATGCCTATGCGAAGCGGCTGCAGATCCAGGAGAAGATGACAGCGCAGATCGCCAACACCATCGCCGAGGTGCTGCAGCCGCGCGGCGTCGCCGTCATCGTGGAGGCGCAGCACCAGTGCATGACCACGCGCGGCGTGCACAAGCCCGGCACGATGCTGGTCACCTCGCGCATGCTCGGCGCCTTCCGCGACAATCCGGAGACGCGGCGCGAACTGATGGCGATGCTGCGCACGGCGCCCGCCGCCGGATGACGGCAGCGGGCGTCAGCTGAGGGACGCGCCGAGGGAAGCCGGGCGCGGGCCGTGCTACGCCCGCGCGATGATCTCCACCGGCGCGACCAGGCCGCGCTCGACATTGGCCATCAGGTTCGCAACCTTCGCCCGCGCCGCGTCCCCCATCACGAGATGCAGGCCGAGCGGCGGCGGACCATCGGCGGCGGCAGCGCGCATGCGGGCGAAGAATTCCGCCGCCACGCCGCGCCGGCTGCGTTCATGGGTGACCGTGAAGCCGGCGCCGGAGAGCCGGTCGCGATAGGTCGCGACGGATTCGACAAAGCTCGTCGCCGGGTCCGTCGCCCATGGCACGGGGTAGGCAAGCTCACCCTCGGTCTGCGCCATGACATCATAGATCGCGAAAAATCCGCCGGGCGCCAGCACGCGGCGCACGCCCCGGAACAGTGCCGCCTTGTCGGCGATGTTCATGCCGACATGCAGCATCGTGGCGCCGGCGAACGAAGCCTCGGGGAACGGCAGCGCCAGCGCGCGGCGCCACCAAGGCCGGAGCCGATATCGAGCAGCTTCATCCCGGATGCCAGCGGCAGTTGCGCCGCAAGCTCCGCCGTGGCGCGGCGCCCGCCGATATGAAACTCATCGACCGGAGCCAGGTCATCGACGGTGAGATGATCGAGGTCGCTGCCCGCGGCGGCCAGCCCGGCGAGGATCGCCGCCGCCAGGTTGCCGTGGGCGTAGTGGCCGGCGACGATGTCTTCGACGTTCATGCGATCCTCCATGGCGATGCCGACCTCGCGGCCTAGAGAAACGGTCGGTTCCTTGCCGTCAGCCCACCGGACGGCGCGCCAGCAGGGCCGTCGCGAGCGTGCCGTCGTCGAGAATATCGAGGCTGCCGCCGATCGGCACGCCATGCGCGAGCCGGGTCACCGTGATGCCGGCGCCGGCGAGCTTGTCGGTCAGCCAATGCGTCGTCGCGGCACCGTCCACGGTCGCGGGCAGGGCGAGGATGATCTCGCGCACCTCGCCGTCCAGCCGGCGCAGCAGGCGGGAGATGTCGATGTCCTCGGGCGTCACCCCGCCCAGTGCGGAGAGCGAGGCGCCGAGCACGTGGTACAGCCCGTGATGCGTGCGCGTGCGCTCCAGCGCCCAGAGATCGGCCACGGTCTCGACGACGCAGACCAGGCCACGGTCGCGCGTGTTGTCGGCGCAGACCATGCAGGGGTTGCGGGTATCGAGATTGCCGCAGGTGCTGCACGCGGAGACGGCGCGCGCCGCCTCGGTGAGTGCGGCCGCCAGCGGAAACATGCGCGTCTGCGGCTCCGCCAGCATGCGCAGCACGGCACGGCGGGCGCTGCGCGGGCCCATGCCCGGCAGCCTGGCCAGCAGTGCGATCAGATTTTCGACTTCGGGTCCGCCCATCGCTGATCCCAGATAGTGGCGGGCTCTGCCCGCGCCCGCCAGGGACCTCAGGTCCCTGGAACCGTTATTTGGGGTCTGGGGCCTAAGGCCCCAGTCTTGATGATACCTGTCTTAGAAAGGCAGCTTCATGCCGGCGGGCAGCTCGATGCCGCCGGTCGCCGCACGCATCTCCTCGGCGGCGAGCGCCTCCACCTTGCGCTTCGCATCGGCATGCGCGGCGACGATGAGGTCGCCCAGCATCTCCGTCTCGGCGGGATCGAGCAGCTTCGGGTCGATGCGGATGGCGCGCATCTCGCCCTTGCCGGACAGCGTCACCACCACCATCCCGGCGGCCGCCGCGCCCTCCACGCTCGCCGCCGCGAGGCGTTCCTGCATCGTCTCCATCGTCTTCTGCATCTGGGCGGCCTGCTTCATCAGGCCAGCGAGGTTCTTCATGGGTCCTCCGAGGGCGGTTCGTCGTCTGATCCGTCAAAGTCTTCCGGCGCCGCGGCGGGCGGCACATAGGCGTCGAGGCCGTCATCCTCCGCCGCGGGGGCGAGCCCGTAGGCATCCGCGCGCTCGTCATGCACGGGCCCGATCACGGCGCCGGGAAAGGCCGCCAGGATCGCGCGCACCAGCGGGTGCTCCGCCGCCGCATCGTGGCGCGCCGCCGCCGCCACCGCACCCTGCTGCGCGAGCGTGGGCTCGCCGGGCTCGGCAGAAAGCGCGATGGTCCAGCGCCGGCCGGTCGCCTCCTGCAACAGCTTCGACAGCCGTGCCGCCAGGTCGCGCGGCGCATCCGGCTCCGGCCGCAGCTCGATGACCGGCGGGGCGAAGCGCACGAGATGAGCCACGTGCAGAAGCTGCGCGTGCAACAGCGGCTCCTGCCCGGCGGCCAGCGCCACCACGTCGCGCCAGGCGGACAGCCGTGGTACTTCGGCCGGCCGCGGCGCGTCGGGCGCCGGGGCGGACATCGCTCGGGCCAGCGCCGCACCACCGGATGCCGTGGGCCCCGATGCGGTGGGCCCCGATGCCATGAGGGCCGATGCCGCCGGGCCTGACGTGGCGGCGCTTGCGGCAACAGACCCTGGTATCGGCGCGGTGGGCGATGCCGCACCGGTCAGCCGCCGCACGAGCTCGCCCGGCGGCGGCAGATCGGCAGCATGGCAGAGGCGGATCAGCACCATCTCCGCCGCCGCGTTGCGATCCGGCGCCTGCTCCACCTCGCCGATGCCGCGCAGCAGGATCTGCCACGCGCGCACCAGGTCGGGAATGGCGAGCCGCTCGGCCAGCGCCTGGCCGCGCACCCGCTCCAGCTCCGACAGCGACGGCTCGTCGCGCAGCGCCGGCACGCTGCGCAGCCGCGTCAGCAGGTGCACCAGCTCCAGCAGGTCGGCGAGGGTGAGTGCGGGGTCGGCGCCAAGCTCGTGCAGCCGCGCGGTGATCGCCAGCGCCGCCGCCACCCGCCCGGCCAACACCGCCTCCAGCAGCTCGAACACCACGGCGCGGTCGGCCAGGCCCAGCATGTCCGCGACCTGAGCCTCGGTGATCGGCGCTTCGGCGATGGGCGTCTCGGCGGTGGGCGCGTCGCCGGCGGCAGGGCCGTCGTGCTGGGCGATCGCCTGATCGAGCAGCGAGAGCCCGTCGCGCGCCGAGCCGTCCGCGGCCCGCGCGATCGCCAGCAGCGCCGCGTCCTCGATCGCGACGCCCTCGGCCCGCGCCACCTTGCCGAACAGTGCCGCGAGCTCCGCCGCCCCGATGCGCCGCAGGTCGAAACGCTGGCAGCGCGAGAGCACCGTCACCGGCACCTTGCGCAACTCCGTCGTCGCGAACACGAAGGTGACGTGCGGCGGCGGCTCCTCCAGCGTCTTGAGCAGCGCGTTGAAGGCGTTGCGCGACAGCATATGGACCTCGTCGATGACGAAGACCTTCATCCGCGCCTGCATCGGGCGGAACCGCGTCGCCTCGATGATCTCGCGCACGTCATCGACGCCGGTGCGCGAGGCGGCGTCCATCTCCGTCACGTCCGGGTGCCGGTCGGCGAGGATCGCCGTGCAGTTGGGGCAGACGCCGCAGGGATCGGCGGTCGGCCCGCCGGAGCCGTCCGGCCCGGTGCAGTTGAGCGCGCGGGCGATGAGCCGCGCGGTGGTGGTCTTGCCGACGCCGCGAACGCCGGTGAGCATGAAGGCATGCGCCACCCGCCCCTGCGCGAAGGCGTTGCGCAGCGTGCGCACCATCGCCTCCTGCCCGATCAGGTCGTCGAAGCGCTGCGGCCGGTATTTGCGCGCCAGCACCCGGTAGGGCGTCGCGGCAGGCGGTGCCGCCGCCGGCGCGTCGCCGAACAGGCCCAGTCCATCCTGCCGTGAGCCATCCTGCGGTGGGCCATCCTGCGGCGGGCCTTCCGGGGACGGTGGCGCCTCGTCACCAAACAGTGAGCCAGCCATCAGACGATCCGCTGCATCGGATTGGTGGCCATGCCGGGAGAGCTTGCTCCGTCTCGAGGGGTCACGCGGGCCGGGGGGATCACGCGGTTGCGCAGGGGTCGCAGTGGGTTGGGGGTCGCGGTGGAAGGCCGGACAGCGACCCGGGCGGAAACTCGTTGCGGCTGCTTCCTTCCGGACCTGACCGGGTTGGCGAGGCGCTCGTCCGCCGCCGACCTTCCGAGGATGTGTTTAGCACGCGGCGGCATCGACTCAAGCTTGCCGGATGGAGAGTTGCCGCTGCGGGGCGTGCATGGCAGCTTGCCGTCGTGCTGCTGATCGAAGCCTCCCGAGCCAATGTCTACACCGGCAACCGCCTCGACCGCGTCTCCGCGCGGCGGGACGATGCGGCGTGGGTGGCGTCCGTGCTCGCCGACCCCACCAGCCTGTTCACCCCGGTCTGGCGCGCGCGCAACCTCATGCGGGGCGTGGCGGAGGGCCGGCCGGAAGCGGTGCTGCTGAGCGCGGAGGCGGCGGCGGAGCTGCGCCTGGCGGGCGGCGGCTGGGCGCTGCTCGGCCTCGACGAGACGGGGCGGGCGATTTTCACCGTCGATCTCAGCGCGGTGGAGGATCCGGCCACGCTGCTGCCCGCGGAACTTGGCACGTTCACCGACCTGCGCGCGGTCGCCGGCCTGCTGTCGGCCCAGGACGCCGCCATGCTCGCGCATGCCCGCGGGCTGATGCACTGGCGCGGGCGGCACCGGTTCTGCGGCGTCTGCGGCAGCGGCTGCGAGCCGGTGAGTGCGGGGCACGTGATGCGCTGCACCGGCTGCGGCACCAGCCATTTTCCGCGCACGGACCCCGCGGTGATCATGCTGGTGACCGATGGCGAGCGCGCGCTGCTCGGCCACTCCCAGCGCTTCCCCAACGCCACGATGTATTCGACGCTGGCCGGCTTCGTGGAACCCGGCGAGAGCCTGGAGGAAGCGGTGGCGCGCGAGGTTCGGGAGGAAACCGGCGTGCTGGTCGGCCGCGCGCGCTATCATTCGAGCCAGCCCTGGCCGTTCCCCGCCTCCATCATGCTCGGCTTCTATGGCGAGGCGCTGTCGCACGAGATCACCATCGACCCCGAGGAGCTGCGCGACGCGCGCTGGTTCACCCGTGCCGAACTGCGCGAGCATGCGACGCTGGGCTTCTCCCTGCCGCGCGCCGACAGTATCGCGCGGCGCCTGATCGAGGACTGGATCGCCGCCGGATGAAAACGCTGCCGCTTCTGACGCTGCTGGCCCTGCCGCTGCTGCTCGCGCGCTGCGCCCCGCCGCCCGATCTGTCGACGCCGCAGGGCCAGTGCCAGGCGCAGGCCAACAACAGCCCCGAGGTGCGGCGGCTCTTCGCTGAAACCTCCGGCGGCTCCACGCAGCAGCAGGTGAATGCGCGCCGGCAATTGCCGGTGGCCCGGCGCGACGCCTATGTCGCCTGCCTGCAGGCACGCGGCCTGGCCCCCAAGGGCGGTGTCGAGGCGGTCCAGTAGGCCTGGGCCCTTTACGGGTCGAAGGTGACGATTGCGGCCGGCAGGCCCAGCAAAAGCAACGGGCACGGATTGCCGACCCCGCGGTTCAGCCGATCCTCAAGCTTGCCCCAGTGCGTCGTCGCTTCGCCGAATTTATCGGCGACGAAGAGATCGGCAAAAGCCGGAACGAACCCCGCATGCTTCGCGCGCGTGGCGATGGCGATGCGCTGCCGTTCCTTCGGCCTGTAGGTCCAGGCGCCGAGGTCCACGAAATCCGCGACCCCACGTTCCTGCAGGCGCCGTTGGATCAGGCTGGGCATGGCCGCTTGCAGGCTTGCGCCGCGCGTGACGATGACACCGAGGGATATCGCTCCGTCGCCGTGGAGGCGTTTGAAGTTTTCCAGATCGCGATCGAAGAACGGGTCCTTGTTGTTCCATTCGATTTCGAGCGCGATGCTTTGGTCCGCGGCGCCGTCGCCGAACCGTCGCACGTGATCAACCTCGTGCGACTGGCTTTGCAGAACCCGATCGTTGACGGATTTGACGACGGTAAACCTGGTCTTGCGCCAGCCGAGTGCGGTGAGCGCGCGCCGGATTCGCTGCGTGATCCGCGCCTCGCCGCCGCCGCCGGCGATCAGCTCATCGACGGGCAGCACCGTCGTTGACAGCACCGATTCGAGTTCGGCCGCGGCGACCGGAAAATCGCCGGCCAGGATCGCCTCGGCGTGCGCCTGAAAAGCGATGTCAAAACCTTGCCGTCGCAGCGCTTCGAGCATTCGCGTCGGTTATTTCCCGAACAGCAAGGGAAGTCCCGACGTCGCGGAATTGTGGGAGTAGGTCGGCCAATCGGGCATGTAGGTTTCGTCGGCCTGGTTACCCCATGCCGTCCAGCCGCGCCGGAGGCCGCGGGCAAACAGCTCCAACCTCGGACCGGGGCTGCATGACTCGATGATCGTGTAGACCTCATCCGGCTTGCGGGAATGCTCACGCTTGCGGGTGCCGAGATAGTTGACCTGGCGGCGGCCGGGCGGAAGCGTTCTGGCGTTGCGGCCGCGCACGCCGAACAAGACAAGTTCCGTCACGTTGCGGAAATAGAAGCCGACGCCACGCCCATCCGAGCCACCATCCTTGCGCAGCTTGTGCCAGACAATATTCGATTTGTAACTGAATCCCCATGCGGCCATGACAGCAAGCCCCTCCGGCAGCAGCGCATTCGGCACCCAGAGATAGAGATGCGCCGTATCGGCCGCGAACCCTGCAATCGGCAGCGCTTCGATCTCGGAGAAATCGAGTGTGCCGTAGCGACTGAGCCGCCTGTGCTCCGGCGCCACCTTGCCGGTCCGGTTGACGAACCGCCAGGGCGGGTCGGCGAGGATCGTGCCAAATCGCTGGCCAGCGAGTTGCTTGCGCAAGTCCGCCGCCGGATTCCCACGCGGCGGCGCGGCTTTGTCGGTCGCCGGTGACGACGGCGGTTCCGGCAGCAGGCCCGGCTGTTGTGGCAGGCGTCGCATATCGGCCCAGCTCCCCGGCACGGCGCGATGGCTTCCGGCCGCCTCGTTCAGACGCAGAGTGACACATCCCTTCGCGCCGCGCCCACGATTCGTCAACGACCTCAGCCGTCGTCGAACCCCTCGCTTTCGAGGCCGAAGGCGGCGGCCATCAGCGCGCGGGTGTAGGGGTGCTGCGGGGCAGCGACGATGTCCTCCGCGGGGCCGGCCTCCACGATCCGGCCTGCGCGCATCACCGCCACGCGATGCGCCATCGCGCGCACCACGCGCAAATCGTGGCTGATGAACAGATAGGCCAGCCCATGGTCGCGCTGCAGCCGCTGCAACAGTGCGACGATCTGCGCCTGCACCGACATGTCGAGCGCGCTCGTCGGCTCGTCCAGCACCACGAAGCTCGGGTTCAGCACGATCGCGCGCGCGATGGCGACGCGCTGGCGCTGGCCGCCGGAAAACTCGTGCGGGTAGCGATGCAGCGCGTCCTCGCCGAGCCCCACTTCCTCCAGCGCGATGACGACGCGCCGCTCGCGCTCCGCCCGGGCCATCGAGGGCGCATGCACGCCCAACCCCTCGGCCACGATCTCGCCGACCGGCAGCCGCGGCGAAAGACTGCCGAACGGGTCCTGGAAAACGATCTGCATCCGCGCCCGCAGCTTGCGCATGGCCGCCACCGGCGTCGCCAGCACGTCCGCGCCGGCGAAGCGGACATGCCCGCTTGCCGCGGTCAGGCGCAGCAGCGCATAGCCGGTGGTGGATTTGCCGGAGCCGCTCTCGCCCACCAGCGCCAGCGTCTCGCCCTCACGCACCTCGAACGACACGCCATCGACGGCGCGGACGGCGCCCACCACGCGCCGCATCACGCCATGGCGGATCGGGAAATGCACCGTGAGGTCGCGCGCCTCCAGCAGCACCGGCGCGTCGGCGGCAATCGGTGCCGGCCGGCCGCGCGGCTCTGCCTCGATCAGCGCGCGGGTGTAGGGATGTTGCGGATCAGCAAAGACCTCCGCCGCCGGTCCGGTCTCGACGATGCGGCCGGCCTGCATCACGCAGACACGGTCCGCATGGCGGCGGACAATGGTGAGGTCGTGGGTGATCAGCAGCAGCGCGAGGCCACGGGCGCGCTTCTCGGCCGCGAGCAGGGAGAGGATCTGCGCCTGCACCGAGACATCGAGCGCCGTGGTCGGCTCGTCGGCGATCAGCAGCGCGGGGTCGTTGGCAAGCGCCATCGCGATCATCACGCGCTGGCGCTGACCGCCCGAAAGCTGGTGCGGCCGCGCATCGAGCCGCCCGGGCGCATCGTGAAACCCCACCTCCGCGAGCAGGTCCGCCGCACGCTGACGCGCCGCCGCCCAGGAGATCGGCCGGTGCAGCCGCATCGCCTCCGCGATCTGCTTGCCGATGCGCGCCAGCGGATTGAGGCTGGTCATCGGCTCCTGAAAAATCATGCCGGCGACACCGCCGCGCAGCGGGCGCAGCGTTCTTTCGGGTGCGCCGATCGTGGCCGTGCCGTCCAGCATCACCGTGCCGCTCACCGCCGCCCCGTGCGGCAGCAACCCGAGCAGGGAAAGCGCCGTGAGCGACTTGCCCGAGCCGCTCTCACCCACGATCGCCAGCGTCTCGCCGCGGTCGAGCGTGAAGGAAACGTCGCGCACCACCTGCCGGTCGCCGAAAGCGACGCCGAGGCGCTCGACCGTGAGCAGCGTCACGGCCGCGTCTTCATGACAATGTTTTCCGGGGGTCGAACGCATCGCGCACCGCCTCGCCGATGAAGATCAGCAGTGCCAGCGTGGTGCCGAGCACGACGAAGGCGGTGATGCCGAGCCAGGGCGCCTGGAGATTGTTCTTGCCCTGCGCCACCAGCTCGCCGAGCGAGGGCGAGCCCGGCGGCATGCCGAAGCCGAGAAAGTCGAGGCTCGCCAGCAGCGTCACCGAACCCGAGAGGTTGAACGGCAGGAAGGTCAGCGTCGCCACCATCGCGTTGGGCAGGATGTGCCGCCACATCACGGTGACGTCGGAGACGCCGAGCGCCTTGGCGGCGCGCACGTATTCGAGGTTGCGCCCGCGCAGGAACTCGGCGCGCACCACGCCGGTCAGGCTCATCCACTGGAACAGCATCAGAAAGATCAGCAGCGTCCAGAACCCGGGCGCGATCATCGAGCCTAGGATGATCAGCAGGTAAAGCTGGGGCATGCCGGACCAGATCTCGATGAAGCGCTGGAACAGCAGGTCCGTGAGGCCGCCGCGAAAGCCCTGGATGGCACCGGCGGCGATGCCGATCGCCGAGGAGACGATGGTGAGCGAAAAGCCGAACAGGATCGAGATGCGAAACCCGTAGATCACGCGCGCCAGCACGTCGCGCGCCTGGTCGTCGGTGCCGAGCAGGTTGCGCCAGGTGGGCGGTGAGGGCGCGGGCGAGGGCAGGTTCTTGACGATGGTATCGTAGCTGTAACGGATAGGCGGCCAGATGATCCAGCCATGCGCCTCGATCGCGTGCACCACCGTGGGGTCGGTGAAGTCCGCCTCGGTGGGCAGGAATTGGGAGCCGAAACGATCCTCGCTCACGCCATGCAGCACCGGGCAGATCAGCGTGCCGCGATAGTCGATCAGCAGGGGACGGTCGTTGGCGATGAACTCGGCGAACAGGCTGATGGTGAACAGCGTGATGAAGATGATCAGCGACCAGTAGCCGCGGCGGTTGGCGCGAAACTGCGCGAGCCGGCGGCGAGTGATCGGCGAAAAGGTCATGCCTGCGCGCGGGCCGAGCCGCGCCTCATGAACGCGCCTCGAAGTCGATGCGCGGATCGACCACGGTGTAGAGCAGATCACCCACGATCTGCATCACCAGACTGACCAGCGTGTAGACCCAGAGCGTGCCGAACATCACGGGGTAGTCGCGCTGCAACGCCGCCTCGTAGCCCAGCAGGCCGAGCCCGTTCAGCGAGAACACGATCTCGATCAGCAATTGCGAGGTGAAAAGGATACTGATGAAGGCGGAGGGAAACCCGGCCACGATCAGCAGCATCGCGTTGCGGAACACGTGGAAATAAATCACCCGCCGCGGTGAGGCCCCCTTGGCGCGCGCTGTCATCACGTACTGCTTGCGGATTTCCTCCAGGAAGCAATTCTTCGTCAGGAACGTCAGCGTCGCGAAGCCACCGATCACGATCGCGGTGGTCGGCAGCACCATGTGCCAGAGATAGTCGAGCGCCCGCGCGGCAAAGCTCCAGTGCGAGGCGCCCTCGCTCGCCAGCCCGCGCAGCGGAAATATCTCCAGGAAGCTGCCGCCGGCGAACAGCACCACCAGCAGGATCGCGAACAGGAAGCCGGGCACCGCATAGCCCACGAGGATCGCGGCGGATGACAACACATCGAAACGGCTGCCATCGCGCACCGCCTTGGCGATGCCGAGCGGGATGGAGACCGCGTAGATGATCAGCGTGGACCACAGGCCGAGCGAGATCGAGACCGGCAATCGTTCCTCGATCAGTTGCAGCACCGGCTTGTCGCGAAAGAAGCTCTTGCCGAGATTGAAGGTGAGATATCCCTTCACCATCAGCAGGAAGCGCTCGAGCGGCGGCTTGTTGAAGCCGAACATGCGGCGGATGCGGGCGACCAGATGCGGGTCGAGCCCGCGCGCGCCGCGATAGATGCCATGGCCGCCCGCCTGCGCCTCCGAACCGCCGGCACCGAGCGAGCCCATGACGCTGGCGTGCCCCTTGAGCCGGGCGAGCATCATCTCCACCGGGCCGCCGGGTGCGAGCTGCACGATGGCGAAGTTGATGGCGATGATGCCGAACAATGTGGGCACCATCAGCGCCAGACGGCGGAGGAGATAGGCGCCCACCGCCGCCTCAGCGCTTATGCTTGGCGGCAAGCGCCCGGGCACGCGCCGGGTCCACCCACCAGGCGTTCAGCTCGACGCCGGTGCGCACCGTCTGCTTGGGATGGCCGAGCTTGTCCCACCAGGCGGCCCAGACTTTGTCGAGATACCAGTTCGGCACCATGTACCAGCCGCGCAGCAGCACGCGGTCGAGGGCGCGCGTCGCGGTGACGAGATGGGCGCGGTCGGGTGCGGCGACGACATCGTGCACCAGCGCATCGACGGCGGGGTTGCACACGCCCATGAGGTTGTCGCTGCCGATCTGCTTGGCGCTGGCGCAGCTCCAGTAGCCGATCTGCTCGTTGCCGGGGCTGTCGGATTCCGGGAAGACGGTGATGGTCATATCGTAGTCGAAATTGTTCATTCGCTCCTGATACTGCGCGGGATCGACGACACGCACCTGCGCGGCAATGCCGAGATGGGCAAGCTGGCGGGTGTAGGGCACCAGGACGCGCTGAAACACCGGCTCGTCGGCGAGGATCACGAAATGCATCTGCCTTCCGGCGGCGTTGACCAGCTTGCGGTGATGCACGTGCCAGCCCGCCGCCTCCAGCAGCTTCAGCGCGGCGCGCAGTTCCGGCAGGTCGTTGCCGCTGCCGTCGGTCACCGGCAGGCGAAACGGCCGGGTGAAGATCGAGGCCGGCAGGATCGCCTTCCACGGGTCGAGCAGCTTGCGCTCGGCCGGCGAAGGCAGCCCGGAGGAGGCGAAAGCGCTGCCCTCGAAGTAACTCGTCGTGCGCCGATAGAGGCCGTAGAACAGCGTCTTGTTGGTCCACTGGAAGTCGAAGGCCAGCGTCATCGCCTTGCGCACCCGCGGGTCGGCGAAGACCGGCCGGCGGGTGTTCATCGCGAAGCCCTGCATGCCCATGGGAAGATGGACGGGGAACGCCTCCTTGCGCACCAGGCCCTGGCGCACCGCGGGGAAATTATAGCCGGTCGCCCAGGTCTTGGAGATGTTCTCGCGGCGGTAAGTGATCTGCCCGGCCTTGAACGCCTCGAAGGCGACCGTCGGGTCGCGGAAGAACTCGGTGCGCCGGCGATTGAAATTATACAGCCCCCTGCCGGTCGGCCGGTTCCTCGCCCACCAGTTGCGGACCCGCGAAAGCACCAGCGTGCGGCCGAAATCGGCCTTCTCGACGCGATACGGGCCGGAGCCGAGCGGCGCTGCCGTCAGCGGCGCGCCGAAATCCCGTCCCGCCCACCAATGGTGCGGCAACACCGGCATCTGGCCCAGGATGAACGGCAGCTCGCGGTTGCGCGCGGTGGTGAAGCGGAAGGTGACGGTTCGCGGCCCATCCACACGGACTGATGCGACATCGGCATAATACTGATGATAGAACGGTTTTCCCTTGTCCCGCAGCGTCTGGAAGGTCCAGGCGACGTCGCGCGCCGTGACCGGTGTGCCGTCGTTGAAATGCGCCGCGCGGCGCAGCACGAAAGTGACGGATTTGCGGTCCCGCGCGACGGTCATGGAGCGGGCGAGATGCGCGTAGGAGACGTCCGCCTCGTCGGCGTCCGGCACCAGCAGCGTGTCCCAGACGAGGTTGATGTCGCTGGGCGCCGTGCCGCGCACGATGAACGGATTGAGGCTGTCGTAGGAGCCGATCTCGGCCAGCACGATCTCGCCGCCCTTCGGCGCGTTCGGGTTCACATACGGGAAATAGTGGAAGTCCGGCGGCAGCGCCGGCTTGCCGAGCAGCGCATAGCCCGGCGTGGGCGCCGACTTCGTGACAGGCGTGGGCGCCGGCTTCGTGACTGGTGTGGGCGCCGGGGTCGCCGGGGGCGTGGCCGCGCGGGCGAGCGGGGCGGCTGCCAGGCTCGCGGCGATCAGGGCAGCGGGCACCATGGACATGGCCACCAAGAACGCCAGCGTTGCCGCGATCCGTCTCACCCCAGTCTCCCATTTCCCGTTATTGGCGATAGGGATACCGGCCGGCGCCCGGGGTCAAGAGTGCGCGTCGCGCGTCATGCGCCGGGGGGTGACGCGGCCAGGCGGGCCACGGCCGCGTCGAGCAGCGCGCGGTCGCCCAGGGCGATGACGTCACCGGCGGAATCCCCGGCATCTGCCATCGTGAGTTTGCGGCCGGACCAGTCGCGCAGCAGCCCGCCGGCACCCTCGATCACCGGGCCGAGTGCCGCCCAGTCCCATGGCTTGAGGTCGCACTCCGCGATGATGTCGATCTGCCCCAGCGCGAGCAGCCCGTAGGCATAGCAATCGCCGCCCCAGGTGACGCGCCGCACCGACCCGGCCAGCCGCTGAAACCGCGGCAGCGCGTCGCCGAGCATCTCGGGCGAGGTGCAGGAAAGCTCTGCCTCGGCGAGCGTGGCGCAGCGTCGCGTGCCGGCGCGCCCGGCGGGGCCGCGAAACCGCGTGCCGTGGCCGGCGATGCCGACCCAGCGCTCGCCGGTCACTGGCTGGTCGATCACGCCGAGCACCGGCACGCCCTCGTCCAGCAGCGCGATCAGCGTGCCGAACAGCGGCCGGCCGGTGATGAAGGCGCGGGTGCCGTCGATCGGGTCCAGCACCCAGCGCAGGCTGGCGCCGGGACGGTCGAGGCCGAATTCCTCGCCCATCACCCCGGCCTCGGGCGTGCGCTCGGCGAGGACGGCGCGCATCGCCTGCTCCGCCGCGCGGTCGGCGATCGTCACCGGGCTGGAATCGCCCTTCAGCTCCGCGGCGAGATCGGCGCGAAACAGCGGGCGAATGACCGCGCCCGCCACGTCCGCCGCCGCCTCCGCGACGACGGCCAGCGCCGCAAGGCGGTCCGCCTGCACAGCCGCGCCGCTACTTCGCGGGCAGCGGCATCGGCTTGTCGGAGAGGGTTCGCAGATAGGCGACCACGGCGGCGCGCTGCTTTTCGCTGGAGATGCCGGCGAAGGCCATGTGCGTGCCCGGAACTTCCTTCATCGGCCCGCTGAGCCAGGTGTTGAGCTCGTCATAGGTCCAGACGCCCTTCATCTTGGCCTTGAACGCGCTGCTGTAGGAGAAGCCTGGCTCGGAACCCTGCTTGCGACCGACCACGTCCCAGAGATTGGGCCCAACGCGCGTGCCGCCACCCTTGTTCAGCGTGTGGCAGGCGGCGCAGATGCCGTTGACGGTCGTGGCGCCCTGCTTCGGGTTCGCGGCGGCCACCATCTGGGCGAAGCTCGATCCGGCGGCGGCGGAACCGCTCGCGGCCCCGCTGGCGGCCCCGCTGGCGGCCCCGCTGGCGGCCGCCGGCTTCCCGGCCGGCGCGGCAGCAGGCTTCGCGGCGGGCTTCGGCGCCTCGGCGGCGATCTCGGCGGCGGTCGGCAGCGCCATCGGGTGCGGTGACAGCGTG
>JAJXXT010000030.1 GCA_021780935.1 Pseudomonadota bacterium
CGCGGGCGCGCGCAGCTTCTCGGCGCGGGTCGGCACCGCGGTGCACGGCGTGACGCTGGCGCCGCACAGCCTCGCCCGCCAGACGGCCGGGGCGCAGCGCTCGCGGCTGCAATGCATCAACGCCAACCTGTCCAATGCCGGCATTCCCTGGGCGGTGCTCGCCATCGCCGGGGGCGTCTGCGGCCTGATCGGCGCCGTCGCCGGGCTGGCCACCGGCCCTGGCGCGCCGGCCGCCTCGCCTTCGGCCGCTGCCGTCGCCGCCGCCTACTGCATCGCCGCGGTGAGTGGCGCCTCGGTCGGGCTCGTGCTCGGCGTGATCACGCGCTGCATCCAGGATCCATCGGTCGAATGGGTGTTCGCGCAGAACACGCCCGCACCGGGCGCGGCCGATACCGGAGAGGCGGGCGCCAGCGCGGCGAGCGCGACGGCCTGATTCAGGCCGCCGGCGGCACCAGGGCGAGTTGTGGCGGCGCTTTGCGGATGGCGCCGATCAGCGCGCGCACCTCGGCGCGCGCGGCGACGTGGCTCATGCCGAGCTGGATGCCGAGCCCGGCCTCGCGCACGTCCATCAGGGTCAGCCCCTGCAGATACAGTTCGCGGAAGATGACGCGCTCGCCGAAGCCTTTGACGGTGCGGAAGCCGATGCGCTTGGCGAGCACCTCCAGCGTCGCGCCGACATCGCGCTTGTTGCGCGCCTCGCTGGCGCCGAGCCGGTTGCGCATCACGATCCAGTCGATCCGCCCGCGGTCGCGCGTGAAGCGGCGCTTGCGCGCTTCCCAGACCATCTCGCTGTAGATGGAGGGCTGCACGACGTCGTGGCGTTCGGGATCGACCTTCGCCAGCATCGCGAAATCGACGAAACTGTCGTTGATCGGCGTGATCAGCGTGTCGGCGCGGGCGTGGCCGAGGCGGCTGAGGAACGTATCGGCGCCGGGACAATCGATGACGACGATGTCGCAATCCTGCGCGAGGTCGGCGAGCGCGTCGCCGAAGCGCGCGGTCTCCTCCGCTTCCGCCTCGGCGCGGCTGTCGCGCTCGGAGCGGTGCACGGCGGCGAAGCGCGGCTGCGGCAGGGCGACGCCGCTGCGCTCGGCGAAGGCGGCGCGGGCGGCGAGATAGCCCGAGAGCGTCGCCTGCCGCGCGTCGAGATCGACGGCGCCGACGCGGTAGCCGTCGCGCAGCAGGCCGACGATGACATGCATGGCGGCGGTGGATTTTCCGGACCCGCCCTTCTCGTTGCCCATCACGATCACCTGGGCGCGCCGTTCGATGCTGACGCTGGCGACCAAGCTGCGAACCCCCTCTGCGCGTGCGTTGCTTGCCGACATGGCGCCACTCTAGGACAGGCCGCCGATTCGGGCCTAGTGGTCTGCCCCCTGAAATGCGTTTGCATTCCAGGGATGGGCAGGCCACTGAAAACAGGGGGCTAATGTCCTTGTTCGGCCAATGCCGGCGGCCGCGCCTCAGTCGAAGGCGTAGGCGTCCATCGCCATGCCGTAGTCGGTGGAGTGATGGATGCGGCGGCCGCGGTGGCCTTCGCTGCCTGCGCCGAGGGCGACGAAGAAGGGCAGGAAATGCTCGTCCGTCGGGTGGTTGTCGCGCGCGTGCGGGGCGCGGACGCGGTAGGCGAGAAGGTCCTCGGTCGCGCTGGCGGTCACGGCGGCGTCGATCCAGTCCACGAACGGCGCGGTGAACGGCAGCTCGACATCGTCATGGCCGCTTCGCATCACCTGGAAGGCGGCGCGCAGATTATGCGTGAAGGTGCCGGACGCGACGACGAGCACGCCCGCTTCCCGCAGCGGCCGCAGCGCCGCGCCGACGCGGTAATGGTGCGCCGGATCCTGCGCCGGCTGCACCGAGAGCTGGGCGATGGGGATATCGGCCTCCGGGTAGAGCAGCCGGGCCGGGATCCAGGTGCCGTGATCGAGCCCGCGCGCTGCGTCCGTTCGCGCCGCGATGCCGGCTTCGCGCAGCAGGGCGAGGCCGCGCGCGGCGATGTCCGGCGCGCCCGGGGCGGGGTAGGTCATGGCGTAGAGCTCGTCGGGGAAGCCGCCGAAATCATGGATCGTCTCGGGGTGCTCGGCGCCGCCGAGGACCGGGGCCTCGGTGCACCAGTGCGCGGTGACGGCGAGGACGGCGCGGGGCCGCGGCAGCGTCGCCGCCAGCGAGGCCAGGAAGCGGCGTGCCGGGATATCGCGCAGAACCAGCGTCGGCGCGCCGTGCGAGACGAACAGGGCAGGGGCCAGGGGCGTGGCCGAGGTCATGGGCGGTATCTCCGTCGTGCGTCGCGCCGGGCGCGCTCAGGGTTTCAGCGCCGGGCGCGCTCAGGGTTTCAGCGCCGGGCGCGCTCAGGGTTTCAGCGCCGGCGCGATCGCCGGGTCGGACCGCTCGCGTTGCAGCAGCTCACGGTTCAGTTCGTCGAGTTCCCGATCGATGCGCTGGTTCTGCGATTCGTTCGGGGCGACGCCCGCGCCCTGTTCGGCGGAGCTGACATCGCCTTGCGCCGGCTGGTGCGGAATGGCGTTCCAGATATTGCCGATCCGCGCCGGCGGCTGTTCCGGCGCCGCGGCGCCGGGCCCGACGGCCATCGCCGGGCCGGCGGCGCCGATCAGCGTCACGGCGCCGAGGACCCCGAGCCGCCATTGGCCGCACATGCTCGCCTTGCCGCCCATGGTCTTGCCCTCCTGCCGCGACCGACCGCAGACGCGGACCAGTATGCGGCCGCGCGGCGCCGGATTCCAGAGCGGTTCCGCGCTCCGCAGGCGTGGCCGGCGCGTCAGTGGCGCGGCTGCGGCGGCTCGGGCCAGGAGACCATGTCGGCGCCGAGCTGGCCGAGCGCGGCGGCCTGCGCCGGGTCCGACGGATGGCGCGCGAGCAGCCGGATCCGGTTGCGCCGCAGCAGGGCGACGAAGCGCGCCAGCGCGTCGCCGTCCGCCGCCCCCGGCGCCGTCAGCGCGCGCGCCGGCAGGGCCACGACGGTGATCGGCTGCTCGGCCAGGTCGAAGGGCGGGGCGCGAAAATCGTCCAGCTCGATGCCGACGAAGGCGCAGAACGGCTTGATCAGCCGGATGACGGTGCCGACCCGGCTCTGGGCGACGCCATGCGGAACGCCGCCGATCATGAACGCCAGGCGCTGGCGGATCGCCGGCTCCAGGCCGCGGCAGAGACCGAGGAAGCGTTCGCTGCGCCGGCGGTTGAGGAACAGCTCGAACGGGATCGGCGTCAGCAGCAGCGTCGGCGGTCCGCTCAGCGGCGCCTCGGCGGCCCGTTCCGCTGCGAGCGTCAGCATCAGCGCCGCCGGATCGAGCGTTCCCAGCGCCGCGTCCGGCAGGACGGCGATGGCGGCGGAGAGCTGATGGTCCAGCGCCTCCGGCAGCGAGGCGTAGCGCAGCGGCAGCACCCGGCCGCTGTCGGGCGCGATCACGGTCTCGATGACGCAGACGGCGAAATCCGCGGCGTCGTGCAGGATCTCCTGGGCCTGCTGTTCGATCTTTCCGCGCAGGGCCGTGAGGCGCCGGTCGAGCACGTCCATCAGCGCCGCCGGGTCCCGCGGGTCGTCCGCCTGGTGCGGCAGGGTCGCGGTGATCGCGCTCACCGCCGCGCTCGCCTCGTCGCCCTGGCCGATGAGCTTCATCCGGATCTCGTTGGCGATGGTGCTGGCCCGGAACGAGATCTCGGCCTCGGTACCGCTGGCGAACCGGATGATGAAGCCGTGGTCGGCGGTGCGCGCGAACAGCTCGTGCGCGTCCAGGCGCCGGCGCAGCACGCTCTCCGCCGTCTGCATCGCCCGCTCGGCCAGCGCTGGCCAGCGATCGCCGAGCGACTCCCGGACCGCGTCGAGGCCGATCAGGCGCAGCTTGCCGGCACACTGGGCCGCGTCCGGCAGCGCCGCCCCGGCCGGCGCAGGCTGCCTGGCCGGCGCGGTCTGCTGGTCGGGCGCGGCGTGGAAGGTGACGACGCGGAACCGGTGGACATCGCCCTTGTCCGTCGCGGCCGTGACCACGCACCCGGCGATGGTGCTGCCGTCCGGCCGCTTCAGCCGGACGTCCAGGCGCTGGTGGCGCCGGTGGCCCTCTCGCACCTTCAACTGGTCGTCCGGGTGCACGAAGTCGGTGGCGGCGCGGCCGACGAGCCGCTCGGGCGCGACACCGAGCAGCTCGGCCAGCGGCGGATTGGCCATGCGGATGATGCCGGCCTCGTCGACGATGGCGACGGCGGCGTCGACGAGGATGAAGACCGAGGCGAGCAGATGCTGCATCCGCCGCTGTTCCTCGCGCTCGCGCCGCTTCGCGGTGATGTCGCGGCCCATCACGACGAAGCCGGACCCGCTCGCCGGCGCCATCACGTGCAGCCCGAGCCAGTGCGGCTGGCCGGCGGTGTCGCGGCACAGCAGCTCCACCTGCAGCGAGCGCCCGGCCTCCACCGCGGCGCGGATCGCGGCCACCACGGCGGCGTCGGCGTGGGGGTCGAGCACGAAATCGAGCGGCATGCCGCGCACGGTCTCCGGGGCATGGCCGAGCGCGGCGACGAAGCTCCGGTTCACGCTCCGGATCGAAAGCCCGAGCCGCGCCGCCGGCCAGGGATCGGCCAGGATGACGATGTTGCCCGCCTCATCGAGGGAGGCGGCAATCCGGTCGGCAGTGTCCAGCCCATCGGCCATGGTCCAAGCGTCATCCCTGCGCCGCGGTCGTGACCATGTGCGCATGAACAGGCTTCATAAGCGTAAATCCCCGCATGAACGTGAGTCTGGACCTGAAGGTGAAGCCGCGGCGGCACGCCGGCACCGCGCGGGCGGGGCTGGGAACGGGCTACTTCATGAAGGACGCGATCACGTCCGCGGCCTGCTCGATCATCCGTTTGAACGTGGCGAGGACACGCTGTTTCTCCTCCTGCGTCTGGGGCAGATCGAACAGCCGGTCGGGGTCCCTCGGCAGCAGAACGCCGTAGCTCGGCAGTACGATCGGGGGAAGGTACTGGTCTATCACTTGGACCTGCATCAACGTCTTCTGGTCCGACTGCCGGACCAGCTCGGCGCTCACGCTCACCCCCATATCCTTGTGCGGGGTGAAGTGCAGAGAGACGCTGGTCGCGCACCAGAACGACGCCGGGCCGATGCGCAGCGAGGCATCCGGCGTGCGTCCCGCATCATACAGAGGCGTGAGAACCTCGTACCCCTCCGCCTTCAGATCCGCCGTGAGCCGCTCGGTGAAGATGCGATTGGCCACAGGGCCGCCGCCGGCCCAGCCATCGCCGGAGCGCATGACCGGCGTGTCGAGTTCCGTCACACCGCAGGTCGGGGGCTCCAGCACGAGCTCGCTGTTCACCGGAATGAAACTCCGGCCGACCTGAATGGTCGTGCTCAAGGGGATGGCGTCGCGCTTGTGATAGAATTTCGGGTCCGTCACCAGCACCGTGCGAATGTCCGGCGCTGCCGCGTGATCGAACCGCTGCGGCGGCGTGATCGACATGGCGCAGCCGCCCAGCGCCGCGACCATCGCCATCGCCATCGGCAGCGCCAGGCGCCGCATCGTCCCTTGCCGACGCTGCGTCCGCGATCGCTCAGGCATCCTCATCGGTGTCGGTCCGCCTGCCGAGCGTGATGGGCTCGGGTTCGATCCTGTTGCGCATCCGCCGGGCATCTCCGTAAACAAGCGACTGTCCCTCGACGCCGCATCCCGCTGCGCCGATGCCCGGGGCCGCGTCGCAAGGACAGCGCGTGCGACCGATCGTAGGCCGGAACGGGTTCGCAGCGATAGGGTGACAGCGGCTGCGGCGCTCGTGTCCCGATGCCGACATTCGCCCGGCCGGCAGGAGAATGCCCCCTCGCTCACCCCCTGGCACCGCCCAGGATGACGATGTTGCCCGCCGCGTCGCGGGAGGCGGGACCCCGGTCGATGCGGTCCAACCCGTCATCGCGGCGGCGCGGACAACGCTTGGGTAACCTCGGGCTGGCACTCTGGTGCTCGTTGCGGTCCTCTGACGACCGGCCGACAGGAGAGACACGCCGCCCATGGACGCCTTCGACCCGATATCGGCACAGCGTGACCGGCGCGGCCCTCTCGGCCTCGATGAGGCAACTCTGGCGCCGTTGCGGCGCGCCGGGCCGAAACTCCAGCCGGCGCTGACGGCGGCGCTCGGGCGGCTCTATGCCGGCCTCCCGGCCGCGACCGCGGCGCGGGACGGGCTGCAGGCGCATCTGGCCCGCGTCGCCGCCGGCGCGTTCGATGCCGAGCATGCCGGCGCGGCCGCCGCCATCGCCGCGGCCCACGCGCGGCTCGAGCTCGAACCGGCCTGGCTGATCGGCGGCTATGCGCGGATCATGGCCGACCTCCTCGCCGCGCTGGCCAGCGGGCGCACGCCCGTGCTGCGGCGCGGCCCCAGCCAGACCGAGACGGTGGCGGCGCAGCGGGCGCTGACCTTGGCGCTGATGTTCGATCTCGAGACCGTGCTGTCCGCCTGGTGGGGGATGCGCGAATCGGCGGCGCGCGGCGCCTTCGATGCTGCGCTCGGCCGCCTCGACGAGAAAGTGACCGACACGGTGAAGAGTGTCGCCGGCTATTCGCAGGATCTGGTTTCCAGCGCCGAGGCCATGGGCCGCACCGCCGGCGCCGTCGGCGCCGACGCCGCCACCGCGCGCGCGGCCGCCGAGGTTTCCCTCGGCGCGGCGCAGAGCGTCGCCGCCGCGGTCGAGGAGCTGCACGCCTCGATCGCCGAGATCTCGAGCCAGGTCGGCCGCTCCGCCGAGACCGCCCGCAGCGCCGTCGGGCGCATGGAGGAGGCGCGGGCGGTCGTCGATCAGCTCGGCCACGCGGCCGACGAGATCGGCACCGTGGTGGCGTTCATCGCCGGCATCGCCGGGCAGACCAACCTGCTCGCCCTCAACGCCACCATCGAGGCGGCGCGCGCCGGCGCCGCGGGCAAGGGCTTCGCCGTGGTGGCGAGCGAGGTGAAGGCGCTGGCCGGGCAGGCGGCCCGCTCGGCGGAGGATATCGCCACGCGAATCCAGCACATCCAGGACGTCGCGGGCTCGACCAACAATGCCATCGCCCGCGCAGCCGAGACCATCACCGCGATGGAGCGCATCGCCGTCGCCGTTGCCGCGGCGGTGGAGCAGCAGGAGGGGGCGACGCGCGAGATTTCCCGCCACGTCGCCGATACCGCCGGCCGCGCCAACGAGGTCGGCACGCTGATGGAGACGGTCACCGGGCGCGTCGGGGCGGCGACCGAGGCCGCCGAGACCGTGCGCGCGGCGGCGCGGCAGATGGACGAGGTGCTGAACGGGCTCGGCGGATTGCTGACGAAGGCGGTTCGCACCTCCTCGGACGTCGCCAACCGCCGGCATGCGCGCCGCCGCGCCCTGATGCTCGAGACCGAGCTCGCCTTCGGTCGCGAGAGCGGACCGGCGACGCTGACCGATCTCTCCGAGCATGGCGCGCACGTCACCACCCGCCTCGGCGCGCCCATCGGCGCGCGTGGCGTGCTGACCATTCCGAACACCAGCCACCGGGTCGACGCGACCCTGGTCGCGGCCACCGACGGCGCGCTGAGCCTCCGCTTCGAGGGCGACGGGCTGGCCAGCGCGGTGGTGGATCAGCTCGCCGCCGCCGGCATCGCGCGCATGATCGAGGTCACGATCGGCGACCATCGCGCCTACGTGAAACGCGTCGCCGACGCGGTGGCGGGCACGCAGGCGGTGAAGGCGGCGGCGCTGCCGACCCACCACACCTGCCGGCTCGGCCGCTGGTATGACGGCGTCGCCGACGAGGCGCTGGTGGCGCTGCCCGCGTTCCAGGCCCTGGCCGGGCCACATCAGGCGGTGCACGATGCCGGGCGGGCGACGCTGAAGGCGTTGGAGGCCGGCGATGCCGACGGTGCGCGCACCCATCTCGCCGCGCTCGAACGCCTGTCGGAGGGCGTCGTCGCGGCGCTGCGGGAGCTCGGCAGCCAGTACGCCGGCCGCCACGCCGCCTGAGCGGCGGCGAGGCGCCGGGCCAGGACCCTACATCGCCAGGCCGGTATAGTTCTCCGCCAGCACCTGCGCCGCGGCGCGCGAGCCGGCGAGGTGCTCGAACTCCGCCCGCTGCAGCCGCCGCTCGAAGCCGGTGGCCTCGGGGAAGCGGTGCATCATCGTCGTCATCCACCAGGAGAAGCGCTCGGCCTTCCACACCCGCGCCAGCGCCCGGCGGGAGTAATCGTCGATGCCGGCGGACGAGCGCTCGCGAAAGAACTCGCCGAGCGCGGCGGAGAGATAGGTCACGTCGCTGACGGCGAGATTGAGCCCCTTGGCGCCGGTCGGCGGCACGATATGGGCGGCGTCGCCGGCCAGGAACAGGCGCCCGAAGCGCATCGGCTCGGCGACGAAGCTGCGCAGGGGCGCGATGGATTTCTCGATCGAGGGGCCGGTTTCGAGGCGGCCGGCCGTGTCCGGGTCCAGGCGCAGGCGCAGCTCGTCCCAGAAGCGCTCGTCGGACCAGTTGGCGACGTCCTCGCTCGCCTCGCACTGCACGTAATAGCGGCTGCGCGTGGCCGAGCGCATCGAGCACAGGGCGAAGCCGCGCGGATGGCTGACATAGATCAGCTCCGGCGCCACCGGCGGCTTGTCCACCAGCACGCCGAGCCAGCCGAACGGATAGACCCGCTCGAACAGGCTGATCGCCGCCTCGGGCACGGAGCGGCGCGAGACGCCATGGAACCCGTCGCAGCCGGCGATGATGTCGCAGCCGATCTCGTGCGTCACGCCGCCGTGGCGATAGGTGACGCGCGGACGGGCGCCGTCGAAATCGAGCGGGGTGACGTCCTCGGCCTCGTAGACGCTGCGCCCGCCCCAGGCCGCGCGCGCGGCCATGAGGTCGCGCGTCACCTCGGTCTGGCCGTAGACCATCACGGAGCGGCCGACGAGGGCGTTGAAGTCGAAGCGGTGGCGGCTGCCCTCGAAGCTCAGTTCGACGCCGTGATGCTCCTGGCCCTCCGCCTCCATGCGCTGCCCGGCGCCGGCCTCGTTCAGCGCCACGCGGCTGCCATGTTCCAGCACGCCGGCGCGGATGCGGCCGAGCACGTAGTCCGGGCTGCGCTGTTCGAGGATGACCGCCTCGATGCCCTGCCGGTGCAGCATCTGCCCCAGCAGCAGCCCGGCCGGGCCGGCGCCGATGATGACAACCTGGGTGCGCATGAAGCCTCTCCTGTGCCAAGCGGCCCGATGGCGGCGACAATGGACAATCCCCGAGGCGCTGGCTAGACTCCCGTCTCGTCATCGCGAGGCAGCCACTTCCCTGTCCAGGCCAAGGATTCCTGAAATCGGGACCATGCCGCTCCGATGCCGGCGCGCGCGGCGAAGCGCCCCCGCGACCGGTCCGTGCCAGGTCCGTCCACACCAGATCGGGCCGTGTCGGTCTGGTGGATGGCGGGCTGGTGCGCTGATCCCGGCCGGGCCCGCCGCCCCGCGTCGGGAGGTGCCGCCATGAGCCATGTCCGCGAGCCGACGGTGAACCCGGTGCCGATCCTGGCGCTGCGCCCGACGCAGATCACCGTCGGCATGCGCGAGGTGGCGGAGAAGCGGACCCGCTGGCGCGAACTCGGCGACAGCAAGGGCGGGGCCTTTCTCGGCACGCACGTGATCCCGGTGATCCTCGGCCCGAAGCAGCGCCACTACGTCATCGACCACCACCATCTCGCCCGCGCGCTGCATGACGAGGGCGTGACGGACATCCTCGTCACGATCGTCGCCGATCTCACCGCGCTGGAGCGGGACGCGTTCTGGGTGGTGATGGACATCCGCGGCTGGATGCATCCGTTCGATGTGGACGGGCAGCGCCAGGACCGTGACGCGCTGCCGAAGAGCGTCGCCGACCTCCTCGACGATCCGTTCCGCTCGCTCGCCGGCGAGTTGCGCCGCGCCGGCGGCTTCGCCAAGGATACGACGCCGTTCAGCGAGTTCCTGTGGGCCGATTTCCTGCGCCGGCGGATGAAGCGCAAGGCGGTGGCGGCGGATTTCGAGGCGGCGCTGACGGAGGCGCTCGATCTCGCCCGGTCGGAGCACGCCGCCTATCTGCCGGGCTGGTGCGGCCCGTCGCACGGCGCCTGATGCGCCGCGCCGCTGCGACCGCTCGGGCTGCCACCCCTCGGGCTGCGGCCCATCAGGCGGAGCAAAGGAAGCCATGACCGATCTCGCCGACCAGTCTGCCACCGATCTCGTCGCCGCCTACCGGCGCCGGGCGCTGTCCCCGGTCGAGGTGACCGAGGCGGTGCTCGCCCGCATCGAGGCCAGTGAGCCGGCGCTGCACGCGCTCTACCTGCCGGACCCGGCCGGGGCGCGCGCCGCGGCGCGGCGTTCGGAGGCTCGCTGGCGGGAGGGTGCGCCGGCCGGGCCGATCGACGGCGTGCCGATCACCATCAAGGAGAACATCGCCACGCGCGGCACGCCGATGCCGCTGGGTACGGCGGCGAGCACGCTGGTGCCGGCGGAGGAGGACGCGCCGCCGGCCGCGCGCGTGCGCGAGGCCGGGGCGGTGATCCTCGGCAAGACCACCATGCCCGATTACGGCATGCTCTCCTCCTCGCTCTCCAGCGTCCACCCGCTCACCCGCAACCCGTGGAAGCTGGACCGTACGCCCGGCGGCTCTTCGTCCGGGGCGGGGGCGGCGGGCGCGGCCGGCTACGGGCCGCTGCATATCGGCACCGATATCGGCGGTTCGGTGCGCCTTCCCGCCGGCTGGTGCGGCCTGGTCGGGCTGAAGCCGAGCCTCGGGCGGGTGCCGATCGACCCGCCCTATCCCGGCCGCGTCGCCGGGCCGATGACGCGCAGCGTCGCCGACGCGGCGCTGCTGATGTCCGTGCTCGCCCGCCCGGACTCGCGCGATGCGAT
>JAJXXT010000128.1 GCA_021780935.1 Pseudomonadota bacterium
CTGCGCCGCGACCAGGCGGACGCCGAGGGCGACCCCGTCCCACAGCTGGGCCGAGAGCGGCGCCGCCGCGGCGGGAGGGAGGGACGGGTACCACGCTCCTTCGACGGCCCGGGCGATGCGCTCGGTGAAGAGCCCGGAGATCGTCACCACCAGCGGTACGAACAGCAGCCAGATCAGGTAGGCCGACACGCCAAACACCAGCAGTGCGGCGCCCAGCCCCTGCGGGTTCTGGCCCACCTGCGCCACCGTCAGCCAGACCAGCGCCGCAGCGAGGGCGAGGAAGGCGAGCACCGACCAGCCGATGCTGCGGATCAGCACGGAGAAGAACACGGGCTCCCCGATCTGCCCCACGGTCCGCCCGATCGCCCGCCACATAAAGGTCAGCCGCCCCACATCAGCCGCAGCAGAGGCGGCGTTCGGCGCACGCTAGGCCGATGGCGCAGAGATTGTCGAGCCGGCGCTCTGGCCCGCCTCCTCTGGCCCGCCCCCTCTGGCCCGCCTCGTCAGCCGCGGTTTGGGCGGAACCGGCCGAGCCGGATATGCGTGGTGCCGCGTCGCGCCAGGATTTCGTGCCGCGCTGCACCTTGACGGCCGCGCGGCCGCGCGCAAGGCTCCGCGCCGTCCCGGGAGGCGGGGACCAAACACGGAGGATGTGCGTATGACTCGCTTGCTTTCGACCCGGATCAGCCGCCGCGCGGTCGCTGCCGGCGCCGTGCCGGTCTCGCTTGCGCTCGCTGGCTTCCCGCGCGCTCCGCGGGCAGCGGGGAAGCAGATCGCCTATCTCACCCCGGGGCTCGACCTGCCCTTCTGGCGAACCCTCGCCAAGGGTATTGCCGATACCGGCGCCGGCCATGGCTTCAAGACCACCACATACGACAGTCACAACAACGCCCAGACCCAGCTGCAGAACGCGCAGGACGCGATCGCCCGCAAGGTGGACGGCATCATCATCTCGCCCACCGACAGCTCCACCTGCCCCTCGGTGCTCGATGCCGCCAAGCGCGCGGGTATCCCGGTCGTTATTGCCGATATCGGCACGACCAGCGGCGACTATGTCTCCTTCATCATTTCGGACAACACCGAGGGCGCCTACGGCACCGGTGTCGCGTTTGCCAAGGCGATGAAGGCGAAGGGCTGGGAGAAGGGCAGCGTCGGCCTCGTCACCATCTCGCTCGCGCGCAACAACGGCAAGGCGCGCACCGCCGGCTTCCGCAAGGCGCTCGCCGAGGCGCATATCCGCGAGGCGGCGCTGTCGCAGATGCAAACCTACACCGCCGACGAGACCTTCAAGTTCGTCCAGGACATGCTCACCGCGCACCCCGACATGCGCGGCCTTTTCATCGAGACCGACCAGCCGACCATCGGGGCGCTGCGTGCCCTGCAGGCCACCCGGCGCGAGGGCCAGGTGCTGGTCGCCGCCTATGACGGCATTCCGGAGTTCGTCAAACTGCTGAAGGAGGGCAAGATCGTCGCCTCCGGCATGCAGCAGCCCTACCTGATGGGCGAGCGCTCGGCGCTGTCGCTGCTCGCGTATCTCGACGGCGGCAAGCCGGACAAGACGATCATCGTGCCGATCGAAGTCGTCACCAGCGAGAATGTCGACAAGCTGCTGCCAACGATCCGTACCACGGTGTTCGGCAACGAGATGACTTGAGTTGGCGGACCTGCTGGCGCTTTCCGACATCTGGAAGCGCTTCGGGGCGACGATTGCTCTCGCCGGCGCCGATTTCACCCTCGGCGCCGGCGAAGTTCATGCGCTCGTCGGTGCCAACGGCGCCGGCAAGAGCACGCTCTCACGCGTCATTTCCGGCCACATCCAACCCGACCGCGGCGATCTCCGTCTCGACGGCCGCCCGCTGCGCCATGCCAACGCGCGCGAGGCGATCCGCAGCGGCATCGCCATGGTGACGCAGGAGACCTCGCTCGCGCCCGATCTCTCGGTGCTGGAAAACATCATGCTGCCGCGCCTGGGCCAGCGTGGCCGGCTGGATTGGCGCGGTATGCGTGCGCACGCAGGCCACCTGATCGAAGAGTTCGGCCAGGAGGGCGGGCTGTCGCTCGATGTTCCGGTCCGGGCATTGTCCATCGGCCAGCGTCAGATGGTCGAAATCCTCAAGGCCCTGGCGATCGATTCCCGGGTCATCATCTTCGACGAGCCGACCGCCTCGCTGTCGCCGATGGAGAGCGAGATCCTGTTCGGCATCATCCGTGCCCTGGCCGCGCGGGGCCGGGGGGTGGTCTTCGTCTCGCACCGGCTGGAAGAGATCTTCTCGGTCACCGACCGCATCACCGTGCTGCGCGAAGGCCGCGTCGTCGCCGCCGGCGTGGCGACTGACCATATCGCCCCACCCGAACTGGTGCGGCTGATGGTCGGGCGGGAGTTGTCGGACGTGTATGCCCGCGGCGCGCGGAGTGGCCGCGCGCCGGGGAAGGTCGTGCTGAGCGTCTCCCATCTCGCCGCACCGCCGCGGGTGCGCGATGTTTCCTTCAGCGTGCGCGCCGGGGAGATCGTGGGGCTCGCCGGGCTGGTGGGGGCCGGGCGCTCGGAGACGGTGGAGACGATTTTCGGCCTGCGACCGGCGTCCGCCGGCCGCATCGAACTCGACGGCCGGGCCTTCCGCGCGCGGTCTCCGCGTGCGGCGATTCGCGCCGGGATCGGGCTCATCCCGGAGGACCGGCGCGGGCAGGGGATCGTGCCGGATTTCTCGGTGCGCGAGAATCTCATGCTGGCCCATCTCGGCGACCATCACGGCCCCGGTCTCGGCTACGACCGGCGGAGCAGCACCGTGCAAGCGCTCCTGGAGACGCTCGGCCTGCCGGCGCATCGCGTGCTCGATGCCTCCATGCTCACCTTCTCCGGCGGCATGCAGCAGAAAGTCATCCTCGCGCGCTGGCTGTTGCTCGGCCCGAAGCTGCTGCTGCTCGACGAGCCCACGCGCGGGGTCGATATCGGCACCCGCGCGAGCATCTACGCGCTGCTGCGCCGCATCGCCGGGGAGGGTGTAGCGGTGGTGATGGTGTCGTCGGATTTCGAGGAAGTGATCGGGCTCGCCGACCGCATCGTGGTTCTGAGTGATGGCGTGACCGTGACCGAGATCCCCGGCGATCTGGTCGATATCGAGAATCTCGCCATGTTCGCGGCGCCGCGATCCTCCGCCGCCCGTACCCGCACGCTGCTCGTCGCGCTGCGCGAGGCGTATGGCGGCATCGCCTGCTGGCTCGGGCTCGATGGCGAGCGGCTGTTCTGTTTCGACCGGGTCGGCGACGACGAGGCTGCCGACCCCGGATTTGCCGCCGCCGGCTTCGCCCCGATCGCGGCGACCCGTATCGCGGCCGCGCTCGCCGCCCGCGCCGAGGGCTTCGTCTCCGAAGCCGACGGGCGTGCCAGTCTGCTGGTGCCGATCCGTGGTCGGCGCGGGCATGATCTTGGCATGATCGGGCTGATGCTGCCGCCCCGGGCGGCTCTGCCAGACGCGGCCGCCGTGCGGGCGCGTATCGAAGCGGCGACGGCCCTCCCCACCCTGACGATCGCGGACGCCGCATGAGCATGACCGAGCCCCTTCCCGGCGCGCCCGCGCGCCGATCCGTTGCGCGCCGCCTCATCACCCAGATCGAGGCGCGGATGTTGCTGCTCACGCTCGTCGTGATGGCCGCGCTTTCCGTGGTTTCACCTTATTTTCTCACCGCCAACAATCTGCTCAACGCCATGGACCAGTCGGTGGTGGTTGGCATGGTGGCGCTGGGCCAGACAATGGTGATCCTGATCGGCGGGATCGACCTCTCGGTGGGCTCGCTCGCTGGCGTCACCGGCATGGTGCTGGGGTTGACCCTGCCCGCGTTGGGCCTGCCCGGCGCGGTGGGGCTTGCGCTGCTCACCGGCGCACTGGCCGGGCTCGCGAGCGGGGCGATCATCATTTTCGGCCGACTGGCGCCGTTCGTCGTCACGCTCGGCGTGATGTCGATCGGGCGCAGCATGGCCTACGTGATCAGCGGCGCCAATTCGGTGGGCGAGCTGCCGGCCAGGCTGGGCCGGCTGTCGACCGACACGATCGGCGGGCTGCCGGTGAATTTCGCTATCCTGCTCGCCGCCTATGGCGCGGCGTGGTGGTTCCTCACCCGCGCGAAGGGCGGGCGGACGCTCTACGCCATCGGCTCGAACGCCGAGGCGGCGCGTGTCGCCGGGCTTTCCATCCGGCTCTGGAGCATCCTCGCCTATGGCTTCTCCGGGCTGATGAGCGCGGTGGCGGCAACGTTCCTCGCCTCGCGCATTCTCTCGGTCGATCCGATCGGCGGCAACGGGCTGGAGCTGGACGCCATCGCCGCGGTGGTGATCGGCGGCGCCAGCCTGTTTGGTGGCCGCGGCTCGATCATCGGCACGCTGTTCGGCGTCTTCATCATGGTGTTCATCCGCAACGGGCTGAACCTGCTCAACGTCTCGCCCTACTGGCAGGGCACCGCGATCGGTTCGATCATCATCGCCGCCGTGCTCGCCGAGCGGCTGCTGAGCGATCGCGGGCGCGGATAGCGGCATGGGCCCACACGCGGTTCTCGCCTGCGAGGACAACCTCGCTTTCATGCCGAAGCTGGCGGACGGGCAGATGAAGCTGGTCGTCACCTCGCCGCCGTACAATATCGGCAAGGAATACGAGCGCCGCGCGCCGCTCGACGTCTACGTGCTCGGACAGGAAGCGGTGATCGCCGAGTGCGTGCGCCTGCTGCACCCGCAGGGCTCGCTGTGCTGGCAGGTCGGCAACCATGTGCAGGACGGCGAGGTGTTCCCGCTCGATGCCGTGCTTTACCCGCTGTTCAAGCGGTTCGGCCTGAAGCTGCGCAACCGCATCGTCTGGCACTTCGAGCACGGACTGCACTGCACCAAGCGCCTTTCGGGGCGGCATGAGACCATCCTCTGGTTCACCAAGGGCGACGATTATACGTTCAATCTTGATGCGATCCGGGTGCCGGCCAAGTATCCGCAGAAGAAGCACTTCAAGGGCCCGCGGGTGGGGCAACTGTCCGGGAACCCGCTCGGCAAGAACCCTGGCGATGTCTGGATTCTGCCCAACGTGAAAAGCAACCACGTCGAGAAGACCATTCACCCCTGCCAGTTTCCGGTCGAGCTCGTCGAGCGCCTGGTGCTCGCGATGACCGCGCCAGGGGACAGCGTTCTTGATCCCTACATGGGCGTCGGCAGCAGTCTCATTGCCGCACTGAAGCATGGTCGCAACGGCTTCGGCTGCGATGTGTCGGCGGCGTATGTGGCGCTGGCACGCCAGCGCCTCGATGCGCTGGCGGCTGGCCAACTCAGGCTGCGGCCGATGGATCGGCCAGTTTATGATCCCTCGCGGCTCTCTGGCGGCCAGCGCCGGGCCGCGCCGGCGGTGACCCCGCCATCGATGACCAGTTCAGACCCCGTCATGTAGCGCGAGCCGTCCGAGGCCAGGAACAGCACGCCCTCGGCGATCTCCTCGGCCGTGCCGGCGCGCCCGCTCGGCACCTCGCGGGCCAGCGCGTGCGGGTCGATCGGCGCGTTGCGGCCGGCTCCGGTGGCGCCGGTCGGAATCTTCGTCCAGATCGGCGTGTCGATGATCCCCGGATGGATGGTGTTGACCCGGATGCCGTCGCCGGCGACAGCGCATTCCAGCGCCACCGCCTTGGCGAACAGGCGCACCCCGCCCTTGGTGGCGCAATAGCCGGCGAGCCCGGCCGAGCCGCGGATGCCGGCGACCGAGGACATGATCACGATCGAGCCGCCGCCGGCCCGCCGCATCGCCGGCACGGCGTGCTTCACGGCGAGAAAGACGCCATCCATGTTCACCGCGATCTGCCGCCGCCAGTCGGCCAGCGTCATGTCGATCGCCGGGACCAGCAGGCCGATGCCGGCATTGGCGACCATCACGTCCAGCCGCCCGTACATCCGCTCGGCGGCCTCGATCACCTCCGGCCAGCGCGCCTCGTCGGTGACATCCTGCGCCAGCGCCATCGCCGCTCCGCCAGCCTTCGCAATCGAAGCGGCGACGGCGGCGGCACCCGCGGCGTCGATGTCGGTCACCACGACCCTGGCACCCTCGCGCGCCAGCAGCCGGGCCGAGGCGGCGCCGATGCCCGAGGCGCCGCCGGTGACGATGGCGACCTTGTTCTGGACCTGTCCCATTGCCTTCTTCCTGGTGCTTCCCCACTCTGCTCCGCAGTCTGCCGTCGGCGGCCGAATTGGCAAGCGGCGCCCTTGACCTCGATCAAGGCGCGGGCGCCGGCCCTCCCCGAGGCTGGGGGCGAGCGAGAGGAGAACGATCATGGTCGGTCTGGTTCTGAGCACCGAGCAGGTGCGCGCCGCGCCCCCGGAGGTGCGGGAGTGGATCAAGGGTCTGATCGATGCCGAACTGGCCGGTGCGTTCGCGCCGCAGCGGGAGGCGCCGGCGACGCTCGCCTCCCTCAGCGTGCCCGAAGCGGCAGCGATCGCCGGGCGCATCCAGGGCGATTTCCTCACCCTGCAACTGTTCTTCGAGCTCGGCCGCGAGGCACCGCCGGGCGCGCCGCAGCCGCCGCACCTGCACCGCGCCGCCATCGCCGACATCGTCCGCCACGTGCGCCTGCCGAGCCCGGACCGGTTCGGCGCCGCCATCGAGGCGATCCAGGAGGCTTTCCGACAGGTCAGGGGCGATCCGCAGGCAGCCCTGTTCGGCTTCGACCAGCGCGGCGGCATCTACGTGCATGAGAACACGCAGAGGGCGATCCACGCGGTCTGGGAACGTTTCGTCGGCGCCCAGCCGGTGAGTGCGGAGGCCGCGCCGCCTCCACCCATGCCCATGCCACCCATGCCCATGCCGCCCATGTCCATGCCGCCCTTGGCCCAGGAAGGCGGGCTGGCCCCGTTTCCGGGCGAGGCGGACCACTGAACCAGGCGACTCGGGGCGCAGCATGGGGTCCGCCGCCTTGACTTGACCTCGAGCGCTCCGCAGAGTTCTGGCCGGGCCAACGCCGACATGCGAAGCGGTCGGCGCCGGGGAGGGTCAGGCCATGAAACTCATGTGGTTCCACCTGATGCCGTACACCGAGCTGCCGGACGATTTCCGGGAGCGGCATCCTTCGGTCTGGGTGGATATCCACTCCTCGCTGTTCGATCCCAAGCGCGCCCATGTCATGTACAACGAGTTCATGGACGAGCTCGAATACGCCGCGACCTGCGGCTTCGATGCGATCTGCGTCAACGAGCATCACTCCAACGGCTACGGTCTGATGCCCTCGCCCAACCTGATCGCCACCGCGCTCGCCCGCCGCACCACCGACACCGCGCTGTGCGTCCTCGGCAATTCCCTCGCTCTCTACAACCCGCCGACCCGGGTGGCCGAGGAGTTCGCCATGATCGACTGCATCTCCGGCGGGCGGCTGATCGCCGGCTTTCCGGTCGGCACGCCGATGGACACGTGCTACGCCTACGGCCAGAACCCGAGCATGCTGCGCGAGCGCTATCTGGAGGCGCATGATCTGGTCGTCCGCGCCTGGACCGAGCGTGAAACCTTCGCCTTCAACGGCCGCTTCAACCAGCAGCGCTACGTCAATATCTGGCCGCGCCCGGTGCAGACACCGCATCCGCCGATCTGGATTCCCGGCGGCGGCTCGGTCGAAACATGGCAGTGGTGCGCGGAGATGGACTATGTCTACTGCTATCTGTCGTACTATGGCTACAAGGCCGGGCGTGCGACGATGCAGGGGTTCTGGGACGAGATGGCGCGTCTTGGAAAGGACCGCAATCCGTACCGCGCCGGCTTCCTGCAATTCATCGGCGTGGCCGAGACCCGCGCGAAGGCGATGGAGCTCTACCGCGGGCCGGCAGAGTATTTCTATGGCCGCTGCCTCCATGTCGATCCGCGCTTCGCCACCCCGCCTGGCTACGTCACTGAGGCGACGCAGCGCGCCGGCCTCGAAAGCCAGGTGCAGAAGGCGGCCAATGCCAACCCGGTGCTCGGCTCGACCACGGGAACCCGGATGCAGGCCGTGGCCCGTGAGATGGAGGACATCGTCGATCGTGGCTACGTCATCGTCGGCTCGCCGGACGAGGTGGTGGCGCAGCTCAGCGAGGTCGCCACGGAGCTGAATGTCGGGCATCTCATGCTGCTGCTGCAGTTCGGCAACATGGGCAAGGAATTGGCGCAGTACAACACGCGCCTGTTTGCGGAGACGGTGATGCCGCGGATGAAGGGCCTGTTCTCCGAGTGGGAGGATCGCTGGTGGCCGCAGCCGATGGCGCGCGAGACGCGGGTTACCCCGGCGGCCTTCCACCCCGGCGCGCTCGCCGCCGAATAGCGCTGACGGCGACCGGGGAGATTCCTTCGTGACCCAACCGGAAACGCTGAGCGTGGAGCTCGCGGTCTCCTCATGCCGCGTCTGGCGCCGAGGCACAGGCCGCAAGCTCGGCTTCCTCGCCGGCTTCGGCGGCCTGCCGCGCTGGATGCCAGTGCTCGACCGTCTGGCCGCGCAACGCCAGCTCATCGTCCCATCCCTGCCCGGCTTTCCTGGCGCGGAGGGCTTCCGCAGCCTCGATACCCATCTCGATTGGCTGCTCGCCGTGCATGATCTGTTGCAACAGTCGGGGCTGGACGGGGCGGACCTGGTGGCCAGTTCGGTCGGCGCCGCCTTCGCTGCCGAGATGGCTGCGCTCTGGCCGAGTTTGGTGCGCCGTCTGGTGCTCATCGCCCCGTTTGGCCTGTTCGACGAGGCTGAGCCGCCGGCCGATCCCTGGGCTGTGCGCCCAGCCGACCAGGGCGCGCTGTTCTGTGCCGATCCGGCGCGCTGGGCTGAGCTGAAGGCGCTGCCCGAGGGTGCCAATTCGATCGAGTGGCCGATCATCCAGAACCGCGCCAACGAGGCCGCCGCGCGTGCCTTCTGGCCGCTCGGCAATACGCGCCTGGAGCGGCGCCTGGGGCGGATCACGGCGCCGACCCTGCTGCTGTGGGGGGCCGAGGACCGGGTGATGCCGCGACCCTATGCCCAGCGCTTCGCCGCCGCACTTGGCGGACCGAGCGAGATCCGCATCATCGACGGTGCGGGCCATCTTGCCGAGCTCGACCGCCCGGATGCCGTCGCCGAAGCGGCTCTCGCCTGGACCGCCTGAAAGGACCCCTATGCCGATCGACCCGCAAGCGCAGTTTGTCCTCGATCTGATCAAGAATTCGGGCCGGCCCCCCTACGAGGCGCTGACCCCGGAGGAAGCGCGCGCCGCCCAGCGCGCGGCCCGACCGGTCCTGCAGCCGGATGCGCCCGACGTTGGCGAGCTTCGCGATCTCGCCGCCGAGGGCCCAGGCGGGCCGATCAGGCTGCGGCTCTATCGCGGCGCCGGCGCGCCGGCCGGCGCGGTGCCCGGGCTGGTCTACTTTCATGGCGGCGGCTGGGTGATCGGCGACATCGAGAGCCACGACGTGGTCTGCCGCCAGATCGCCAACGCAGCCGACGCCGTCGTGGTCTCGGTCGATTATCGGCTCGGGCCGGAACATAAATTCCCCGCCGCGGTCGAGGACGCCATCGTCGCGACCGACTGGGTGGCCGACGCGGCCGAACGGCTGGGCATCGATCCGGCGCGGCTGGCAGTGGGCGGCGATTCCGCCGGCGGCAACCTCGCCATCGTCACCGCCATCGCGGCGCGCGACCGCGCCGCATCAGCGCCCAACCGGCCGCCGATCGCATTGCAGGCGCTGGTCTATCCGGCGACCGAATTCGCCATGCGACACGACTCGCACCGGCGCTTTGGCGAGGGCTACTTCCTGACGCGGTCGCTGATGGACTATTTCCGCGACCACTATCTGCGCAGTCCCGCCGACATCGATGACTGGCGGGCTTCGCCGCTGCGGGTGGCCGACCTCGCCCGCCTGCCGCCCGCTCTGGTGCTGACCGCGGGGTTCGATCCGCTGTGCGACGAAGGCGAAGAATACGCCCGCAACCTCGCCGCCGCGGGCGTGCGCGTGACGATGCGGCGATTCCCGGGCCAGATCCACGGCTTCTTTTCCATGGGGCGCATCATCAGTGCGGCCAATGAGGCGGTTGCCGAGGTCGCCGCCGCCCTCCGTGCGCTGCCGGTGGCGTAGCGGGCATTCTCCTCCCACCCCGCCATCGCAGGGCCGGAGGGCTCTTCGGCCCCGGAGAGCCGCGCCACGCCGTCCGCTCGGCCGGTCGTCCCGCGTGCCCCGGCGCAGGCGGGGGCAAAGCGGTCTCCGCGATCCGACCATCGCTTGGAGGCGAGCGCGGCTCGGCAATCCGGTCCGCACGACCCGTTCGATCGCGACGTGCCGTGGTCCTCACGCGCTGATCCTGGCTAGAGCGTGATGACCGCAGGTGGACTCGCCGCAGGTCTGAATCACCAGATAAAACCGTGAGATAGAGTGGGGTGGCTGAGCGAAGGCGATGTCATCGTACTAAATTCAACATGTCAGTGCCCCGCCGTTAGGGCTCGAGCGGCGGCTCCTGCCCGACCGCCTGTCGGTAGGCTGCCCGGACCGCCTCGGAGACGGGCTGCGTATCCTCCAGAATATTTCGCGGCGTGATGGCGATGAAGCCTATCTCCCAGTCCGCCCCGATGGGCAGACCCACCTTTGGCACGAACGCGTGTGGCGCCCCTGGTGCATTGTGGCAATGGCTGCCGAGGGTGACCGGGGTCAGGAGGGGCCGCCCATCCTCACCGATGGTGAACGCTTCCGCCTCGCCGATCACATACATGGGGAACTGGTCGGTTCGGCTTCTCTCGTGTCGATGCAGCTCCACCGTGCGCAGGAAA
>JAJXXT010000120.1 GCA_021780935.1 Pseudomonadota bacterium
AACGCCCATTCCGCATCGCTCAAAAGCCCTCGGACCACCGCTGATCTCCCGCACGAAGATCAGCTTCGAATCATCCTCCGACGCGTCGGGGGAATCCCCCCTACCCGCTTTGTCCACGCCGCCTAATGACCGCACAAACACCTGAGCAGGAACGCGACGCGCTGCTGCTACGCCTCCTCAAGACCCCTCCCCAGCCGCGCCCGAAGCGGGAGCGCGGCGAGGAAGCGAAGGCTAGTCAGGATTTGGGAAAGCGCGTCAGGGGGCGACCTAGGGCCGCGAAAAAATAGGAGTTACGCTTTGTCGAATGAGAGTGCGGCCCCGCACTTTTGCGGGAATTTGGACTTTTCCAAACCCTTCAACGGGGAGTTGGTATTCGCCCCTGTAAATCCGCCACGCCGCGCTGTGTTGCTGCCAACCATTCCTTCAAGCGCGTCAGAGCGCCATGAATCGCTCCGTCCACCCCACGTTGATCATGGGCCGGAATGTGAAGAGTGACTTCGCCAATTTCCGTCGTGATCGAAACTGTGACAGTTGCCTCGTAAGACGCCTGCTGCGGGCTAAAATGGCTTATTGCTACATTCTTTATCTCAACCGTTGCGTCACGCATGGTGCTTTCTCCATTTGAGGAAGGCCCGGGCTTTCTTCTTAGCCGTTCGCGGTTCCACTAACTTGCCGGTAAATCAGCCGCTTGCCCTTCGCGCCCTTGAGCAGCATCGCAGCGCGCTCGGCGTCCGTGATCTTGCGGGTATTGGCGCGGAAGTCGAACTCCGCGAGATAGCGATGCAGATGCGCCTCGCTGATGTTGTGGAACGTGCCGTAGACGCCGCGCTTGAGCAGCGCGAAGTGAGACTCAACCGTGTTGGTGTGGTGGAAGCCACCTAGTGTCACGTATTCCTCGGCGCTGTGGTTCACGGTGCCGTGGCCTGAGAACTCGTCGCCGATCTTGGGATAGACCGCGCTGTCGTCGGTCATGAGGTAGGACTTGCGGCTGGCGTGCTTCACTAGCACTGGCCGCAGCGTCTTGGACGTGACGCGGGCGACGTGGAAGCTCCGCGACTCGCCTTCGCGTTCTACCAACGCCACAACGGCCATCTTGCCTTTGCCGCCGTGGATGCCTTCGCGGCGCTTGGACTTGTGCTTGTTGGTCTCCTTGCCGCCGATATAGGTCTCGTCGGCTTCCACAACCTTATTCTCGCCCCCAATGGGGGCTGGCGTAGGGTTTGCAGCAGCCTCCCGCAGCCGGTGGAACAGGAACCAGGCGGTTTCGTAGTTGGTGCCGAGCAGCCGGTGCAGTTCGTTCGCGCTAAAGCCCTTCTTGCTAGACGCCATCAGTTGAGCCGCCAGCACCCACTTGCTGAGCGGAATGTGCGAACGCTCCATGACGGTGCCAACGGTCACGCTAAACGGCTTGCGGCAGTCGTTGCAGTTGTAGACGCCGGGGCGAAGGCTCTTGCCGCTCATCTTGGTGATGCGGTCGCCCATGACGCCACAACGCGGGCAGACTGGACCATGCGGCCACAGTAGCGCCTCAAGATGTTCGCGGGCTTTGTCGTCGTCGTGAAAGATCGGGTTGGTAATGTCGACCTTGTCAGCCATGTCAGCGGTTCCCATCTAATGCGGGAATACTACAGACAGTAGCTTGCTGCGTTAACCGGATAATTCCCAATATTCTCGCGCACGTCTCGTTGTTAATATAATCTGGAATATCTTGATTATAGCATTCCGGCTTTGGCGTAGGCTACCGGCCCCAAAGCCTGGCGAACTATGATCCCGCCCGCACACCGTCAGTCGCCATAGCGCGTCCGCTCCGGGCCTACCCCATCGCCCGCCTCACCCCTCCTTCTTCGCGTCCTTCGGCCCGTCCTTGTCCTTCGGCCCGTCCTTCTCCTTCGCCCCCCCCTTCCCAGACCCCGTCACGCTGGTGATCCCGTCGCGCAGCACCTCGATCTTCACCCCGGGCGCGATCTCGATCTCGGCGGTCTTGTCCCCCACCTTCGCCACCTGCCCGAGAATCCCCCCCACCACCACGCGGTCGCCCCGCTTCATCGCGGCGATCGCGGCGCGCAACTGCTTCTGCTGCTGCTGCTGCGGGCGGATCAGCATGAAGTAGAACACGCCCAGAATCAGCACCAGCGGCAGAAACTGCAGCGCGTTGGGCCCGAGCAGCCCCGAAAGCGGGGAGCCAGCGGTCTGGGCATAGGCGGTCGAAATCAGCATGCGTTTTGCGTCCGGTTTGCCTGGATGGCGGGCGGACCATAGTTTCCGCCCCCTTCCCGTCAAGCCGCTCCGCCCAATCGCCCCAATCCCACCGCCCCGCACGACAGAGGTTCAACGCACATCATGGATACCGCGCTGCTCACCCGCATCGCCGAGGCGCTGGAGCGCCTGGCCCCGCCCAGCCCCAGGGCGCCCGACCTCACCCTGGCCGACGGCTTCGTCTGGCACCCCGCCACCGCCACCCTCCAGCCGGTCGCCGAGATCGCGCGCATCCCGCTCGCCCTCCTCAAGGGCATCGAGCGGCAGAAGGACATCCTCGCCGCCAACACGCGCCAGTTCGCGGCCGGCAGGCCAGCCAACAACGCGATGCTCTGGGGTGCCCGCGGCAGCGGCAAATCGAGCCTGGTCAAGGCCATCCACGCCGAGATCAACGCCACCCGCCCCGGCGCGCTGGCGCTGATCGAAATCCACCGCGAGGACATCGCAACCCTGCCCCGCCTGCTCGACGCCATCCGCCCCCAGCCCCGCCGCTGCCTGGTCTTCTGCGACGACCTCTCCTTCGAGCGCGAGGACGCCGACTACAAGGCGCTCAAATCCGTCCTCGACGGCGGCATCGAGGGCAGGCCCGCCAACGTCCTGTTCTACGCCACCTCCAACCGCCGCCACCTGATGCCGCGCGACATGATCGAGAACGAGCGCTCAACCGCCATCAGCCCCTCCGAGGCGACCGAGGAAAAAGTTTCGCTCTCCGATCGTTTCGGCATCTGGCTCGGCTTTCACAACGTCGATCAGGAAAACTTCTTCGCCATGATCGACGCCTACGCCGAGCATCTCGGCCTCGCCCTGCCGCGCGAGCGGCTCCACGCCGAGGCCATCGCCTGGTCCGTCACCCGCGGCGCCCGCTCCGGCCGCGTCGCCTGGCAGTTCATCCAGGACGTCGCGGGCCGGCTGGCCTAGCCGCCGGCACCGGCGGCAGCGGCGCCGTGAGGTCGCGCACCACCATCGCGTGAAAAGTCCAGGTATCCGCCCGGTCCACTTCCGATTCCGCATAGAACCCGAACGCCGCCCGCCCCGGCGGCGGCGCGCCGCGGAACGTCGTCACCTCGCGCCCGTTCACCAGCGCCTCGCCCCTGCTGCCGTCGAGCCGCACCTCGACCTCGTTCGTCACATGCGCCCCGGTATGGATCGCCGCCGACCGCCCGGTCGCCACCGCCTGCCAGGCCCGCCCCGCATGCCCCGCCAGGATCCACCGCCCGTCCGGCCGGATCATGAACACATCGCCGTGCCGCCGGTCGGCGGTCCAGAACATGATCCCCGCCCCCATGTCCCCCGCGGCATGAAACCGCCCGATCGACAGCGTCACGCAGGCATCGGCCCGGGCATACGGCATGCCGGGATAGAACACATACCAGTTGGCGTTCTGCGGCGGCGTCACGCGCAGCGCCCCCGGCCGCATCGCCACGTGCCGCGACATCACCGGCCAATAGGGCTCGCCATGGCGGAAATGGTCGGCGAACAGCACCGCGCCCTTGCCGCAGGCCAGCGCCGGCCCCGCCACCACCAGCCCGACCGCCAGCCCCCCGATCACGGGCACCAGACCACCCCACCAGCGCCGCATCATTCCCCCACGCCTGTCCGCCCGAACCGACCCTCGATCATGCTGCCCGCCCCACCAGGCCGGCACAAGCGCGCGGGCCGCCACGCGAGGCTTGGCGTCGCGCTCCGGCCATGCCAGAAACGGGCTCATACGCGGTATGAAAGCCGTGCTCAGGGAGGAACCGAATGCGCCTGAAACTGTCACAATTGTTGCTCGCCGGTGCTGCCGCGGCACTCGCCGCCGGCATGGGCTCGGCACCACGCGCCGCCGCCGCAACCACCAAGATCCGCGTCATGTGCTACTCGGATGGCAACGAGTGCCCGGTCACCAAAATCCTCGCCGCGCGCTTCATGAAGGCGAACCCCGCCATCACCGTGCAGGTGGACGAGGTGCCCTACTCCGCCATCCTGCACAGCCTCCCCGTCCAGCTCGCCGCCGGCAAGGGCCCGGACATCGCCCGCGTCACCCTGTTCGGCAACTACTCGCAGTATTTCCTGAACCTGCGCCCCTACCTCAAGGACGCGAAATTCTGGGAAACCGCCTTCGGCCCGACCCTCGACTGGATGCGGACCGGTCCCAAGGATAACGGCATCTACGGGCTGATGACCCAGCTCACCGTCACCGCCCCCATCGTCAACACCACGCTGTTCGCCCAGGCCAAGGTGCCGCTCCCCGGCCCGAAAGCGACGTGGGATGACTGGGCCGCCGCCGTCACCAAGGTCGCCAAGGCCACCAACACCCCCGCCGGCATGGCCTGGGACCGCTCCGGCCACCGCTTCGCCGGCCCGGCCATCTCCTACGGCGCCAAGTATTTCGACGCGGCCGGCAACCCCGCCGTGGTCGATGCCGGCTTCAAGGCGATGGCCAGCCGCTTCTACCACTGGAACCTCGACGGCACGGTGCAGAAATCCACCTGGGCCGGCCAGGCCACCGGCTACAAGGACGCGTTCAGCGACTTCGCCAACGGCAAGATCGTGATGTACTACTCGGGCTCCTGGCAGCTCACCCGCCTGCTCAAGCTCGGCAACGCGTTCTCCTGGGCCTTCGCCGACAATCCCTGCGGCCCGGCCGCCTGCTCCGGCATGCCCGGCGGCGCCGCCTTCGTCGCCTTCAAGGAAACCAAGCACCCGCACGCGGTCGCGGCCTTCCTCGATTTCCTCGCCCAGCCCGCCAACTACACCTACTTCTCCGAGCACACGAACAACATCCCCGCCGAGCTGCAGCTCCAGAAGCAGGCCCTGGCCTACAACATGCCGGCGGAGGGCAAGGCCGCCCTCGCGGTGCTGCTGCATGACGCGGCGACGCTCTCGCCCATCGCCTACCACCTCCAGGGCTATCACTTCGCCGGCGTCATCTTCGGCGCCACCGCGGACCGCATCGGCCAGGCGATCGCGGGCTCGATGACGCTGAACCAGGCCTATCAGCGCATCACCCAGGACATCGCCACCGCCATCGCCACCGCCAAAAAGAAGTGACCCGCAACAGGTGACCTACCGCACGTGACTGGCATCCGTCCCGGCGAAACGCTGCGCCGCCCGCTCGGTGCCACCTTCGCCGGGGCGATGAACCTGCTTGAGGCGCCGATGCGCGCCGCCCAGCGCCGGCTGCGCGGCGGGCGGCTCGGCTGGGTGTTCGTCGCACCCAACCTCACCGTGTTCGGCCTCTTCACCTTCCTGCCGATCCTCATCAACTTCGTCTACGCCTTCACCGGCGGCGACCAGCTCTTCCCGGCCCAGCGCCCCTTCGTCGGGCTGGCCAATGTCCGCGCCCTGCTCACCTGCCGCAACTACTTCAACCCGAACTCCTGCGCCCGCGACCTGTTCTGGCACGGCGTCTACAACACCGCGGAGTTCGTGCTGCTCCAGGTCGGCTTCATGGTCGGCCTCAGCCTGGTCACCGCCCTGGCACTCAACCGCCCGGGCCGCGGCCGCGGCTTCTTCCGCGCCGTCTTCTTCTACCCGGTGCTGCTCTCCCCGGTGGTCGTCGCGCTGATCTGGAAATGGGTGCTGCAACGCTACGGCGTGCTCAACGCCGGCCTCGCCGCCATCGGCCTGCCGACGCATGATTGGCTGCTCAACGGCACCACCGCCTTCTTCTGGTCGGTCTTCGTCAGCATCTGGGCGCATATGGGCTTCTACACGCTCATCCTGCTCGCCGGCCTGCAGGCCATCCCCCGCGACGTCTACGAGGCCGCGGCAATGGACGCGACACCCCCCTGGCGCCGCTTCCGCCGCGTCACCCTGCCGTTGCTGATGCCCAGCCTGCTCGTGGTCCTGGTCCTCGCGCTGATCCGCGCGGTGCAGATTTTCGACGAGGTCTTCGTGCTCACCCAGGGCGGGCCCGGCACCTCCACCACCTTCCTGGTGCAGTTCATCTACCAGACCGGCTTCGCCCAGCAGGTCCGGGAATACGGCATGGCCGCCGCCGCATCGCTTCTCCTCGCCGTCGTCCTGATGGGCCTCACCTACCTGCAACTGCGCGTCACCCGTGCCAAACCATGAGCGCCGAACCATGAGGATGGGGCCATGCGGCGCGCAACCATGAGGATCGGTCCATGAGCGGAACGTTACGCATGCTCACCGCCCGCCGCGGCCGCCTCGCGCGCGACTGGTCGGACTGGGCGGCCCTGGCCTATCTCCTCCTCGGCATGCTGGTGATGTTCCTGCCCGTGCTCTGGCTGTTCGCCAGCTCGCTGAAGAGCGAGAACGCGCTCAACGCCTTCCCGCCCACCTTCCTGCCGTGGGAGCCGGTGCAGACCGCCGTCCCCGGCCACCACGCCACCCTGCCGCTGATGCAGGTCACCGCGGGCAAACATGCCGGCCAGCGCCTCGCGGAGCTGCGCCATATCGGCCTCGACGCGCAGATGCTCAACCCCGCGAAGCCCGGCCCCGTCATCCACGTCCCGGTGCGCGACCTCAAACCGGTGCTGCACCTGCACGCCTCCTGGTCCAACTTCACCGACCTCGTGCGCCGCTTCAACTTCCTTGGCTATTTCAAGAACTCGGTGCTGATCACCACCATCGCCACCCTGATCACGCTGCTGGTCAACTCCATGGCCGCCTTCGCGCTCAGCAAATACCGCTTCCGCGGCCGCGACCTGGTGTTCGGCCTGATGCTCGCCACCCTCATGGTCCCGCCCACCATCGTGCTGGTGCCAAACTTCCTCATCGCCGCCCGCCTCGACCTGGTGAACACCATCTGGGGCGTCATCTGGCCCGGCGTCGCCACCCCCACGGGCGTCTTCCTGCTGCGCCAGTACATGCTCACCATTCCCGACGACCTCATCGAGGCGGCGCGCATGGACAACGCCAGCGAGTGGCGCATCTACTGGCGCATCGTGCTGCCGCTCTCCGCACCGGCACTGGCGGTGCTCGCCATCTTCTCGATGATGTGGCGCTGGAACGACTTCCTCTGGCCGATGGTCGTGCTCAACCGCTCCAGCGTCTTCACCCTGCCGCTCGCCCTCTTCGCCTTCCAGGGCGATCTGCAGACACAATGGAACTACCTGCTCGCGATGACCGTCCTCACCTTGCTGCCGATCACCATCATCTTTCTGTTCCTGCAACGATCGATCACCCAGGGCATCGCCTCGGCCGGCGTGAAATGAGCACCGCGCCAACCCCGATGCTGCGCATCGCCGATGTCGGCAAGACCTACGGCACGGTCAGCGTCATGAAGGGCGTCACCTTCGACGTCGCCCCCGGCGAGTTCGTGGTCTTCGTCGGCCCCTCGGGCTGCGGCAAATCGACGCTGCTGCGCATGATCTGCGGGCTCGAAACGGTCACCACCGGGCGCATCGAGATCGAGGGAAGGCTGGTGAACGACGTGCCCGCCGCCAGCCGCGGCCTCGCCCTGGTGTTCCAGTCCTACGCGCTCTACCCGCATATGAGCGTGCGCCAGAACATGGCGTTCGGCCTCGAGAATCTGCGCACACCGAAGCCCGAGATCGAACGCCGCGTGGCCGAGGCCGCGCGCATGCTGCGCCTCGAACCGCTCCTCGCCCGCAAGCCCACGCAGCTCTCGGGCGGCCAGCGCCAGCGCGTCGCCATCGGCCGCGCCATCGTGCGCGAGCCGCGCATCTTCCTGTTCGACGAGCCGCTCTCCAACCTCGATGCGGAACTGCGCGTCGAGATGCGCGGCGAGCTTGCCGACCTGCACCGCCGCCTCGCCACCACCATGATCTACGTCACCCACGACCAGGTGGAGGCGATGACCATGGCCGACCGCATCGTCGTGCTGCGCGCCGGCGCCGTGGAGCAGGTCGGCGCGCCCCTCGACCTCTACAACGCGCCGGAAAATCGTTTCGTCGCCGGCTTCATCGGCTCGCCGCGCATGAACTTCCTCGACGGGCGCGTCACCGGCTGCGAGGCCGGCTGGAGCAGCGTCGAGGTCGATGGCGTCGGCACCATCCGCGCCCGCGGCACGCTGCCCGTCGGCACCAGTGCGAGTCTCGGCATCCGCCCCGAACACATCGACGTTGGCGAAACCGGCCCCAACCTCATTCGCGGTGGCACCGCCAGCATCGAGCAGCTCGGCGGCCTCTCCTTCGTCCGCCTCACCCAGCCCGCCCTCAACGTCCAGATCGCCGGCCAGACCCAGCTGCGCTTCGGTGACGACGTCACCATCTCGCTCCCCCCCGACCACCTCCACCTCTTCGACGCCGAGGGCCAGCGCGTCAGCTCATAGCCTCGACGCTGCTATCCCCCAGGTTTGACCCCGGAGCCCGCCCGGCCGATCCTCCCCCATCGCAACAAGGGTCCGGAGTCGTGGTCGAGACCGCGCTCTACGCGCCGGTGAAGCGCTTTCTCGAATCGCTGGGCTTCACGGCCAAGGGCGAGATCAACGGCTGCGACGTCGTCGCCCTGCGCGCGTCCGCCGGCGGCCTTCCCTCCAGCCACGGCCCCCCCACCAACCACGACCTCGATGTCGTCATCGCCGAACTCAAGCGCGGCCTCACGCTCGAACTCGTGCTCCAGGCGGTGGATCGCACCCGCCTCGCCGACGAGGTCTGGATGGCCATCCCCACCGGCCGCCGCCCGCCGGACAAGCGCGCCCTGCGCCTCTGCCGCCTGCTCGGCCTCGGCCTGCTCTCGGTCGGCAAACAGGGCGGAATCGCCATCCTCGCCGAGCCCGCCCCCTACCAGCCGCGCCGCGACAAAAAGCGCCGCGCCGCCCTGGTGCGCGAGTTCCAGCGCCGCCACGGCGACCCCACGCCCGGCGGCTCGACCCGCACCCCGATCATGACCGCCTACCGCCAGGCGGCGCTGGCCTGTGCCGCAGCCCTGCGCCACGGCCCGAAGCGCCCGCGCGACCTGCGCGAGGTCGCCGACAACGCACCGGCCATCCTCGCGCGCAACGTCTATGGCTGGTTTCACCGCGAGCGCCCGGGCCTCTACGCGCTCGCCCCCGCGGGCCACGCCGCCCTTGCCGCCTTCCCCCACCAGGAGACCGTCCCTTGGCCCACCGCATCCTGACCGGCAAGATCGCCCACGAGACCAACACGTTCAGCAAGGTCGCCACCACGCTCGACCATTTCCGCGCCGGTACGTTGCTTCTCGGTAACGAAATCCCCGCCGCGCGCCGCGGCACCCACACCGCCCTCGGCGCCGTTTTCGAAGCCGCGGACCAGTTCGGCTGGAGCCTCGCCCACCCGCTCGCCGCCAGCGCCAACCCCTCGGGCACCGTCACCGCCGAAACCTTCGCCCAGCTTCTCGCCTGGTTCCTCGCCGAGGCCCCCGGCTGCGACGGTGCCCTCATCGACCTGCACGGCGCCATGGTCGCCGAGGGCTTCGAGGACGCCGAGGGCGAGATCCTCGCCCGCCTGCGCGAAATCCTCGGCGCCCACGCGCCGATCGTCGTCACGCTGGACCTGCACGGCAACATCACCCAAAAAATGGCCGACAACGCCAGCGCGCTCATCGCCGTGCGCACCTACCCGCATATCGACTACTACGAACGCACCTGGCAGGGCGCGCGCCTGCTCGACCGGGCGCTGCGCGGCGAAATCCGCCCCCGCACCGTCATCGCCAAACGCCCGATGCTGCGTGGCCTCGATGGCGGGCGCACCCAGACCGGCCCGATGCGCGAACTGATCGACCGCGGCGAGGCGCTGGAGGAAGCCGGCCGCGCCCTCGTCGTCAGCGTCTGCGCCGGCTTCACCGCCGCCGACATCCACGATATCGGGCCCAGCGTCACCGTCACGGCGGACGGCGACACGGCGGAGGCGCAGCGCATCGCCGAAGAGTTCATGGATCACGCCTGGCAGACCCGCACGTTTGCCTCGGTCCGCCACGCCTCCATCGACGCCGCCATCGCCCGCGCCAAGGCCGGCCAGGCTGCCGCCGAAAAACCCTTGGTGCTCGCCGACGTCACCGACAACCCCGGCAGCGGCCATTACGGTGACACAACAAACCTGCTGCGCGCGATGATCGCGGCCGATCTCCAGGACGCCGCGTTCTACGCCATCTTCGACCCCGACGCCGTGCAGGAAGCGATCCGCATCGGCGTCGGCAACCACGGCATGCTGCGCCTCGGCGGCCGGCACGACCCCGAGGCCGGCGGCGGCCCGCTCGACCTCGACGCCCACATCGTCTCCCTCACCGATGGCAGTTTCCGCTGCCACGGCCCGATGGGCGGCGGCGTCTGGCGCGGCTACGGCCCGAGTGCCCTGGTCCGCGTCGGCGGTGTCGCCATCGCGCTGATCTCGCGCAACGGCCAGGCCAACGACCTCGCCCAGCTCATCTCGCTGGGCGTCGACCCGCACCACTGCGCCACCATCGCGGTCAAGTCCAACCACCATTTCCGTGCCGCCTTCGAACCGATCGCCCGCGAAGTCGTCACCGTCAACGGCGGCGGCCTCGGTGCGGCCATCCTCTCGCGCATGGACTACCGCCATGTCCGCCGCCCGATCTGGCCGCTCGACGACATCGCACTCTAGCAGGTAATACTTACCACGCGCCAGCGGCTGGTGCAGGCTAGACTTGCCGCATGACCTTCGGCTCCAACCTGCGCCGGGCGATGCAGGCCCGCGCCATCTCCACCACGGCGCTGGCCCGCCGCCTCGGCATCAAGTCGCAATCCGTGTCGCAATGGCGCTCCGACCAGACCCGCCCCACCGGCGCGCGCTTCGAGGAACTCTGCCGCGTCCTCGGCATCTCGGCCGCGGAACTGATTGGCCAGGCGCCCAGCCTTACTCCGGGCCTCGCCGAGCCCGGCGCGCCGCTCGACGACCCCGCCCGTAACAGCATCGTTGGCCAGATTCTCGCAGACGAGGACCGCGTTTTCGCCACCCTCGCCGCCCGCGTCGAGAGCATGCTGCGCGAGCTTGGTCTCGCCACCGACAGCCCCACCATCGCCGTCCTCACCCGCCGGATCTGGACCGACATGGAGGCCCTGCGCGCCACCTCCCTGCCGATGCAGGAACGCATGGAACTCGCCCTCAGCGAACGCCGCTCGGCGCTGGAGCGCGCCCGTGCCGCACGCCGGAACTGACCCCGCCCGCCGCCAGCGCCGAACCGCCCGGCCGGCGGATCGGCGGCCTCAGAGCCCGCCGCGTCCGAATTCGATTGGTAGGTATTTCTTGATAATGTAAGCCTAAACGACCCTCACCCACGGCAACCCGGAACCCACACCGGCGATGAACTCAGCTCTTCCCCTGCTCGCCCTCCTGCGCGACGGCGAGCATGACCCGAACCGCCTGCGCCTGTTCGATCTGGCGATCGCCGAGGTCGCCCGCACCGAGGCACGCCTGCGCGAGGCGGAGGCCGCCCTCGCCGCCCAGCAGAGGGGCCAGATCATCCCGCTGCGCCCGCCCTCCGAGCAGTAGCGCCCGCCGCCTATTCCCCGCGCAGAAACCGCGCCGAGGTCAGATAGTAATTCCGCGCCGTCGCGTTGACCTGCCGCTCGCCCAACTCCGTCAGCGCCGCCGCCTTCAGCCGCCGCGCCGCCGCATGCCCGCCTTCGACGACCAGCACAAAATCCGCCAGCTCCGCCGCGAACTGAAACGCCCCCTCCGCCATCGCCCCGGCCCCGCGCGCCAGCACCGAATCCGCCCCGCCCAGCAGCGCCAGCATCCGCGCACCCCGTTCCGCCGGCGGCAGCGGCGCGATGTTCGTGGCATTGCCGTCAAACCACCCGACGCGATCGGCATAAATCCCACGCACCGTCCACGCCACGCTGCCGTAATATTCCTGGAGGTAGTCATGCTCCGCCAGCGCCGGTGGAAGCTTCACCTCCAGAACGAGCTCCTCCGCCGTCCGCCCCCGCGCGATCCCCGCCAGCGTCTGCTCCAGCACCGATCTTATCGCGTCCCGATACACACTCAGCGCCTCGCGCACCGCCGCCCGCCCCAGCACCGGGCGCATATGCCCCTGCACCAGGCACGCTGCATCGAGGGCGATCATCCGCTCCAGGCTCGCGATCCACGTCTCCGGTGGCCGCAGCCGCACCCCTCGCAGCGGCGCCAGGTTGGGAAAGGATTTATAGAAATCGTCGCCCGGCAGCAGCACGCCCTTCGCCGGCAGCCACACCGCGATATTCTCCGCCGACTCACCCGGCGCATGGATCAACCGCAGCGCCACGCCCGCGATCTCGAGCGTCTCCTCCGCCCCCGCGAAGCTGCTGGTCGGCGGCAGAAAACCCTCACGCGTATGCGCAACCGTCCGGCCATACTCGCGCTGAATCCCGGCATTGATGAACAGCGCCTCGGGCAGCGCCACGCCGAACGCATCGCCGCCGTCGCGCATGCCGCGCGCCAGCTCCGGCACCGCCCCCACCATCGTCGCATGGCCGATGATCCGCGGCGCATCCCCGCCGGCAAACACCACGGCACCCCCGGAATGATCGGGATGGTTATGCGTGTAGATGATCGCCCGCACCGGCCGCACCAGGTGCTGCCCGAACGCCGCCACGATCGCCGCCGCATCGGCGGGGTTCGCCGCGGTATCGACCACGATCGAGCCGCCCTCGCCGCGGATCAGCGTCACATTGCTGGCACTATAGCCCACCGCCACGTGCACGCCGTCCGCCACCTCGATGACCTCGCGCCGAAACTCCGCGGAGCTTGCCCGCAGCCGCTCCCGCCCGGCAAACGCCCCAGCCCCGCGCCCGGTCATCGCATGCGTGCGCCTACCGTCGCGCCTTGCGTCGGGCCACCGCCACCCGGGGCGCCGCCGGCTTCGGCCCCTTCGCCGCCGCCCGGAGATCGGCGATCCGCGCCCGCGAGGTGATCTGTTCGGCGTCCATCACCAGCTCGATCACCGCCGGCCGGCCGCTCGCCACCGCCCGGCGGAAGGCCGGCGCGAATTCCTCCGTCCGCTCCACCCGCTCGCCATGCCCGCCGAACGCCTCGATGAACTGCCGGAAATCGGGGTTGGTCAGCGCCGTGCCCGAGACCCGCCCGGGATAGGTCCGCTCCTGATACATCCGTATCGTGCCGTACATCGCGTTGTTGAACACCAGCACGATCGGTGCAACCCCGTGATGAAACGCTGTCGCAATCTCCTGCCCCGTCATCAGGAACCCGCCATCGCCGACAAACGCCACCACCTGCCGCCCGGGCTGCGCCAGCTTGGCCCCCACCGCCGCCGGCACGCCATAGCCCATCGCGCCGTTGGTCGGCCCGAGAAACCGTTGCCCATCCGAAAGGTGCAGAAACCGCGCCACCCAGGTCGCGAAATTGCCGGCATCCGTGGTCAGCACCGCGTCCTTCTCCAGCAACCCCTCCAGCGTGTGCATCACCCGCGAGAGGTTGAGTGCCCCGGGATAGTCCACCACCTTCGCCGCCGCCAACCGCAGGCCGCGCAGCGCCTTCGTCCACTCGCCCCACCCAATCCTGCCCGGCGCCAGCCGCGCCACCGCGCGCGCGAAGACGTTGAGGTCAGAGGCAATCCCCAGCGCCGGGCGAAACACCCGCCCGATCTCCGACGGTTCCTGGAAAACATGCACGATCGGCACGCCCCCCGCCGGCGTCCCCGCCGCCTCGAACAACGTGTAGCCCTGCGTCACCGCCTCCGAGAGCCTGGTGCCGATCGCCAGCACCAGGTCCGCCTCCTTCGCCCGCGCCACCAGCGCCGGGTCCGCCCCGACGCCGAGATCGCCCACGAAATTATCCGCCGTCCCCGGATAATGCCCCTGCCGGCGAAAACTCACCGCGACCGGCAGGTCATGCGCCGCGAGAAACCGCCCGATATCCGCCCGCCCCTCCTCGCTCCAGCCGCCGCCGCCCAGTATCGCCAGCGGCCGCCGCGCCTTCGCCAGCATCGCCTGCAGCTTCAGGATCGCGGCGGGATCAGGATACGGTACCGAAACATCCGCCCGTGCGACGTCCGCCACCGCCACCGCGCGCTTCTGCATCTCCTCCGAGAGCGCGATCACCACCGGCCCCGGCCGCCCCGTCGTCGCCACGTCCACGGCGTGCGCCACCAGCTCGGGAATGCGCTCCGGCGCGTCGATCTGGGTCACCCATTTCGCCAGCGGCGCGAACATCTTGCGATAGTCCACCTCCTGGAAACTCTCGCGGTCGGTCTCGGCGAACGGAATCTGGCCCACGAACAGCAGCAGCGGTGTCGAATCCTGCATCGCGATGTGCACGCCGATCGCGGCATGGCACGCCCCCGGCCCGCGCGTGACGAACGCCGCCGCCGGCCGCCCGGTCAGCTTGCCGAACGCCTCCGCCATGTTCACCGCCCCCGCCTCGAACCGGCAGGTGGTCAGTTGCACGCGCTGGCGCACGGCATAAAGCCCGTCGAGCACGTCGAGATAGCTCTCCCCCGGCACCGCGAAGGCATGCGTGATCCCCTGCGCCACCAGCGCGTCGGCGAGGATGCGCCCGCCCGGCCGCAACGCGGCTTTCACCTTGCCCGAGGCCGGTGCCGCCTGGGGCGTGACCCGCGCGACGGGCTTGGCGGGGGTCGGGGCGGTGGTGGTCTTTTTGCTGGCGCTCATGAAATCTCCGGGGGGTGACGGCCCAGGATATCCCGCGCCATCCCTTCCTGGAAGAACACCTTCCTGGAACAACACCGCGCCGCATGCGATGATGCACCCACCAACACGACACCCGCCAACACGACACCGGCCAACACGACACCGGCAGGAGAACAGGCCCGATGCGCGCCATCTACGTCATGATCAAATGCGACATGGGCCAGTCCTACCGCGTCGCCCAGATCGCCGCCGACACGATCGAGGAATTGTCGGAGCTGCATTCCACCTCCGGCCAATACGACCTGCTCGGCAAATTCTACCTCGACCCGCAACAGGACACCGGCCTCTTCGTCACCGAAAAACTCCAGACCATCCCCGGCGTGAAGGACACCTACACCCTCATCACCTTCAACGCCTTCGTCGGCGGCGGCGGCTCGGCCTGACGCATTTCGTCACCCGAATCCGCGCGCGGCACCGGCGCCCGGCGCGATAAACCGCCGTCATGCGCCATGTCCTCGCGGTCCTCGCCGCCATCGCCACCCTGCTGCCGCCCGCCACCACGTGGGCGCGCATCCCGCCCAACCATCGCCCGGTGAAGGCGGTCGCCCAGACGAGACTGACCATCACCACGCCCCAGGGCACCGGCCAGCTTCCCGTCTATCTCTCCGCCGACTGGACGCACCCCCAGCCCGGCATCGTCCGCGCGCTGATCATCCTGCACGGCTACCTGCGCAACGCCAACGCCTATGTGCGCATCGGCCAGGCAGCCGTCGCCGCCGCCGCCGCCGCGCCGCGGGAACCCTCGTCGTGGCACCCCAGTTCCTCGCCAACCTCGACATCCGGCCCAACCACCTGCCGGCCTCGGTGCTGCGCTGGACCACCGGCGGCTGGGAGGGCGGGCACAATGCGCTCGGCCCCGCGCCCATCTCCTCCTTCACGGCGCTCGACGCCATCATCGCCCGCCTCGCCGACCGCACCCTCTTCCCCAACCTGCGCACGGTCATCGTCGCCGGCCATTCCGGCGGCGGCCAGGTGGCCCAGCGCTACGCCATCCTCGCCCCCGCCCCGCCGCCCGGCATCGCCGTGCGCTACGTCGTCGCCAACCCCTCCTCCTACGCCTATTTCGACGCCTGGCGGCCGGATCCGGTCGGCCTCGCCGCCTGCCCGCGCGTCAATACCTGGAAATACGGCATGCACGCCCTGCCGCCCTACGCGCCAGCTAGCCAGTCAGGCCCCGCCAGCCCCGAATTCCTCGAACGGCGCTACGCCGCCCGCAACGTCACCTACCTGCTCGGCACCGCCGATACGGACCCGCAACAAAGGGCGCTCGACAAATCCTGCATGGGCGAAGCCCAGGGCCCCTACCGTCTGGCGCGCGGCCTCTCCTACATCCTGCACCTGCGCGCCCGCGACAAGGCGGCGCAACAGCAGAAGGTCTACCTCGTCCCCGGCGTCGGCCATAACGCGCGCCAGATGTTCACCGCCGCCTGCGGCCTCACCGCGCTCTTCAACAAGCCCGGCTGCGCCCCCATCGCCCCCTGATCACGCGCCGGCAACGCGCGGCACCGCCCGACCGGGCCAGCCCTCAGGCCGGCTTCAGCACATGCACCGCCCGGCTCGCGATCAGCTCCGCCGTCCTCTCCCGATACGCCAGCATGTGCGCGGAGCGTGCATGCGCCGCCAGCGCCTCCGCGCTCGCCCATTTCTCGATCACCACGAACGAGTCGTCACCGAAACGAGTGGCCGCCGCCGGGTCGGAATCCACCGCCGCGCCATACTCGATGCACCCATCCTCCGCCCGCACCGCCGCCACATTGGCCCGGAACGCCGCGAGAACCTCCTCCCGCCGCCCTGGCTTCGCCGTGATCATCGCCAGCACGTGGATCATCGCATCCTCTCCTTCAACCCGCTTCCGCCATCGCCCGCCCGCGCCGCGCGGCATAAAGCTCAAGCCGCCGCGCGGCCGCCTCGCTCATCACCGCCGCCCTCTCCGCCGCCGGTGCCGCCGGCAGCGCCTCGGCATGGTGGCACGCCACATGGTGCCCGCCCTCCAGCCGGCGCAGCACCGGCACCTCCGCCATGCAGCGCGCATCGGCAAACGCACAGCGCGTATGAAAATGGCAGCCGTCGGGCGGGTTCATCGGGCTCGGCACATCGCCACCGGGGATCTGGCGCGCCGTGTCCCGGTGCGGGTCCGGCCGCGGAATCGCCAGCAGCAGCGTGCGCGTATAGGGGTGGCGCGGGTTCGCGAACAGCGCCTCCTTGGCCGCCACCTCCACAATCCGCCCGAGATACATCACCGCCACCCGGTCGGCCATGTGCTTCACCACCGCGAGATCATGCGCGATGAACAGATAGGAAAGCCCCAGCCGCGCCTGCAAATCCTTCAGCAGGTTCACCACCTGCGCCTGGATCGACACATCGAGTGCGGAGACCGGCTCGTCGCACACCACCAGCGCCGGCTCCACCGCCAGCGCCCGCGCGATGCCGATGCGCTGGCGCTGCCCGCCGGAAAACTCATGCGGATAGCGCTGCACGTGATAGGAGGCGAGCCCCACCAGCCCCAGCAACTGGTTCACCCGCGCCCGCCGTGACGCACGGTCGCCGATCGCGTGCACCAGCAGCGGCTCCTCCAGGATCTCGCCCACGGTCATGCGCGGGTTGAGGCTCGCGAACGGGTCCTGAAAGACGATCTGCATCCGCCGCCGCAACCGCCGCAGCGGCTCGCCCTTCATCGCGGTGATATCCGCGCCCTCGAAACGAACCACCCCCGCCGTCGGCTCGATCAGCCGCAGCACCAGCCGCGCCGTGGTGGACTTGCCGCAGCCGCTCTCGCCCACCAGCGCCAGCGTCTCGCCACGCCCCAGGGAGAACGAAACCCCGTCCACCGCCCGCACCGCGCCCACATGCCGGCCGAACAGCAGCCCGCGCTTCACCTCATAGTGCTTGGCGAGGTCCTCGACCTCCAGCAGCGCCCCGCTCATCGCCCCCCGCTCATTGCACGCCCCTCACGCCGCCACCATCGCTTCCACCGGCGCGTTCAGGCACGCCACCTCGTGCCCCTCGTTGATCATCCGCAACGACGGCGCATCCACCTGGCACGGCCCCGTCGCAAACACGCAGCGCGGATGAAACCGGCACCCGGCGGGCAGATTGAACGGCGGCGGCACCGCCCCCTCGATCGCCAGCAGCCGCTCGCGCGTCTCCTCCACCCGCGGGATGCTGCCCAGCAGCCCGAGCGTATAGGGGTGCTGCGGATCGTCGAAAATCGCCGCCGTCGGCGCCCGCTCCACCACCCGCCCGGCATACATCACCGCCACCTCGTCGGCCATCTCCGCCACCACGCCGAGATCATGCGTGATCAGAATGATCGCCATCCCCGTCTGCGCCTGCAAATCGCGCAACAGGTCCAGGATCTGCGCCTGCACGGTGACATCGAGTGCCGTCGTCGGCTCATCGGCGATCAGCACGTCGGGCGAGCACGCCAGCGCCATCGCGATCATCACCCGCTGGCGCATACCGCCCGACATCTGGTGCGGATACTCATCGAGCCGCCGCTCGGCGGAGGGGATGCGCACCTTCTCCAGCGCCTCGATCGCCCGCTGGCGCAGCGTGCCCTGGGAGGCGGCACGGTCATGCACGCGCATCGCCTCGATGATCTGCGCGCCGATGGTGAAAACCGGGTTCAGGCTGGTCATCGGCTCCTGGAAGATCATCGCCACCCGCCGCCCCCGCACCTGGCGCATCGCGGCATCGGGCAGCGTCAGCAAATCCGTCCCCTCCAGCCGCACCTGCCCCGCGGCCACCACGCCGGGCTGCGGCACCAGCCGCATCACCGAGAGCGACAGCATGGACTTGCCGCAGCCGCTCTCCCCGACAATGCCCAGCGTGCGCCCGCGCGCGACGGACAGCGAAACCCCGTCCACCGCCGCCACCTCCCCGGCATGGCCGCGAAACACCGTCCGCAACCCCGAAATCTCCAGCAACGGCGCCCCGGACATCCCCTCCGACAAAGCCGTCACCCGCCGATCCGTGCCACCACGCCCATCCCCGTTCAGCTCCGGTAATCCGGCCGGTCATTCTCGATCAGCCGCAGCGCAGAACCCCAGGCCATCGCCGCATGCGCCGCCGCCCCCTGCTCGCTGCCCGAGGCGAATTGCGCGCCCACGCGCAGCGCCACCGCCTCGGGGATCGGCGTCAGCGCCGCCCCCCCGGACTGTGCGGCGATCTGCGCCTGGCACGCCCGCTCCAGGAAATAGATTTCCAGGAACGCCTCGGGAATGCTCCGCCCGCCCACCAGCAGCCCGTGGTTGCGCAGGATCATCGCGGAATTCGCCCCGAGATCGGCCACCAGCCGCTCCCGCTCATCGGTATCGAGCGCGATCCCCTCATAGTCGTGATACGAAATCCGCCCGTAGAACCGCGCCGCGTGCTGCGACAGCGGCAGCAGCCCCGCCGCCTGCGCCGAAACCGCAATCCCGGCCGCGGTATGCGTATGCACCACGCAGGCAAGGTCCGGCCGCGCCGCATGGATCGCCGAGTGGATCACAAACCCCGCCCGGTTCACCTCGCTCTCCGGCCGCGCGTCCACGCACCGCCCGTCGAGGTCGATCTTCACCAGGTCGGAGGCGCGCATCTCATGGAACAGCACGCCATATCTGTTGATCAGGAAATGGTGCTCGGGCCCCGGCACCCGCGCGCTGATATGGGTGTAGATGAAATCCGTCATCCGGAAATGCGCCACCAGCCGGTACAGCGCCGCGAGGTCGCAGCGCAGTTGCCACTCCCCGTCGCTCATCGCCGCGCCACTCACCCCACCGGCGCCCGCCGTCACCAGATTCATGTCCCATCTCCCATGGCCCGCCGCAGACTCTCCCCCCCGCCGCGGTAATGGTCAAGCAAGCGCCGCGCCGCGGTCATGGTCAAGCAAGCGCCTTCACCATATAAACGCGCCGCAGCCCCTTCTCCTCGGCCCGGTGCGTCTCCCGATACCCGATCCGCGTGTAGAGCCCGATATTCTCCACCATCGCCTCGTTGGTATAGAGCCGTATGGCGCGATACCCCGCCGCCACCGCCGCAAGCTCGGCAAACGCCAGCATCCGCCGGCCCAGCCCCAGCCCCTGCGCCGAGGGCGCCACCGCCACGTTGTCGAGCAGCATCGCGTCGTCCTGCGCCAGCAGCACCAGAACGCCCCGCACCTCCCCGTCATGCTCGGCAACGCGCACCACGCCGCGCCGGATCAGCGCCTCGTAGTCGTCGAGCATCGGCCCCGGCTCGCGCCCGATGCGCGGCACGTAAGGGGCATAAGCCGAGCGCACCACCTCCTGCACGGCGGCAAGATCATCGAGGCTGGCGGTCCGCACATCGTCGTTCATCCGCCGGCCATAGCACGGCTTGCTCCACCACCCCCAAATCGGCGACCCTACCCCGTATGGAGAACACCCTCGAACGCGCCCTGCTCGCCACGCGCTGGCTGCTGCTGCCGCTCTTCGCCTCCCTCCTCCTGGGCGTCATCGCGATCTACGGCGTCGTCATCCGCGAGATCATCCACGTCGCCACCCTCCTGCCCAGCGGCTCGGAAATCGAGATCATCATCGCCATCCTCTCGGTGCTCGACCTCGCCCTCATCGCCAACCTCCTGGTGATGATCGCCGTCGGCTCCTACGAGAGCATCATCGCCCGCTTCACCATCGCGCCCACCGCCGCCATGCCCGAATGGCTCGGCAAGCTCGACAGCGGCAACGTCAAGGTCAAGGTCGCGTTCGCCATCGTCATGATCTCGGCCATCCACCTGCTGCAGCTCTACCTGCGCAACGGCGCCACCCAGACGCTGCTCATCTTCGCCGGCGTCCACCTGGTCTTCGTCATCTCCGCCGTCGCGATGGCCTGGGCCGACCGGATCGGGCGCGCCGTCCATTGACCGACCTCCTCATCCGCAACGCCCGCCCGCTCGGCGCCCCCGCCCGCGACATCCTCATCCGCGCCGGCCGCTTCGCCGCCCTCACAAACCCCCCGCCGCCGGGCATCCCGGAAATCGACGCCGCCTCCCGCCTCGCCCTGCCCGGCCTCATCGAGGCCCATACCCATCTCGACAAAACCCTCTGGGGCATGCCCTGGTACCGCAACGAGGTCGGCCCGAGACTCACCGACAAGATCGAGAACGAACGCGCCGAGCGCCGCCGCCTGCCCATCGACCCGCGCCGCCAGTCCGAGCGTCAGGCCCGCCTCACCTCCGGCCACGGCACCACCGCCATCCGCAGCCATGTCGATATCGACACGGAAATCGGCGTCACCGGCATCGAGGCGGTGCTCGAAACCCGCGCCGCGCTCACCCACCTGCTCGACATCCAGCTCGTCGCCTTCCCCCAGTCCGGCATGCTCATCCGCCCCGGCACCGTCGAACTCATGGACCAGGCGCTGGCCCTGGGTGCGGACGCCGTCGGCGGCCTCGACCCCTGCGCCATCGACCGCGACCCCAAGGGCCATCTCGACACCGTTTTCGCCCTCGCCACGAAGCACGGGCGCGACATCGACATCCACCTGCACGAACCCGGCGAGATGGGTGCCTTCTCGATGGAGCTCATCGCCGAGCGCACCATGGCGCTCGGCATGCAGGGCCGCGTCATCGTCAGCCACGCCTTCTGCCTCGGCATGCCGGACGAAGCGGTCATCGGCCCCCTGATCGAGAAAATCGCCCGCGCCGGCATCGCCATCATGACCACCGCGCCCGCCTACCGCCCGGTCCCCGCCCTGCGCCGCCTGCGCCAGGCCGGCGTCACGGTCTGCGCCGGCAATGACGGCATCCGCGACACCTGGGGGCCCTACGGCAACGGCGACATGCTGGAGCGCACCATGCTGGTCGGCCTGCGCAACAATCTACGCCGCGACGACGAGCTCGCCATGGCGCTCGAAACCATCACCACCAGCGCCGCCGCCGCTCTGCGCCTGCCGGATTACGGGCTCGCCCCCGGCTGCCACGCCGATCTCGTCCTGGTCGATGCCGAAACGATCGCCGAGGCCATCGCCGCCCGCCCGCCAGCCCGCACGGTCATCCGCCGCGGCCGCGTCCTTCACGCCCCGCCATAGCGCTGCCGCCGCAGCAGCAGAAAAAACCGCGAGCACAGCAGCATCGCCGCCGAGGTCAGCCCGGCGATGATGCCGATCCACAGCCCCGCGATCCCAAACCCCCACGCGAAGGCCAGCGCATAGGCCAGCGGCAGCCCCACGCACCAATAGCTGAACCCGGTGATCGCCACCGGCACCCGCGCGTCGCGCAACCCCCGCAGCGCCCCGATCGAGGTCACCTGCAACCCGTCCGAAAGCTGAAAAATCGCCGCCAGATGCAGCAGCACCACGGCGATCTCCAGCACCCGCGCATCGGACGTATAAAACCCCGCCAGAACCCGCGGCATAAACACCATCGCGCACGCCGCCAGCGCCTGGCTGGTCAGCCCCAGCCCCATCCCCGCCAGCGCCGCCCGCCGTGCCCCCGCGCGGTCATGCCCGCCCATCGCGTGCCCCACCCGCACCGTCGTCGCCATGCCGAGCCCGAGCGGCACCATGAAGCTCACCGAGCCCAGGTTCAGCACCACCTGCTGCGCGCTCGCCGCCGCCGCGCCGAACCGCGCCGCCAGCAGCCCGGTGGCGCTGAACAGCCCCACCTCCAGCAGCACCGAGCCGGCCATGGGGATACCGAGATGCAGCAGCTCCACCACCTCCGCCCGGCGCGGCCAGCCCAGCCCGCGCGCATGCAGCCGTCGCCGCGCGAACCAGACAAACCCCGCCGCCGCCACCGCTTCGACCCATGTCACCACCGCCTCGGCCAGCCCCGCCCCGGTGGCACGCAGCGCCGTAACACCGCCCCACCCGTCCATCAGCACGAAGGCCAGCGGCACCAGCAGCACCAGCCCCAGCACGCCGATGGCCAACGTCGGCCGCGTCCACCCGCAGCCCTCCCACAACCCCCGGCACGCCAGCAGCACGCCCAGCGCCGGCAACGCCAGCGCCGCCGAGCGCGCCACCCCCACCGCGCCCGCCCGCAGCGGTCCCACCACCCCCACGCCCGCGATCAGCTCCGGTGCCCCGGCCCACATCAGCGCCGCCACCAGGCAGCCCGCCACCACGCCGATCGCGACCGAGGCCGCGAACACCCGCCCGATCCCGCTCGCATCCGCCGCGCCGCGCCGGTGCGCCACACTCGGCGCCACCGCCATCTGCACGCCGATCAGCGCCATCAGGCCGACATTCCACACCCCGGTGCCAACGCCCACCGCGCCCAGCACATCCGGCCCGAGATGCCCGCCCAGCACCGCCAGCGCCGTGCCCTGCCCGACGATCGCGAGCTGGCCGAGCACGATCGGCGCCGCGAGATGCAGCGTCGCGCCCAGCTCCGCCCGTGCCGTGGCCAGCCGCCCCCCGGGGAGGGCGGCGGCACTCAGTGGATCTCGCCGGACTTTTTCAACGCCGCCGCCATCTTCTTCGCGTTGAAGCCCTTGGCCCTCGCCATGTCGAGAATCACCTTCTCCCGCCGCGACACCAGGTCGATCGCCTCGGGCAGCCGGCGCACGCAATCCGCGGGGATCACCACCGCGCCGTGATAATCGGCATGGATCACGTCATCGTGGTCGGCGTGCATGCCGAGCACGTTCACCTCGCACTTCATCTGCACCATGTGCACATGCGCGTGGCTCGGCACCACGCAGCGCCCGACGATCTGGAACCCCGGCGCCCACATGTCGAGGTCGCGGAAACTGCCATCCGTCACGCACCCGATCACCCCCAGCGCCTGATGCACCGTGCTCTGCACCTCGCCCCAGAACGCGCCGAACCCCGGCTGGTCGTCGAGGTCCTGGATCACCGCGATGGTCGGCAGCTCCCCCGCCTCGACATAGGCATACCATTCCTCGCGCGCCGGAATTGCCCCGCGCGGCTTCTCCTTGGCGCGGATCAGCCCGGTGCGCGCCACGCCCACGATCGGCGGCAGCTTCCGGTCCACCGCCACCATCGGCGCGGTGGTGAACCCCATCGCGCGCCGCTCCGGCACCAGCAGCTCAAGCCCGTTGCAGATCGTCGGCGTGTCCCATTGCCGCAACGTTTCCAGGTCGGCCTTGGTGAACAGCGGCTTCGCCATCGTCTTCCTCCCGTTTCAAACCTGGCGCACCATGCCGTCTCGGCGGCATTTCGCCAACCGGAGGGGAACGCATGGCACGTGGTATCGCGCGAGGCGGCAAATCGATCTACGGCGCGCCGCTCGGCATCCTGATGCTCGACGCGCGCTTCCCGCGCATCCCGGGCGACATGGGCAACGCCGCCACCTGGCCGTTTCCCGTGCTCTACCGCGTCGTCCGCGGCGCCTCGCCCGAGCGCGTGGTGCTCGACGGCGCGCGCGACCTTCTCGACGCCTTCATCGCGGCCGCGCGCGACCTCATCGACCAGGGCGCCGAGGCCATCACCACCAATTGCGGCTTTCTCTCGATCTTCCAGCGCGAGCTGGCGGAGGCGCTCGCCGTGCCCGTCGCCACCTCCTCGCTGCTGCAATTCCCCTTCGTGCAGGCGCTGCTGCCGCCGGGAAAGCGCGTCGGCATCCTCACCGTCAGCCGCTCCACCCTCACCCCGGCCCATCTCGCAGCCGCCGCCATCCCCGCCGACACCCCCATCGTCGGCACGGAATCCGGCCGCGAGTTCTTCCGCGTCCTCATCAAGGCGGAAAAACAGGACATGGACATCGACCTCGCCGAGGCCGATATCCTCGCCGCCGGCCGCCAGTTGGTCGCCAACCGTAACGATATCGGCGCCGTGCTGCTGGAATGCACCAACATGCCGCCCTACGCCGCCGCCCTGCGCGAGGCGCTCGGCCTGCCGGTCTACGACATCGTCTCGATGATCACCTGGTTCCACGCCGGCCTGCGCCCCCGCCGCTTCGCCTGACCGCGACGCCCCCCTACTCAAACCGCGCCGGCGAATACGGCGAGGGATCGATCACCGGCGGCGTCTCCGACAGAATATCCGCCACCAGCCGCCCGGTGATCGCCCCCGAGGCCAGCCCGATATGCCCGTGCCCGAACGCCAGCACCACCGAGGGGCACAGCCGCGCCCGGCCGATGCACGGCAGGCTGTCCGGCAGCGACGGCCGATGCCCCATCCACATTTTCACCCGCGACGCCGGCAAATCCCGCGGCAGTCCCGGAAACGTCCGCAGCGCCACCTGCCGCAGCACCTCCGCCCGCTTCCAATTGGGCGCCGCCCGCAACCCCGCGATCTCCACCTGCCCGGCGATCCGCAGCGTCCCCGCGGTCAGCGTCGCCACCATCTTCCCGTCGCTCGGCATCACCGGCACACGCGGCCCCACCTCGGGCGCCATGATCGCCGCGTGATACCCCCGCTCGGTTTCGAGCGGCACACGGCTCCCCACCGCCGCCGCGAGGGCCTTCGACCACGCCCCCGCCGCGATCACCGCCGCATCGCAGGATATCGGCTCGCCATCCGTCTCAACGCCGCGCAGCTTGCTGCCGACCCGCGCGAACCCCACCGCGCGCCGCCGCACCCGCACCGCCCCGCGCCGCACCGCCAGCGCCTCCAGTGCGGCGACATAGGCGCCGGGGTCGAGGCAGTGCGCCCCCTCCTCGACGATCACGCCGAACGTATAGCGCGGGTCCAGCTCCGGCACGCGCTGGCGCAGCTCGTTGGCATCGAGCTCGAGCCATCGCACCCCCTGCTCCGCGCGGATCGCCCACGCCTCAGCCTCCGCCTCGAAATCCGCCCGGCCGGGAAACACGTAGATCAGCCCGGTCCGGCTCACGAGATGCGCCACCCCCGCCTCGGCCGCCAGGCCCGCATGCCGCTCCGGGCAATCCGCCACCAGCGCCCGCATCCCCGCCGCGATCCGCCGCACCCGCTGCCAGCTCCGTCCCGCCGCGATGAACCGCCGCAGCCACGGCCAGGCGAACGGCAGATAGGTCCAGCGAATGGTCAGCGGCCCCAGCGGATCGCGCAGCCACCCCATCACCTTCGCCCGCACCCCCGGCTGCGTCATCGGCAGCACCGATGACGGGCTCAGCCACGCCCCGTTGCCATAGCTCGCGGCCTGCTCGCCGCCCGCCTCGCCGGGGTCGAGGATCGTCACCTCGTGCCCGTCGCGCAGCAATTCCACCGCCGACACCGCTCCCACGATCCCGGCCCCGATCACGACGACGTGCATCTTCCCCCGCGCGCTGCGACGCGCCACGATACGCCTCTCGACACCGGAGGAAACCCATGATCATCGAGATGCGCGTCTATCACTCCGTGCCCGGCCGCCTGCCCGACCTGCTCGCCCGCTTCCGCGACCACACGCTGAAAATCTGGGACCGCCACGGCATCCGCCAGGCCGGCTTCTTCACCACCCTCATCGGCCAGTCCAATCAGGAACTCACCTATTTTCTCGCCTGGGAAAGCCTCGCCGAGCGCGAGAAGAAATGGACCGCCTTCCAGACCGACCCGGTCTGGATCGAAACCCGCGCCAAGACCGAGGCCAACGGCCAGATCGTCGCCGACATCGTCACCCAGCTCCTGCTTCCGACGGATTTCTCCGCAGTCAAGTAAAGGCAAGTGCGGGGGGTCTCGACCCCCCGCAGGCCCCCCTTGCCGTAAAGCACGCCTGTCCGACCAACCGTGCGGGGCCGCGATCGGAACGCGCCGTTGACCTTGTGTTGCATATGCACCACATCAACCGCATGGCAGCCCGGCCCCTGACCCCAGCCCGACGCGCACAACTCCAGGAGCTCGAGGATTGCTGCCTGATCGCCCGCGCACGGCTGATTTCGCGGGTGGTGACGAACATCTTCGACGACGAGCTACGCCCGCTCGGCCTGGTCTCCTCGCAGCACACCCTGCTGGGCTCGATCATGCGCATGGGCACCGCCACGCGCGCCGAAATCGGCCGCGCCAACCACATCGACCGCTCCACCCTGACACGAAACCTCAAGCTGATGATGGACGCCGGCTGGATCGAGGAGGTCACCGGCGAGGCCCACGGCCGCCAGCGCCCCCTGCGCCTGAGCCGGCAGGGCGAGGACCTGCTGTTCGCCTCCATCCCCGCCTGGCGGGCCGGGCAGCGCCGCGCCACCGCGATGCTGGGCGAGGCAGGCGCCAGCGCCATCAGAAACCTCGCCAACGACATCCTCCGCGGCTGACCCCAGCCGCATCCCAAACTTCGCACCAGCGCAATGTTGCATATGCATCATTCGATCCTATATGCTGCATATGCAACACAAAGCCCGAACGGGTTCCGTGTCGCGCAACCCCTGATGGAGAGATGCCATGACGACCATTCTGATCACCGGCGCAACCGGCGACACCGGAACCCCGACCGTGAAGGCGCTGCTGAAGAAGGGGCTGCACGTCCGCGCCCTGGCGCATCGCGAGGACGGCCGCTCCAGGGCGCTCGCCGAGCTTGGCGCCGAGATCGTCCATGGCGACATCACCAGCCTGCGCGACGTCCGCCGGGCCTTCGACGGCGTCAACCGCGCCTATTTCTGCTTCCCGATCGCCGAGGGCCTCGTCGAAGCCGCGGTGATCTTTGCCCAGGCCGCAAGGGAGCAGGGGGTCGAGCACATCGTGAACATGTCCCACAAGCAGGCCCGCCCCCGCGCCCACAGCAAGGTCACGCAGAACCACTGGCTGTCGGAGCAGGTGTTCGACTGGTCGGGCATCCCCTCGACGCAATTGCGCGTCACGTTCTTCGCCGAATGGCTGCTCTACATCTCCCCGCTGATCCAGCGCGGCCGCTACATCATGCCGTTCAACCGGGATGGCCGCTTCGCCCCGCTGGCGGCGGCCGACACTTCAGAGATCATCGCCAACATTCTTGAACGGCCGGAGGCGCACGCCGGCCAGGCCTATCAGCTTCACGGCCCGAAGGAGTTCAGCCACGCCGAACTGGCCGCCGAGGCAGGCCGGATTCTCGGCGTGAACCTCCCCTTCGAGCAGGTCACCGCGTCCGAGTTCATGGACATCATGGGCATGCCTCAGAACACGACGCTGCGACGCCACTTCGAATCGGTCGCCATCGACCAGCAGGAGGGCCTCATCGCCGGTCTCGACGACATCGGCACCAAAATCCTCGGCCGCAAGCTGACCACCATCGAGCAGTTCATCAACGCCAACCGCCAACGCTTCGTCCGCACGCCCTAGCCGCGCCGGACAGGCCCCACCCGAACGGTGACGGCGGGATCGCCGGCCCCGCTCGCGATCCCCCCGTTACTTCAGCACCCGGCCGTCAGGCGCCCGCACCGTCACCGTGAACGGAATGCCCACCTTCACGCTCTGCGAGACCGTGCAGAAATCCTCGAAACTCGCCAGCATCCGGTCGAGATGTCCCATCGTCTCCGGCGCCGCTCCCAGAATCATCTCCACCGCCATCCCCAGAACCCGCAGCCGCCCCTTCTCGTTGCGCCCGATCTCGCAGGTCACGCTGGTCGCCAGCGCGCCGGGGTCCTCGTGATATTTCGCCGCCGCGAACACCAGACTCGACGAAAGACAATTCGCCACCCCTGCCGCCAGCAATTGCGAGGGCGACGGCCCCGCCCCCTCACCCAGCGGCGCCGGCTCGTCCCCCAGCGCTGTCATTCCAGGCGCGAAATCGATAACGAATCGATACCGATCCTGCCGCGTTACGGAAACCCGAACCTGCTCACTCATCGTTCGTACTCCCTTAAGCAAGTACGGGGGGCCATTGGCCCCCCGTAGACCCCCCGTTACATGGGGAAAGACTCAGCCGGCGGCGGCGACGGCGCGCTTGGCCATCACGCCGATCAGATGCGCGCGATACTCCGCACTCGCATGGATGTCGCTGTTCAGCCCGTCGGCCGGCGTCTTCACGCCCGCCACCGCATCGGCCGACCAGTTGGCAGCCAAGGCCGCCTCCATCGCCTTGTGACGGAACACACCGCCCTGCCCCGCGCCGGTGATCGCCACCCGCACGCCCTTCGGCCCGCGCGCGACAAACACCCCCACCATCGCGTAACGCGAGGCCGGGTTCTTGAACTTCTCATACGCGGCCTTCGCCGGGATCGGGAAAACCACCCTGGTGATCACCTCGCCCGGCTCCAGCGCGGTCGCGAACATGCCCTGGAAATAATCATCGGCCGCGATCTCGCGCTTATTGGTCACGATCGTGGCCCCAAGCGCCAGCACCGCCGCAGGATAGCACGCGGAGGGGTCGTTGTTCGCCAGGCTGCCGCCGATCGTGCCGCGATGGCGCACCGCCTCATCGCCGATCATCGAGGCGAGATGCGCCAGCGCCGGAATGGCCTTCCTGACCTCCGCCGAGCCCGCCACCGCGCCATGCGTCGTCATCGCCCCGATCTCGACCGTCTCGCCCGAGACCTTGATCGAGGCGAGCCCCAGCGCCGCCAGATCCACCACCTTCGAGGGCTGGTTCAGCCGCTGTTTCAGCACCGGAATGAACGTCATGCCCCCGGCCAGCGCCTTCGCCGCGTCGTCGCCGGCCAGCAACGCCGCCGCCTCCGCCACCGCCTTCGGCTTCACATACTCGAAATCGTACATCGTGCTCTCCCGTTACCCCAACGCCCCGTTATTCCAAAGCCCGTTACTCGGCCGCCATCCGCGGCGCACCCCTGATGACGGACCAGATCTTCTGCGGGCTCGCCGGCATGTCCATATGCCGCACCCCATAGTCCGAAAGCGCGTCCACCACCGCATTCATCACCGCCGGCGGCGAGCCGATCGCCCCCACCTCGCCGCAACCCTTCACACCCAGCGGGTTATGCGTGCACAGCGTGGATTCCGTGCCCACCGTGATGTTCGGCAGATTGTCCGCCCGCGGCATCGTATAATCCATGAACGAGCCGGAAAGCAGTTGCCCCGCCTCGTCATAGACCGCGTTCTCCAGCAGCGCCTGGCCGATCCCCTGCGCCACGCCCCCCTGCACCTGGCCCTCGACGATCATCGGGTTCACCACCCGCCCTACGTCATCCACGGCCACGAAATTCACCACCGTCACCACGCCCGTCTCGGGGTCGATCTCCACCTCGCAGACATGGCAGCCGCCGGGATAAGTGAAATTCTTCGGGTCGTAGAACGCGGTCTCGTCCAGCCCCGGCTCCAGCTCCTCGATCGGGTAGTTATGCGGCACATAGGCCGTGAGCGCGATCTCCCCCAGCGTCTTGCTGCGGTCCGTCCCCGCCACCGTGAACTTGCCGTCCTTGAACTCGACATCGTGCACATCCGCCTCCAGCAGATGCGCCGCGATCTTGCGCCCCTTGGCGACGATCTTGTCCATCGCCTTCACCATCGCACTGCCGCCCACCGCCAGGCTGCGGCTGCCATAGGTGCCCATGCCGAACGGAATCTTGTCGGTGTCGCCATGCACCACCTCGACCTGCGCCAGCGGCACGCCAAGCTGGTCGGAGACGAGCTGCGCCATCGTCGTCTCGTGCCCCTGCCCGTGGCTGTGCGTGCCGGTGAACACCGTCACACTGCCGGTCGGATGCACGCGGATATTCGCCACCTCATACAGCCCGGCCCGCGCGCCGAGCGAGCCCACCACCTTCGACGGCGCGATCCCGCACGCCTCCAGATACGTGGACATGCCGATGCCGCGCAGCTTGCCCCGCGCCTTCGCCGCCGCCCGCCGGCCCGCGAACCCGGCCCAGTCCGCATGCTTCATCGCCGCATCGAGCGTGCTGACATAGTCGCCGCTGTCGTATTGCAGCGCCACCGGCGTCTGATACGGAAACGCATCGCTGGGGATGAAGTTCCGCCGCCGCAGCTCCACCCGGTCCATCCCGGTGTCGCGTGCCGCCACATCCACCAGCCGCTCCAGCAAAAAGCTCGCTTCCGGCCGCCCGGCGCCGCGATACGCATCGACCGGCACGGTGTTGGTGAACACCGCCTTCACCTCGGCATAGATCGCCGGCGTCTTGTACACCCCCGCCAGCAGCGTCGCATACAGATACGTCGGCACCGCCGGCCCGAAGGTCGAGAGATACGCCCCCATGTTGCACAGCGTCTTGACCCGCAGTGCCAGGAACGTCCCGTCCGCCGCCAGCGCCATCTCCGCCGTGCTCACATGGTCGCGCCCATGCGCGTCGGACATGAAGCTCTCGTTGCGCTCCGCCGCCCACTTCACCGGCCGCGCCAGCTTCCCCGCCGCCCAGGTGACGATCGCTTCCTCGGCGTAATGATAGATCTTGCTGCCGAACCCGCCGCCCACGTCGGGTGCCACCACCCGCAGCTTGTGCTCGGGGATCTGCAGCACGAACGCGCCCATCAGCAGCCGGATCACGTGCGGGTTCTGGCTCGTGGTATAGAGCGTGTGCTCGCCCGTCGTCGGCTCGTAGTCGCCGATCGCCGCCCGCGGCTCCATCGCGTTGGGGATCAGCCGGTTGTTGGTGAGGTCGAGCCGCACCGTCTTCGCAGCCTTGGCAAAGGCCGCATCCACCGCCGCCTTGTCGCCGATCTCCCAGTCGTAGCAGACATTCCCCGCCGCCGCCTCGTGCAGCTGCGCCGCCCCCGGCCGGATCGCATCGCTGACACTCGCCACCGCCGGCAGGTCGGCATAGTCGATCGACAGCTTCTCCGCCCCGTCCTTGGCCTGCTGGCGCGTCTCGGCGATCACCACCGCCACCGGGTCGCCGACATGGCGCACCTTGCCGCTCGCCAGCACCGGGTGCGCCGGCTCGGCCATCGGCGAGCCGTCCTTGTTATGGATCTGCCAGCCACATGGCAGCCCGCCAATCCCCGCGAGATCGGCCGCCGTGTAAACCGCGACCACCCCCGCCGAGGCCCGCGCCGCCGCGGTGTCGATCCCGCGCAACTCGGCATGCGCCCGGTCGCTGCGCTTGATATACGCATAAAGCTGGTTCGGCCGGTTGATATCGTCCACGTAATGACCGCGGCCGCTGAGGAAGCGCAGATCCTCCTTGCGCTTCACCGATGCACCAATCCCCTCGAAGGTATCGTTCATGCGGTCGTTCCTCCTCTGGCTCGCTCCCAGCGGTGTCGCGGAGATACGCGCACCGTCTTCCCTCTGGCCGTCGCGAAAGCCGCCGTTTGTGCCCCGGCTCGCCCCGCGCAGGCTCCGCCGTCGCCTACTCTGCCGCCATCGCCTTGCCGTGCATCAGCGGCCAGGCGGCGGCAATCGCCTTGACGATGTTGTGATACCCGGTGCAGCGGCAAAGATTGCCCTCAAGCCCGTGGCGGATCTGCTCTTCCGAGAGCCCCTCGGGGTGCGACTGCACCAGGTCGATCGCACTCATCACCATGCCCGGCGTGCAGAACCCGCATTGCAGCGCGTGGTGCTCGCGGAACATCTCCTGCATCGGGTGCAGCGTGCCGTCGGCCGCCGCCAGCCCTTCGATCGTCGTCACCTTCGTGCCATCGGCCTGCAATGCCAGCATCGTGCACGACTTCACGGAAACCCCGTTCACATGCACCACGCACGCGCCGCACTGGCTGGTGTCGCAGCCGACATGCGTGCCGGTCAGCGCCAGCTTCTCGCGCAACAGCTCGACCAGGAGGGTCCGCCCCTCGACCTCAACCGTGTGGCTCTTGCCGTTCACCGACAGTGTCACCTGCGGCATGCGATCCCTCCCCTGCGATTCGTCTCGCCGACACCCGGCGACGGCTGCAACATCCTGGCCTGGAATGTTGCCGCTGCCCCGCCCACGGTCAAGCACCGCCCCGTGAAAAGATCAGGCGTTATGCTTCAGAAAACATAACGCCCCGGAGGTCGCAAAGCCTCAGGCCGCCTCCGGCACCTCGTCGAGATGACAGGCGGAAACCTGCCCCGCCGCCCGCTCCCGCAGCGCCGGCTCCTCGCTGCGGCAGCGCTCGAACGCGAACGGGCAGCGGGTATGAAACCGGCACCCCGAAGGCGGATGGATCGGGCTCGGCACGTCGCCCGTCAGGATGATCCGCCGCCGCTTCACGCTCGGGTCCGGCACCAGCACCGCGGAGAGCAAGGCGCGCGTATAGGGATGGTGAGGTGCCGAGAACAGCGTCCGCCGGTCCGCCAGCTCCACGATCTTGCCGAGATACATCACCGCCACCCGATGCGTCAGGTGCTCGACGATCGCGAGATCGTGGCTGATGAACATCAGCGCCAGCCCCAGCTCGTCCTGCAGATCCGCCAGCAGGTTCACGATCTGCGCCTTCACCGAAACGTCGAGCGCCGAAACCGCCTCATCGCAGATGATGATATCCGCACCTGGCGCCAGCGCCCGCGCGATGCCGATGCGCTGGCGCTGCCCGCCGGAAAACTCATGTGGCAGCCGCTTCACCGCGTCGCGCGGCAGTTGCACCTTGTCCATCAGCATCGCCACCCGGTCGCTCAGCTCGGCGCCGGAGGCGAGCCCGAAATTCACCATCGGCTCGGCCACGATCTCGCCCACCGAAAGCCGCGGGTTGAGGCTCGAAAACGGGTCCTGGAACACCACCTGCATGCGCCGCCGCAACGGCCGCAACTGCCCCGCCGGCAGGTTGTCGATCCGCTCGCCGTCGAGCAACACCTCGCCATCCGTCGGGTCGAGCAGCCGCAGCACCGCGCGCCCGACCGTCGATTTGCCGCAGCCGCTTTCGCCGACCACGGACAGTGTCTCGCCACGGTCGATATGAAACGTCACGCCATCGACCGCGTGCACCACGCCGCGCGTGCCCCCGAACAACCCGCCCTTGAGCGGGAAATGCTTCACCAGCGCGTTGACCTCGAGCAGATGCGCCGCACTCATGCCGCGGCCCTCCCGTCTGCCGAGGGATGGGTCGCCGGCGGACGGGTCGCCAGCAGATGGCAGGCGACGACATGCCCGTCCCCGGCCGGCGTCGCCGCCGGCGTCACCACGCGGCAGACATCCATCACGTGCGGGCAGCGCCCGGCGAAGGCACAACCCGTGATCGGCTTGCGCAGGCTCGGCACCTGGCCCGGAATCTCGGTCAGCCGCTCGCGCCCCCCGGCCGTCAGCGACGACCCGAGCTTCGGCACCGCCGCCAGCAGCCCCTGCGTGTAGGGATGCATCGGCCGCGCGAACAACTCGGCCGCCGTCGCCTCCTCCACCTTGCGCCCGGCGTACATCACCACCACCCGCTCGGCCATCTCCGCCACCACGCCGAGGTCGTGCGTGATCAGCATGATCGCCGCCCCCACCCGCCGCTGCAGGTCGCGCATCAGGTCGAGAATCTGCGCCTGGATCGTCACGTCGAGTGCCGTCGTCGGCTCGTCGGCGATCAGCAGCTGCGGGTTGCACGACAGCGCCATCGCGATCATCACCCGCTGGCGCATGCCGCCCGAAAGCTGATGCGGATATTCCCGCACCCGCCGCTCCGGCGCCGGAATCCCCACCAGCGCCAGGAGCTCCACCACCCGCGCCATCGCCGCCGCCCCGTCGAGCCCCTCATGCAGCCGCAGCACCTCGCCGATCTGCCGCCCCACGGTCAGCACCGGGTTCAGGCTCGTCATCGGCTCCTGAAAGATCATCGCGATATCCTTGCCGCGCAGCGCCTGCATCTCGGCCTCCGGCAGCGTCAGCAACTCGCGCCCACGAAACCGCACCGAGCCCGCGATCTTCCCCGGCGGCTCCGCCACCAGCCGCAGGATCGACATCGACGTCACCGACTTGCCGCAGCCGCTCTCGCCGACGATCCCCACCGTCTCGCCGGCGCCGATCGAGAACGACAATCCCTGCACCGCCCGCACCACGCCGTCATCGGTCGCGAAATGGGTCTGCAGGTTCGTCACCTCCAGCAGCGTTTCCCCATCCTGCCTGCCTGCGTCCTGCATGCCTACCGCCGTCCCACGGAAAGCCGCCGCGCGCCCGGCGCGGCGCGCTCCACCACTGCCGCCCTCACAGCCGCTTCGCCAGTCACAGGCGTTTTGCCAGTCGGGGATCGAGCGCGTCGCGCAGCCCGTCGCCCAGCAGGTTCACCGCCAGCACCGTGACGGAGAGAAACACCGCCGGGAAAAACACGATATAAGGCTTGATCTGCCACAGCGCCCTGCCCTCGGCCATGATGTTGCCCCAGGAGGGAATGGTCGGCGGCGTGCCGGCACCGATAAACGACAAAATCGCCTCGATGATCATCGCCGAGGCACAGATATAGGTCGCCTGCACCGAGAGCGCGGCCGTCGTGTTCGGCACGATATGCTTGACCAGCAGCTTCGGCAGCCGCGTGCCCGACGCCACCGCCGCCTCGACAAAGGGCTGCTCGCGCAGCGTCAGCACCACGCCACGCACCAGGCGCGCCACCTGCGGCACCTGCGGCACGGTGATCGCGATCACCTCGTTGTAGACCGAGCCCCTGGTCAGCGCCATCAGCGCGATCGCCAGCAGGATGCCGGGGATCGCCATCAGCCCGTCCATGATCCGCATCAGCACCATATCGAGCCAGCGCACAAACCCCGAAATCACGCCGATCGCCAGCCCGATCACCGAGGCCAGCAACGCCACGCTGAACCCGACGCCGAGCGACACCCGCGCGCCATAGAGCGTGCGCGAATAAACGTCCCGCCCCAGCATGTCGGTGCCGAACCAGTAGCGCGCGCCGGGGTCGATTAGCCGGTGGATCGGCGAGATCGATTCCGGGTTGCGCGTGCCCAGCCACGGCGCGAACAGCGCGATGAAGATCATGATCCCGAGCAGCACCCCGCCGGCCAGGATCGTGGGATAGCGCACGGCAAAGCGCATCACGCGCCCGCGCTCGCGCCGCGGCGGCAGAACCTCCGGCAGTTCAGGGGCCGCCGGAACGCCATCCATGGTGATGCTCAAAAGCGTATCCTCGGGTCAAACAGGGTGTAGAGCAGATCAACCACCAGGTTCACCAGCACATAAATGAAGCTGAAGATCAGCACCACGCCCTGGATCACCGGATAGTCACGTTGCAGAATCGCATCAACCGTCAGCCGCCCGATGCCGGGCAGCGCGAACACGCTCTCCGTCACCACGGCACCGCCGATCAGGGCGGCGAAGCCGATGCCGATGATGGTCACGATCGGCACCGCCGCGTTCTTCAGCGCGTGGACATACAGGATCTCCCGCCGCCCCACGCCCTTGGCCTTCGCCGTGCGCACATAATCCTGGCTCAGCACCTCGAGCATGGTGGCGCGCGTGATGCGCGCGATCAGCGCGATATAGATGCCGCCCAGCGTGATCGACGGTAATATCAGCGCCCGCAGCCAAGGCCAGAACCCGTGCGACAACGAAACATAGCCCTGCACCGGAAACCACGGCAGCTTCAGCGCGAACACATAGGCCAGCACATACCCGATCACGAACACTGGCACCGAGAAGCCGAGCACCGCCGCCACCATGATCGCGCGGTCGATCCACGTCCCCGCCTTCCACGCCGCCAGCACCCCCATCGGCACCGCGATCAGGATCGACATCACCAGGGTGATCGCCATCAGCGAGAGCGTCGTCGGCGCCCGCTGCTCGATCATCTTCAGCACCGGCAGGTTGGTGAAGATCGAGGTGCCGAGATTGCCGTGCAGCACCTGCCACACCCAGGTACCGAAACGCACCAGAAACGGCTTGTCGAGCCCCATCTCGGCGCGGATATGCGCGATCTGCTGCGTCGTCGCCTGGTCCCCGGCGATGATCGCCGCCGGATCGCCCGGCGCGATATAGAGCAGGCTGAACACGAACAGCGCCACCAGCGCCATCACCGGAATCGTCGCCAGGATCCGGCGCAGGATATAGGTCAGCATCCCGCCCCGCCCCGCATCGCCGCCAACCCCACCCTCATTCCCCCATCCTCATGCCGGCATCCTCATCCCCACATCATCACGCCGGCCGCACATTCCAGAAAATCGGAATGCCGTCCAGCACGCCGGTGATCCGCTTGTTGTGGGACGTCTCGTAGAAATTCTGCCCCAGCGGAATATACGGCACGTCCTCGAACGCCTGCGCCTGCAACTGCGCCGCGATCGCCTTCTGGCTCGCCTCGTCCTTCGCCACCAGCCACTCGTTGCGCAGCGCCTCGATCCTCGGCGAGCTCGGCCATCCCGGCACGCCACCGGCCTTGCCCTGCCCGCGCAGGAACACATGCCCCGCCGGCGACATCTGGTCGAGCCCCGCCCACTCGGTGCAGAAAATGCTCCAGCCCCCGGCAGCGATCGGCTTCATGCTCGCCCGCCGCTCCACCAGCGTGCCCCAGTCCATCGCCTGGTAGTCCACGTTGAACCCCATCCGGTGCAGCACGTCGGCCGTCACGTCCGCAAAATATTTCAGCACGAGCTGGTCGGTCGGCGACATCAGCACGACTTTCTCGCCCTTGTAGCCGGCCTTGCGCACCGCCGCCTTCAGGCCCGCGAAATCCTTCTTGGCAGAGAACATCGCCAGCCCCGCGCTGGAGGCCATCGGCGTGCCGGGCGTGAAGATCCCGGCCGGGACGTGCCACATCCTGGCGTCCGTCCCCGCCGCCGCGATCATGAACTCGCGCTGGTTCACCGCGTGCAGCACCAGCCGCCTGATCGCCGCGTTGTCGAACGGCGGATTGAGCCAGTTGAGCCGCATGCACCCCATCAGCCCCGTCGGGTCCAGGATCCGCGTCGTCAGCTTCGCGTCCTTCGCCAGCACCGCGGCGTTGTCGTTGGGCGGGTTTTCCCACCAGTCCATCTCGCCCGACTGCATCGCCGCCGTCGCCGTCGCCGCGTCCGGCACCACATGCCACTCGACGCGGTCGAAATGCACCACCTTCGGCCCGGCGGTCCAGCTCGGCGTCCCCGCGGGACGCGGCACATAATCCGCGAACTTTTCATAGACCGCGAGCGAGCCCACCACCCGCTCCTTGGCGTTCCAGCGGAACGGCCCGCTGCCCACCATCTCGGTGATCTGCTTGAACGGGTCGGTCCTGGCCAGCCGCTCCGGCATCATCGGGCAGGAGTTCGACGCCACCTTGCCCAGCGCCAGCGGCAGCAGCGGGAAGGGCTGCTTCAGCCGAAACCGTATCGTCTTGTCATCCACCGCCTCGATCGCGTCGGAGAACTGCATCACCGTCTGGCCGAACGCATCGCGTGCGCCCCAGCGCCGGATCGAGGCGACGCAGTCCTTCGCGACCACCTTCTCCCCGTCATGCCATTTGAGCCCGGGGCGCAGCGTCATCGTCCACTGCTTGCCGCCATCCGACACCACATGCCCCTCGACCATCTGCGGCGTCGCGCCAAAACTCGCGTCGGTGCCATAGAGCGTGTCGAAAATCAGAAACCCGTGGTTGCGCGTGACATAGGCGGTGGTCCACACCGGGTCGAGGATCGTCACATCCGATTGGGGAATGAATTTCAGCACGCTCGGCGCGGCCGCGATCGCCGGCGCCGTCAGCGTCCCGGCCGCCGCCGCCGCGGCACCGGCGGCGAGAAAGCTCCGCCGCTTCAGCGCCCCACCCGCCGATCTCCCCTGCACCGCCGACTGGTGCATCGCCGTTGTCCCATCGACCGCAGCCTGGCCCATCGCAGCCTGGTCCATCGCAGCTTGGCGCCTTACGGTCTGGCCGCCTTTTTTCATGTCAGCCCCCTGTTTCCCTGTTTTGCACCATAGCCATCCCGCCGCCACGATGGCGAGCACGCACGCCAAGTCACAACGCGTCCCACCCCGGCATTCCCGCGCCCCCACGGAGCCATCGGCGCCTTGAACCACCGGCGCTGTCGGCCATGCAGGAATCCTGCCGCCCTCATGCTGCGCTGCCGCGCAGGCCCTGGCAACGTCGCCACCGGACCCGAACCGACCGGCCACCGCGGCCAGGCGCCAGCCCCGCCGCGGCAGGGCATCAGAACCGGCACCGGCTCACAAGAAGCACCCTCCGCACGAGCCGCCGCCCCGACACAAGACTTACCTCGACACACCGCTCGCCACCGTCTATCGCCGCCGCCATGTCCGGCCTGAACGCAGTGCAAACCCTTTCCTCCCGCCCGATTCTTGCGCAGTTCCTGCGCTTCGGCGTCGTCGGCACGTTCGGCTTCCTGGTCGACACCGCCACCGTCTACGGCCTGCGCGGCGCCCTCGGCCTCTACGGCGCCGGCGCCTGCGCCTACCTCACCGCCGGCTCGGCCAACTGGCTGCTCAACCGCGCCTGGACCTTCCGCGGCCAGGGCACGCTCCCCGCCCATCATCAATGGGTCCGCTTCCTCGCCGTCAATCTCGTCGGCTTCACCGCCAACCGCGGCACCTATTTCGCCCTCGTCACCTGGTCCGCCCTCTGCGCGCGCGAGCCGGTCTTCGCGGTCGCCGCCGGCGCCATCGCCGGCCTCGGCTTCAACTTCCACTTCTCGCGCACGGTTGCCTTCAAGTGACCTGACGCGCTGGTATAGGTTTCAGCCGCCATGCCAGCCACGCCAACTCACCCAGCCGGCCAGCCAGAAGTCGCCGTCCTCATCCCCTGCTACAACGAGGCGATCGCGATCGCCGACGTCGTCGCCGCCCTGCGCGCCGCCTTGCCGGCGGCCGAGATCACCGTCATCGACAACAACTCCACCGACGCCACCGCCGCCATCGCCGGCGCGGCCGGTGCGGCCGTGCTGCACGAGGCGCTGCAGGGCAAGGGCCACGCCGTGCGCCGCGGCTTCGCCGAGGTCGAGGCCGACCTCTACGTGCTGATCGACGGCGACGGCACCTACGACGCCGCCGCCGCCCCCGCCATGGTCGCGATGCTGCTCGACCGCCGGCTCGACATGGTCACCGCCACCCGCGTCAGCGACGCCAGCGCCGCCTATCGCCGCTTCCATCGCCTGGGCAACCGCGTGCTCACCGCGCTGGTCGCTGGCATTTTCGGCAGCCGCGTCTCGGACATGCTCTCGGGCTACCGCGTCTTTTCCCGCCGCTTCGTCAAATCCTATCCCGCCCTGGCGGCCGGTTTCGAGACCGAAACGGAGTTCACGGTCCACGCGCTGGAACTCGCCATGCCCATCGCCGAGGTCGCCACCGCCTACCGCGAGCGCCCCCTGGGCTCGGTCTCCAAGCTCAGCACCTGGCGCGACGGGCTGCGCATCCTGCGCATGATCCTGGTCCTGGTGAAGGAGGAGCGGCCGCTGCTGCTGTTCAGCCTCACCGCCGCTCTCCTCATCCTCGCCGGCCTCGGCCTCGGCCTGCCGGTGGTCGCCCATTTCATGCGCACCGGCCTGGTTCCCCGCCTGCCCACCGCGGTGCTGGCGCTCGGCCTGGTGCTGCTCGGCTTCCTCGCCATCGCCTCCGGCCTGATCCTGGATTCGGTCGCGCGCGGCCGGCGGGAGATGAAGCGCCTCGCCTACCTCGCCATCCCCGGGCCGCGCCGGCCTTGAGCGCGGCCGCGGCCACGTCAGCCCCGGCCCAGCAGGTCCGCCGCCGCGCCTTCGCCCTGGCGGTCGCCGGCATCGCCGCCTTCATCAATCTCTACGCGCCCCAGGCCATCCTGCCCGCCCTCGCCACGACGTTCCATGTGCCTCTGCTGCGCACCGGCCTCACCGTCACCGCGCCGCTGCTGGCCGTCGCCGCGGTCGCCCCCTTCGTCGGCGCCATCTCCGACCGCCTCGGCCGCAAGCGCCTCATCACCGGCGCCATCCTGTTGATGCTGCTGCCCACGCTCGGCATCGCCGCGGCGCCGTCCTTCGCCGTGCTGCTGGCGCTGCGCTTCGCCCAGGGCCTCGCCGTGCCCTTCATCATCACCGTCACCGTCGCCTATATCGGTGATGAATGCCCGGGCCCGGAGGCGATCCGTGCCGCCGGCAGCTACTCCATCGGCTCCATCCTCGGCGGTTTCGCCGGCCGCTTTGTCGCCGGAATCGGTGCTGACCTCGGCGGCTGGCGCCTGGCCTTCGTCGCCATCGCCGTGCTCACCGCCGCAAGCTGGCTGGCGATCCTGCGCTACCTGCCGGCGGAGCGCCGCTTCGTCCCCACCACCGGCGGCCTGCGCGCCACCCTCGCGGCCTATGGCGAGCACCTCCGCAACCCCCGCCTGCTCGCCACCTGCGGCATCGGCTTCGGCATGCTGTTCACCAATGTCGCGGTGTTCACCTTCGTCGATTTCCACCTCTCGGCGCCGCCGCTCAACCTGTCGCCGGCAGCGCTCGCCTTCATCTTCATCGTCTACCTCGTCGGCGCCGTCACCACCTCGCTGTTCACCCGCCTCGCGGTGCGCATCGGCCGCCGCCCCACCCTGCTGCTGGTGCTCGCCACCGCCGCCGCCGGCCTCGCCATCACCCTGCTGCCCGGTCTCGCCCCCGCCATCCTCGGCCTCGCGGTGTTCGTCGCCGGCATCATGGCGGTGCAGGCGCTGTCCATGGGCTTCATCGGCGCCATCGTGCCACGCGCCCGCTCTGCCGCCGTCGGCCTCTACGTGACCCTGTTCTACATCGGCGGCAGCCTCGGCGGCATCGTCCCCGCCTGGGCCTGGACCGCGGCCCGCTGGCCCGGCGTGGTGCTGCTGCTGTTCGCCATCCTCGCCGCCATGGCCGCCCTCGGCGCCCGGTTCTGGGGTCCCCGATTTCCGCCGCCCCGCTTCACCCAATCCTAACCATTCGCCCGCCACCATGGACGCGTTCCAACTCCAGCGACGCGAGCCAGGATATTGCAACCCATTCTTCGCGACCCATCCCTGCCCGAGCGAGCCGCCGAAACGATCGTCATCGCCGCCTGGCTCGCCGTGCCGCTCTTCGCCCTGCTCGCCTCCGGCGCCTGGCAGCCGCCGCTGCACGCCGCCGCCGTCGCCATGCTGCTCACCCTCGCCCTGCGCTCCTGGCGCTCAGCGCGGCGGGGAAAGGCCCTGAACCACATCCACCAGGGGCTGGCGGCTTACCTGCACCAGCCCGCGTTCCGGCCGATCGAGATCCATGATCAGCACGATCACGCAGGCCACCATCACCGCCATCACCACCCCGGCCAGCCGCAGCCGGCTGCCCTCCTTGCCCGCGAGATGCCCGCCATAGCCGAGCACCATCCCCGCGACCATGATCAGCACCCACATCACGGCATCCGGCACATGCGTGCGCAGCGACGACAGCCGCCGCTCATGGGCATCGATCACCTCGTTCAGCGCCGCGATATACAGCCCTACCATCGGCCCTGACGTATCCGGCGCACCGGCGATCGCCGCCCGGCTCGCCCGTTCCGCCAGCGCCCACAGCCGGTCCTGCAACGCCACCGACCGCCCGATCCCCGCCGCCGCCACGGCCATCCGCGGCGAACGCAACGCCAGCCGCACCCGCGCGTAGTCCGCCAGCAGCCGCCGCGACTGCGCGCGCTCCGGCGTCGGCAGCAGCCCGGCCCGCAGCCAGGCGGTGCCGATCGCGTTCGCTTCCTCCAGCACAGCCGTCCGCCGCGCCTCATAGCGCGTCAGCGCCATCGAGAACGTGAACCCCAGCATCAGCGCCAGCAGCCCGAGCCCCGCGCCCGCCAGCGTCGCCTCGATGTTCAGCGACCGGAAGCCGAGCCCGTCGGCACGCGCCGCACGCCGCCCGGTCCAGTTCCCGAGCGCCGTCGCCCCGCCCAGCAGCACCACCATCGCCACCAGCAGCACGGGCAGCGGCAGATCGTAGAGCATCTCGCTCCCCGTAACGTCCGGCTAAATCCTGCCAAGGCCGGGCGGCGCTGCCAAGCTCCCGCCCTTGCGAACTCGCCGCCGCGGGCTCACTTTCATCCTGCACCGCAACCAAACCCCACGAGACGCGATAGCATGAACGATATTTCCAGCCCCTCCTCGCTTGCCCCCGACCTCGCCCCCGGCCGTTTCGCCGTCGGCCAACCGGTCAGCCGCAAGGAGGACCCGGTCCTGCTGCGCGGCGAGGGACGCTATTCCGACGACCTCAACCTGCCCGGCCAGTTGCACGGCGTCGTCGTGCGCTCGCGCGTCGCCCACGGCACCCTGAAATCCATCGACACCGAGGCCGCGCGCGCCATGCCCGGCGTCAAGGCGATCCTGCTCGCCGCCGACTTCCCCGCCCTCGGCTTCAAGCCGATGCCGGCCAACGTCACCGGCCAGAATTTCGACGGCCGCCCGATCCCCAAGCCGGTGCAATGGCCGCTCGCCACCGGCCGCGTCCGCTATGTCGGCGAGCCGATCGCCTTCGTCGTCGCCGAAACCCGCGCCCAGGCAAAGGACGCCGCCGAGGCGGTGCTCGCCGATATCGACCCGCTGCCCGCCGTCACCGAGCCCAGCCAGGCCGAGAGCGCGACACCGCTCTACGACGAGGCGCCGGACAACGTCGTCCTCGACTGGAAATTCGGCAACAGCGAGGCGGTGGATGCAGCCTTCGCCCAGGCCGCCCACATCACCACGCTGCGCGCCCGCAACAGCCGCATCGTCGTCTGTGCCATGGAGCCGCGCTCGGCGATCGCCGAGATCGACGGCGATCGCACGGTGCTGCGCCTCGGCTGCCAGGGCGTGTTCGGCCTGCGCGGCCTGCTGCGCGGCGTGCTCGACGTCGCGCCCGAGAAAATCCGCGTCCTCACCGGCCAGGTCGGCGGCTCCTTCGGCATGAAATCCAGTGCCTACCCGGAATATATCTGCGCCATCGCCGCCGCCCGCGTCACCTCCCGGCCGGTCAAGTGGACCGACGATCGCTCCGACAGCTTCCTCTCCGATTCCGCCGGCCGCGACCACGACCACACCGCCCAGCTCGCCCTCGACAAGGACGGGCATTTCCTGGCGCTGCGCGTGCGCGGCTGGGGCAATGTCGGCGCCGTGCTCTCCAACTCCACGACGCTGCCGCCGACCATGAACGTCGTGAAGAACATCATCGGCGTCTACCGCACGCCGCTGATCGACGTCGCGGTGCGCTGCGTCTTCACCAACACCACCCCCGTCGGCGCCTATCGCGGCGCCGGCCGGCCGGAGGGCAACTACTACATGGAGCGGCTGATCGACACCGCCGCCCGCGAAATGGGCATCGACCGGGTGGAGCTGCGCCGGCGCAATCATATCGCCCCCGACATGATCCCCTACAAGGCGCCGTCCACCATGTCCTATGACAGCGGCGACTTCCCGGCGATCCTCGACGAGGCGCTCGCCGCCGCGGACTATGACGGCTTCGCCGCCCGCCGCGCCGAAAGCCGCCGCCGCGGCAAGCTGCGCGGCATCGGCATCGGCCAGTATCTCGAGGTCACCGCTCCCGCCAACAACGAAATGGGTGGCATCCGCTTCGAGCCCGACGGCTCGGTCACCATCATCACCGGCACGCTCGACTACGGCCAGGGCCACGCCACCCCCTTCGCCCAGGTCCTGGTCGATGCGCTCGGCGTGCCGTTCGAGAAGATCAACCTCCTCCAGGGCGACAGCGACCAGCTCATCGCCGGCGGCGGCACCGGCGGCTCGCGCTCGATCATGAACAGCGGGGCGGCCATCCTCGCCGCCAGCACCGAGGTCATCGAAAAGGGCAGGCGCGCCGCCGCCCATGTGCTGGAGGCCGCGGTCAGCGATATCGAGTTCAGCCGCGGCCGCTTCGCCATCGCCGGCACCGATCGCGGCATCGGCATCATGGAACTCGCGGCGAAGCTGCGCATCGAGCAGAACCTGCCCGACGACGTGCCCGCCACCCTCGATGCCAGCCTCGTCTTTCCCGGCGTGCCCAGCGCCTTCCCCAACGGCTGCCATGTCTGCGAGATCGAGGTCGATCCCGAAACCGGCATCGCCGAGGTCGTGCGCTACCACATGGTCAATGATTTCGGCGTGCTGGTGAACCCGATGATGGTCGAGGGCCAGGCCCATGGCGGCGTCGTGCAGGGCATCGGCCAGGCGCTCGGCGAGCGCGTCGTCTTCGACGAGAACGGCCAGGTGCTCAGCGGCTCCTACATGGACTACGCGCTGCCGCGTGCCGACCAGCTTCCGTGGTTCCATTTCCGCAGCCACCCCGTCCCCGCCCGCACCAACGGCCTCGGCGCCAAGGGCTGCGGCGAGGCAGGCTGCGCCGGCGCGCTGCCGGCGGTGATGAACGCGCTGGTCGATGCGCTATCGGAACGTGGCATCACCCATATCGACATGCCGGCCACGCCCGAAATCATCTGGAACGCTCTCCAGGGAGCAAAAACCTAGGCAGGGAGCAAATACCCAGGCGGAGCGCAAAGACCCGGGCAGGGGGCAAGCACCTAGCCGGCGCAGTGCTCCAGCGCGCGCACCACCGCCGCGCGCTCCAGCACCCCGATCTCCCAGATCAGCACCAGCCGGCTGCCGGGCGCGGTCCCCGCCGGCGCCGGTGTCACCGTCGCCCGTCGCCCCACCATCTGGAACAGCAGCGGCGCCTCCCGGTCATCGAGCGCCAGCACCCCCTTCGCCCGCACCAGGCCGGGTGCGAGCGCCTGCATCACCGCCTGAAACCGCGCCAGCGACAGCGCGCCCCCGGTCCATGAAACGCTCTCGAAACGATCGGCCAGGGGTCCCGCCCGCAGCGCCCCCGCCCCCGGCTCGTGCAGTCCCGCGCCGAACAGCAACCCCCACTCATCGCAGCACAGCACGCGCCCATGCACACCGGCCGCCAGCAGCGCCGCCGCCACATCCTCCCCCGGCGCCAGCAGGTCGCGCTTCGCCGGCCAGATCACATCCGCCGCCCGCAGCTGTGCCAGCATCAGCCTGTCGTCCTCGCCCGCCACGAGTGCCGCCGCGTCCGCCACCCCCACCACGGATTCGAGCCGCGTCTCCCGCCACACCACGGGGTCGAGCAGGGCAGCCAGGATCGGCGCCGGCTCGGCCACCCCGCTCGTTTCGATCACGATCCCTTCCGGCACCGGCTCGCGCCGCAGCAGCAGCGACAGCGTGCGCAGCATGTCGCCCTGCAACGCACAGCAGATGCAGCCATTCGCCAGCCCCACAACGCCGTCAGCCGCCCCCGCGATCAGCTCGGCATCGATGTTCACGGCGCCGAAATCATTCACCACCGCGGCGATCCGCATCCCCGCACCCGCCAGCATCCGGTTGATGAAGCTCGTCTTCCCCGCGCCGAGAAACCCAGTCACCAGCACCAGCGGAACACTCACCCCGCATCACCCCGCGACGTGGCGCCGCACCGCCCGCCCCGGCCGTGCCTCGCGCACCAGCTCACCCCCGGCGATCACCGCCTCGCCGCCCACCAGCACGTGGCGCATCCCGACGGCCGGCCGCGCCATGTCCTTGAACGTCGCGCGGTCCTCCAGCTTCTCCCAGTCGAACACGACGATATCCGCGTCGCACCCGGCCTGCAGCCGCCCCTTGCGCCGCATCGCCGGCGTGCTGTCGCCCAGAATCCGTGCCGGGATCAGCGTGCATTTCGCCAGCCCCTCCGCCAGGCTCATCACCCGCCGCTCCCGCACCCAGCGCGCCAGGAACCGCGTGAACGTGCCGGCCGAGCGCGGATGCGAGCTCATCCCCTCCGGCAGCGGCCACGCATCGCCCTCGTAGATGCCGCCATCGGGCTCGGTCCACACCATCGCGTCGGAGGCGATGCCCCCCCCCGGAAACAGCACCGAGGCATCCAGGATCTCGCGGTGCCGCTGATTCGCTTCCGTATCGAGAAAATGCCACAGCACGATGGCGCCGGGGTCCTGCGCCTGGGCGGCCAGCACGTCCTCGTGCTTCTCGAACCGCCGCCCGGTCTCCAGCACCTCGAGCGCGCTCCAATCCCGCCCGCCGCGCCGCGCAAACTCCGGGTCACGAAAAAACGCGGCACTCATCAGCGTGGACCCGGTGCCATAGGGATAGGCCTCGGTGGTCACCCGCAGCCCCTGCTTCTGCGCCGTCGCCACCAGCCGTGCCGCCAGCTCCGCATCCATCATGCTGGTGGAGTTGAAATGGCAGATATGCATGTGGGCACCGGTCGTGCCGGCATAGCCCACCAGCCTGGTATACGCCTCGACCGAGCTCTGCGGGTCCTCGTTGGCCATGAACGCCACATGCGTATAGGTCGGCACCGCATATTCCGCCGCCAGCTCGCACACCGCGGTCATTTCCTTCACCCCGGAGCCCGGCGCATAGGCGCTCAGCACGCCGATGCCGATGCCGCCCTCGTCGAGCCCCTGGCGCAGCATCGCCAGCATCGCCGCCACCTCCGCGTCGCTGGCGATCGCGTCGGCCCAGCGCCGCTCGGCGGCATGCTTCGCCATGAACCCGAGCCCGATCTCGGGCGCCACCCGGTTCATCACGGAAATCCGCGCCGTCACCCAGTTCGCGGCACAGCCATAGTTCAGTGTCCGCCCGCGCGCCGCCTGCTCGTCATACCAGCGCGAAACCGGCAGCGCGCCGGCCTCCAGCTCCAGCGTCGTCGTCACCCCGTCGAAGGCCTGCATCCGGTCCGCCGGCAGCGACTGGCCGTGCGCGTGCAGATCGATGAACCCCGGCGCCACCACCAGCCCCGCCGCCTCGATGGTTCGCGCCGCCGGCCCCAGATCGCGCCCCACGGCGACGATCCGCCGCTCCGCCACCGCCACATCGCAGACCTGGTCCAGATGCGTCTCGGGGTCGATCACCCGCCCGCCGCTGATAAGAAGCTCGTGCATCGCCACCGTCCCGGCTGTTTCGCCAAGCCGAGCACGCGACGCAGCCGCTGCCAAGCCGGTCAGACCAGCGGAACCATCCCCTCCACGTGCAGCCCGGCATCGACGTGCAGCACCTCGCCCGTCACCGCCCCCATCACCCCGCTCGCCAGCGCCAGCGCGGTGCGTCCCACCTCGTCGGCCTCGATCCGCCGGTGCAGCGGTGCCGCCTGCGCACTCGCCGCGAGCAGCGCGTCGAAATGCTCCAGCCCCGACGCCGCGCGCGTCATCACCGGCCCCGCGGAGATCGCGTTCACGCGGATCTTCCGCGGCCCCAGCTCATGCGCGAGGTAGCGCACCGACGCCTCCAGCGCCGCCTTCACCGGCCCCATCACGTTGTAGTGGTCAACCACCCGCTCGGCGCCGAGAAAGCTCAGCGTCGTCACGCTGCCGCCACGGTCCATCAAGGGCTCGGCCAGGTGCGCCATGCGGATCAGCGAATGGCACGACACCACCATCGCCTCGGCGAAGCCCTCGGCGGAACAATCCGTCAGCCTCGAATGCAGATCCTCCTTGCGCATCCAGGCGACGGCATGAAACAGAAGATCGAGCCGGCCCCAGCGCGCCCGGATCGCGTCGAACACCGCCTCCAGCGCCCCGGCCTCGCGCACGTCGCACGCCATGGCGATCGGCGCGTCAACCTCGCGCGCCAGCGGCTCGACAAACGGCCGCGCCTTGTCGTTGAGCCAGGTGAGCGCGATCTCAGCCCCGGCCGCGCGGAAATGCCGCGCAGCACTCCAGGCCAGGCTGTGCTCGTTGGCAACGCCGATAACCAGCGCCTTCCGGCCCGTCAGATCCAGATTTTCCATCCGCCCGCCCCTCCATTCCCGAGGGCGCCGGGTCTAGCCATCCGCTCCGCCGAAGCCAAGCCACGTCACGGAAGAGTCCGTGACGTTGCGGCTACATCTGCACGATGGACGACAGCGAGAAATTGTGCCCGGTCGGGTTCTCGCCGATCCGGATCATCGTGTCGCTGAGGAATTTATACGGCGGGATCGGCAGGTTGTACGGCGCCGGCACGCCCTTCCACACCCGGCCCGCCAGATCGTATTTGGAGCCGTGGCAGGGGCAGAAATACCCGCTGGGCCAGTCCGGCACCGGCGTCGTCGGGCTCGGCGTCGGGAAATACCCGGGCAGGCAGCCGAGATGCGTGCACACCCCCACCATCACCGCCAGTTCCGGCTTGATCGAGCGGTGCCAGTTCTTGGCATAGGTGCCCTGCTGGTGCACGTCGGAGTTCGGGTCGCTCAGCCGATCCACGATCGTCTTGGACTGCAGCGACTTCACCGCCGCCGGCGTGCGCTTCACCACCAGCATCGGCTTGCCGCGCCACAACAGCACGATCTGCTGCCCCTCGGCGATCGGCTTGAGATCGACATCGATCGGCGCCCCGGCGGCGATCGTCGCCTTGTCCGGGTTCATCGAGTCGATGAACGACCACACAACGGCGCCGGTCGCCACCGCCGCCATCGCCCCGGTCACCAGCTTCAGGAAGTCACGCCGCGGTGGCTCCCCAGCTCCATGAGCCCCATCCCCATGAACGGGGCCACCATCAGCCATCGTCGCTTCCGCCATTCTCTGTCTCCGTCCTAGCGAGCCCGGCAAGCCCCGCCGCGCCCGCGCCATGTCTCGACGCCCGCCATACCCCACCAGCAAGCCAAGGGCCATAGTCCCGAGAAGGAAAGATCATCCATGTGCCCGGCAAAGCGATTTCCATGCCGGTCGGCCCGCCGGCCCCACTCCTGGCCCCGCTCCTGGCCCCACTCCTGGTCCACGCTTGTGCCCTCCAACGCTTGCCCTTACCGGCCCGCCGCGCGACACTTCGTCATGAACGCCACCGAAACCGCCCTCGCCCATCTCGACACCAACCTTGACGCCGCGATCGACCGCTGGACCAACTGGCTGCGCATCCCCTCCATCTCCGCCCAGCCCGCCCACGCGCCCGATTGCCGCCGCGCCGCCGAATATGCCCGCGCCGACCTCGCCGCGATGGGCTTCACCGCCGAAATTCGCGAAACCGTCGGCCACCCCGTGGTCCTCGCCTCCCATCCCGGCCAAGGCGCCGGCACCGGCCCCCGCCTGCTCTATTACGGGCATTACGACGTCCAGCCGGTGGACCCGCTGGAGCTCTGGTCCTCGCCACCCTTCGAGCCCACCATCGTCGAGGGCGCCAACGGAAGGCGCGTCGTCGCCCGCGGCGCCGTGGACGACAAGGGCCAGGTCAGCATGTGGCTCGCCGCCTTCCGCGCCTGGTACGAAACCACCGGCACCATGCCCTGCCCGATCACCGTGCTCATCGAGGGCGAGGAGGAGGTCGGCTCCCTCAACCTCGCCCCCTTCGTCACCGCCCACAAGGCGGAACTCGCCGCCGATATCGTCATCATCTCGGATACCGGCATGTGGGACATCGACACCCCGTCCCTCACCACCTCGCTGCGCGGCCTCTGCTACACCGAGGTCAAGGTCACCGCCGCCAACCGCGACCTGCATTCCGGCATCTATGGCGGTGCCGCCCTCAACCCGATCAACGCGCTCACCGCCGCGCTCGGCCGCCTGCGCGACGCGCGGGGCCGCATCACCATCGAGGGCTTCTACGACAACATCGCCGACATCTCACCGCGCAAGGCTAACCAGTGGGCCGCCCTCGGCTTCAACGAGGCGGAATTCCTCGGCGATATCGGCCTCTCGATCCCCGTGGGCGAGCAGGACCGCACCCCGCTGGAGCGTCTCTGGGCGCGACCCACCTGCGACATCAACGGCATCTGGGGCGGCTACATGGGCCCCGGCAGCAAGACCGTGATCCCGTCGGAGGCGTTCGCGAAGGTCTCGTTCCGCCTCGTCCCCGGCCAGGACCCGGCGAAGATCGTCGAGGGCTTCCGCGCCTTTCTCCTCGCCCATCTTCCCGCCGACGCCAAACTCGACATCACGGTTTTCGGCCAGGGCGAGGGGCTCGAAATCCCCACCGACTCACGCTTCCTCGCCGCCGCCGAAAAATCCCTCGCGGCGGAATACGGCAAGCCCGCGCTGCTCATCGGCTCCGGCGGTTCCATCCCCGTGGTCGAAACCTTCCGCAAGGAGCTGGGCATCGATTCCGTGCTGATGGGCTTCGGCCTCGACGACGACCAGGTCCACTCGCCCAACGAGAAATTCGACCTGCGCTGCTTCCACAAGGGTGCCCGCAGCCACATCCGCCTGCTCGGCGCGCTCGCGCCATAACCCCGATCGACGGGAGGAAACGATGCTGGAGAACAACGAAAAACGTCTCACCATCGCCGACATGCGCCCGCGCGTGACGCCGGCGGAGTGGCGTGCGCGCATCGACCTCGCCGCCTGCTACCGCCTCATGGCGCTCTACGAGATGTCGGACATGGGTGCGAACCACGTCTCCCTGCGCGTGCCCGGCGAGCCCGATGCCTTCCTCATCAACCCCTACGGCATGCTCTACGAGGAGATCACCGCCTCCTCGCTGGTCAAGATCGACCATGACGGCAACATTCTCGACAAGCCGAGCTACGGTGATTTCGATTTCGGCGTGAACCGCGCCGGCTTCGTCATCCACTCGGCCATCCACCGCGCGAGCCACAGCACGGATTGCGTCATCCACACCCATACCTGGGCGGGCATGGCGGTGGCATCCCTCGCCTGCGGCCTGCTGCCGCTCAACCAGACCTCGATGCGCTTCGCCCGCATCTCCTACCACGAGTATCAGGGTGTCGCGCTCGACGTCGCGGAACAGGCGAGCCTGGTTACCGATCTCGGCGCCAACAACGCGATGATCCTGCGCAACCACGGCCTGCTGACGGTCGGCCGCACGATCGGCGAGGCGTTCAACGCCATGCACCGGCTGGAGCTCTCCTGCAAAACCCAGCTCGCCGCCATGGCCTGCAACACCCGCCTCAACCCGGTGCCGCAACCGGTCGTCGATGCCACCTGGAACCAGTACCAGCCCGGCACCCGCCGCCCCTACGGCGTCCTCGAATGGCCCGCCCTCCTCCGCCGCCTCGACCGCCTCGACCCCAGCTACGCGACGTAACGAAACCCGCCACCAGTCATTGCCATCACCCTGGACCGCAGCCAGACAGTCAAAAGCCAGAACAGGGCTTTGCAATTCGGCAGTCAGGGGCGATTGGCTAACGGGCTCAATCGGCAGGACTTGGGCTTGAGCGAGACAACAACGTTGGGAAACGACAATGATCTTGCACGGACACGACTATCTCGAATGCATCAGGAACCGGCTCGCCGGGTCCAACAATAACCGGCTTGCCGTCGCCTTCTGGGGCAGGGGCGCGATGAAGGCACTGGGCATCGAATGCCCCAAAAGTCCCCAAAGGAACTACCAGATTATCTGCAACCTGACGACAGGCGGAACGAATCCTGCGGAGATAGAGTTGCTCCGAGGCAAGGGATACGACGTCCGGCACTCGCCGCGCCTGCATGCCAAGGTCTTTCGTTTCGCCGACTCGGCAGTCATCGGGTCGGCAAACGCCTCAGCAAACGGACTCGGCTTCGAGTGCAACGAAATGAACAACTGGTCGGAACTTGGCGTGCTGATAACGGACCACACACAGTTGGAGAAAATCGACGTTTGACTGGACAATAAATTTACAAAGGCAGAAACAATAACCAAAAAAAAGACCTTTGTACTGCCAGAAAACACTACAACGAACGCCGTGCAAGGCGTGCGTCCGTCGTTCCAAACGAGTACAGCACCGTCTTGGAAGCTCTGCGTGCGGCCGGCACGGATTTCCTTGACAGACCGATTTATCTGGCCTGTGACACCGTAGAATTGACTCGTGCCGGGCTCAAACAACAGAAATTTGTTCAGAACGAACTTGGTAAAGATTTTTATCTTTATGAACACTGGCACGAAATGCCGAGAGATGCGCATCTGATAGATTTCTGGTCGATCAGAACTTGCGTATTCTCTTTTGAGGGATTCTACAATACGGCAAATGTAATCGGTGAACGTAACATAAATGGTATGGTCTACCAGGTTATCAAGAAAATTAAATCCATTCCCACGAATACATCCGTGGGCGAGATCACCAGGGCCAAGCTCAACCCCATACGCAACTGGTACAATCTTCTCACAGAGATACAGGGACAGACGCCCACGTGGACGAACGATCACGGCTGCTGCTTGCCGTTGGCTGAGATAGCGAGGAAACTACACGAACGAACGTTGGTCCTGCCACACGCTTGACGTCGCCATCTACGATGCCCGCAAGGCCGAGTTGGCCGCCGACGGCGCCGTCCTGCCCCCGGAGGTCAGCGCCGCCGTCCTGCGCGGCGACAGCCGGCTGAAAGCCATCCGCAAATGGCGCGATGAAACCCAACAGCATCTAGAATTCAAAACAGGCATCGGTCAGGGGTACCTTTCCGATCTCGAAAGCGGCCGCCGCGCGGGAACACCCGAGACGATCGCCAAACTTGCCGCGGCCCTGAACGTGCCGGTGGAATGGCTTTTGTAACGTCCACGTCCGCCCCCACCGCGGGGCCATGACGCCGGCACAAAACCCGCCGCACCTCCCAGCCGCCGGGCGTCACCAACGAATTGTGCGCAACGCCATCCTGGACTAGACTATCCAGCCTAAGTCCGCACGAGGCAACCTTGTCCACCGTCAACATCCACGACGCCAAGACCCATCTCTCCCGCCTCATCGAGCAGGCGGCTCAGGGGGAGCCGGTGGTCATCGCCAAGGCCGGCAAGCCCCTGGTCAAGCTCACGGCGCTGGACGCCCCGGCGGCGCCGCGCCGCCTCGGCTTCCTCAAGGGCCAGATCGCCGTCCCCGACGATTTCGATACCATGGGTGCGGCGGAGATCGCGCGCCTGTTCGGCACCGAGACCCACTGACCGCGCCCGCATGAAACTGCTGCTCGACACGCATGTGCTGCTCTGGGCCGCGGGCGCCCCGCGCCGGCTGCCGCGCGCCGCGCGGGCATTGCTGGAAGATGAAGCCAACGAACTGCTGTTCTCCGCCGCCAGCCTCTGGGAGGTAGCGATCAAGCAGCAACTCGGGCAAGAGGATTTCCGCGCCGACGCGCGCCTGCTGCGGCGCGGCCTGCTCGACAACGGCTACGCCGAGCTTCCCGTCACCGGCGCGCACGCCACCGCCCTCGACCTCCTGCCGCCGCTGCACAAGGACCCGTTCGACCGCATGCTCATCGCGCAGGCCCTGGTGGAGGGGATCATGCTGCTCACCGCCGACGCCAGCCTCGCCCGATATCCCGGGCCAATACAGTTGATCTGAGCCAAAACCCGAGCAGCAATCCGCCCCTACCCCGCCACCGCCCCAATCCTCGCGAGCACCTCACTCCGCCCGAGTGCGGCCATCGTCGCATCAATCGGCGGGCTCGTCGTCCGCCCGGTCAGCGCCGCGCGCAGCGGCTGCGCCACCTCCCCGAGCTTCTGTCCCCGCGCCTCGGCAAACCCGCGCAGCGCCGCGTCCAGCGCCTCGGCCGAAAAATCCGTCGCCGCCAGCACCGCCGCCAGCGCCCGCAGCATCGCCCGGCCATCGGCGGTCAGCAGCGCCGCCGCCCGCGGCTCCATCGGTTCGGCAACCGAAACGAGAAACCGCGCGCCCTCCGCCAGCTCCACCAGCGTCTTCGCCCGCTCCTTCAGCGCCGGCATGATCGCGGCGAGCTTCGCCCCGTCCACCGCCGGCAGCCGCGCCCGCACCTCCGCCACCAGCCGCGCGTCGTCGGCACGCCGCAGCCACACCCCGTTCACATGCCCGAGCTTGGCATAATCCATCCGGCTCGCCGCCCGCCCCACGCCGCCTAGGTCGAACAGCGAAATCATCTCCGCCACACTCAGGATCTCGGCATCCCCATGCCCCCAGCCCAGCCGCACGAGGTAGTTCAGCAGCGCCTCCGGCAGATACCCCTGATCGCGAAACTCGAACACGCTGGTCGCCCCGTGCCGCTTCGAAAGCTTCGCCCCGTCCGCGCCATGGATCAGCGGCACATGCGCGAACTCGGGCCGCGCCCAGCCCATCGCGTCATAGACCTGCGCCTGGCGAAACGTGTTGGTCAGATGGTCGTCGCCGCGGATCACATGCGTGATCGCCATGTCGTGGTCGTCCACCACCACGGCATGCAGATAGGTCGGCGTGCCGTCCGAACGCAGAATGATCATGTCATCGAGCTCGGTGTTCGCCACCTCCACCCGCCCCTGCACGAGGTCCTCCACCACCGTCGTCCCCTCGCGCGGCGCGCGCAGCCGTATCGCCGGCGCCACCCCCGCGGGTGCCTCCGCCGGGTCCCGATCCCGCCAGGTTCCGTCATAGCGCGGCGGCCGCCCCTCGGCGCGCGCAAGCTCGCGCATCGAAGCCAGCTCCTCGGGCGTGCACCAGCACCGATACGCACGCCCCGCTTCCAGCAGCGCCATCGCCACCTCCGCATGCCGCGCCTGGCGCGAAAGCTGAAACACCGGCTTCTCGTCGGGAAAAATCCCGAGCCAGGCCAGCCCCTCCAGGATCGCCGTCACATGCTCGGCCTTCGAGCGCTCGCGGTCGGTATCCTCGATGCGGATGAGAAACTGCCCGCCCTCACCGCGCTCGGCGTGGTGGCGCGCAAACAGCCAGTTGAACAGCGCGGTATGCGCGCTGCCGATATGCAGCGTGCCGGTCGGGCTCGGGGCGAAACGGGTGCGGATCATACGCGCCCTCTAGCCCCAAACCGTCCCCCCGCAAACCACCCAGGCCACCCTGGCGACACGCCCCCGGGCCCGCGTAGCCTGCCGCCATGCGCGCACCGCCCGACCGGCGCTCCCTCCGCCGCCTGCTCGACCGGCTGCTGGAGGCCGAGGCCGGTCGCTTCAGCCTCTGGCTCGCCCCCTCCGTCGTCGCCGGCGTCGCGCTCTATTTCGATCTGCCGTTCGAGCCGCCGCCCTGGCTCGGCGCCGCGGCGGCCCTGCCCCTGCTCGCCGCCGCCATCGCCCTGCGCCACCGGCTCACCGCCTACCCGTTCGCCCTCCTCGCCGCGGCTTCCCTCGGCTTCGCTGCGGACTCGCTCGCCACCTGGCGCGCCGCCCCGATCGAGCCGCTGCCCCACCGTGCCACCACCGTCCGTGCGCGCGTCGCCGAGGTCGAGCTGCTGCCCAAGGGCCGCCGCCTCGTCCTCGCCCACCCCGCCATCGGCGGCGCCGCCCCCCTCGCGCGCGACATCCGCGTCACCCTGCGCGCCAGCGACACCACCACCATCACCGCCGGCAGCACCCTGCGCCTGCGCGCCATCCTGTTCCGCCCCTCGCCACCCGCCTGGCCCGGCGGCTGGGACCTCCAGCGCGATGCCTTCTTCGCCAATCTCGCCGGCTACGGCTTCATTCTCGGCAAACCCACTCTCCTCGGCACGGCCCCGGCCGGCTTCTTCGCCGGCCTGCGCGGCCTCATCCGCGCGCGCGTCGCCGCCGCCGTCCCCGGCCCGCCCGGCGCCATCGCCGCCACCCTGCTCACCGGCACCGAAATCGGCATCCCGCCGGCCAACCGCGCCGCCTTCGCCGCGTCCGGCCTCGCCCATCTCCTCGCCATCGCCGGGCTGCATATCGGCATCGTCATGGGCCTGGTCTTTCTCGCCGCCCGCCTGCTGCTCGCCCTATGGGAATACGCCAGCCTGTTCTGGCCCACCAAAGCCCTCGCCGCCCTCGCCTCGCTCGCCGCCGGCGCCTTCTACATGGAACTCACCGGCGCCCACCTGCCGATCGAGCGCAGCTTCGCCATGGCCAGCCTCGTCGTCCTGGCCCTCCTCGCCGGCCGCCGCGCGCTCTCCATGCGCGGCCTCATGCTCGCCATGGCCGCCCTCGCCCTCTGGCAGCCGGAGGCCGTCATGGGCCCGAGCTTCCAGATGAGCTTCGCCGCCGTCCTGGCCCTCATCGCCGGCTACCGCGCGCTGGAACGCCATCTCGCCCCCCTCGGCACCGACCGGCGCCTGCACCGCCGCCTGCTGCACCATATCGTGCTGCTAGCCACCACCAGCCTGCTGGCGGGCGGCGCCTCCACGCCCTACGCCGCCTGGAATTTCGGCCGGATGCAGATCTATTTCGTGCTGTCGAACCTTCTCGCCGTGCCGCTCACCGCCCTCTGGACGATGCCGCTCGGCCTGCTCTCCGCAGCCCTGATGCCGCTGCACCTCGAACGCCCGACGCTCATCGCCATGGGCTGGGGCACGGCGGCCACACTCGCCATCGCGCGCTTCTTCGCCCACCTCCCCGCCGCCTCCATCGCGGTGCCGCACGCGCCGGCCTGGGGCCTCGTCGTCACCTCGCTCGGCCTCGCCTGGCTCTGCCTGTGGCGCTCGCGCCTGCGCCTCGCCGGCTTCCCCGCGATCGCGCTCGGCGTCCTCAGCGCCTGGCTGATCCACCCGCCCGACCTCATCATCGCCCCCAACACGCTCGCCCTGCGCCACGGCGGGCAGGTCCTCACCGCGACCCTCCACGGAAGACAGGCTTTTACCCTCGAACAGATCGGACAGGCGCTACCCTGGCGCCAATCCGCGCTGCCATGCGCCGCCACCGCCTGCACCCTCGGCCCCGGCGTCACCCTGCTGCGCGGCCAGGCCCCCTGTCCGGCAAGCACGATCCCGGCCAACACGGTCCCCGCCCGCATCGTCATCAGCTTCGCGCCCGTCACCTGCGGCCCTGGCAGCACCGTCATCGACCCGGCCACACTGCAACACACCGGCGCGGTCGCCATCTGGCTCGGCCGGCACCCGGCCCTGGTCACCGACCGCGAGGTCCGCGGCACCCGCCCCTGGGTCCAGCTCGGCCCGACCCAAGCCGCGGCGCCCATCATCCCCCAATCCGCCAACGCCCCATCCGCCAACGTCCAATCCGGGGCCATCCGGTCAGGCCGCCACACCTCCGCCACGCCGCGCGCCCATCACGCCAGGCCGAGCACCGCAAGGCCGGGCACCGCCCCGGCCCAAGCGCTGCCCATGGCGCCGACCGAGTAGCGCCCTCAATACCGCCGCAGCAGCGCCACCAGCCGCCCCTGCACCAACACCCGGTCCGCCGGGAAAATCCGCGTCTCGTGGCGCTGATTCGCCGGCTCCAGCGCGATCGAGTTGCCGCGCCGCCGCAGCCGCTTCAGCGTCACTTCCAGCCCATCCACGAGCGCCACCACGATCTGCCCGTTCTCCGCCGTCTGCCCCGCCCCGATGATCGCGAAATCGCCGTCATGGATACCGGCATCGACCATCGAATCTCCCGCAACCTCAAGTACATAATGCTCGCCGTTGCCAAGCATCGCGAGCGGCACCTCGATCGAGGCCGAGGCGTCGCGCAGCGCCTCGATCGGCGCCCCCGCGGCAATCCGCCCATAGAGCGGCAGCGACACCGCGGCCGCCGAGGCCGCCGCCCGCACCCCCGCCAGCCGCCCGGAAAAATCCCCCCGGATCACATTGGGACTGAACGCGGAAGAACCCGCGGGCAAAACACCCTGCTCGCCACCACTCGGCCTCTCCGCAGCGCCGGCCCCCACTCCGGCCGCCGCCCGAACCGGCATATCCTCGGCCAGCCGCACCACCTCCAGCGCCCGCGCCCGATGCCGGTGGCGGCGCAGAAACCCCCGCTCCTCCAGCGCCGAAATCAGCCGGTGGATGCCGGATTTGGAACGCAGCGACAGCGCCTCCTTCATCTCCTCGAAGCTCGGCGACACCCCGGTCTGCCGCAAATGCCGATCAATGAAGACCAGCAACTCGTGCTGCTTGCGCGTGAGCATCCGTCTCTCCCCGAGGTCACCTGCCCCGATCATCCGGAACAAATCAGCAACTTCGGAAATGTTCTATGTAAGTTCCCGTGCGCGGGTCAAGCGAGACCGTCAAACCGGTCCCAAAACCACCCACGGCCAGATGGGCGCACCGCCGACATCACGCGCCACGGCCTAAAGTCCCATCGTGTCCAGCCGGATCACCCGCACACGCTCGCCCACCGCCGCCGCCGGCGCATGCGGCGCGCGCAGAATCAGCGCATCGGCCTCGGCCAGCAGCCGCAGCATCCCGGAATCCTGCCGCCCGAACGCGGTGGCGACCGCAACACCGTCCGCCCCCCCATCGGTCCCCGGCGCAAGCCGCGCCCGCAGATGGTCCGCCCGGTGGTCGTTCGCCGCCAGCGGCGCGCCCAGCACCGCCTCGCTTTCAGCCGGCCCATCCCCCGCGAGCCCCTGCAACCGCGCCAGCGCCGGCAGCAGGAACAGCACCGCGCAGACCAGCGCCGAGACCGGGTTGCCCGGCAGCCCCAGCACCGGAATCCCGTCGAGTGCTCCGAACATCAGCGGCTTGCCCGGCCGCATCGCGATCTTCCAGAAATCGACCGCGAGCCCGCGCCGCGCCAGCACCGGCTGCACCAGGTCGTGCGCCCCCACACTGGCACCGCCGGTCGTCACCAGCATGTCGCAGGAAAGCCCGTCCACCGCCGCCAGCAGCGCCGCCTCGCTGTCGGCGGCCACCGGCAGCACCACGGGCTCGCCGCCCACCGCCCGCACCAGCCCCGCCAGCGCATGCGCGTTGGAACTGACGATCCCGCCCGGCGGAATCGGCTCGCCCGGCAGCGCGATCTCATCGCCAGTCGCCAGCAGCGCCACGCGCGGGCGCCGATGCACCCGCACCCAGGGGTGATTGCCCGCCGCCAGCAGCCCCACGGCCCGCGCGCCGATCCGCACGCCGGCTGCCACCAGCACCTGGTCCCGCGCGAAATCCTGCCCGGCGCGGCGGATATGCCGCCCGGCGGTCACCGCCTCGCGCAGTCCCACCACCCCGTCCGCCTCGGCCGCATCCTCCACCAGCAGGATCGCGTCGGCCCCCGCGGGCACCACGCTGCCGGTGAAAATCCGCACGGCCTCGCCCGGGCCAACCGTCCCCGCCCACGGATGCCCCGCCGGCGCCGAGCCGACGATCCGCAGCCGCGCCCCCGGCACCCCGTCCGCCGCCCGCAGACAGAACCCGTCCATCGCCGAGACATCGGCCGGCGGCTGCGTCAGCCGCGCCGCGTGGTCGGCCGCCGCGACCCGCCCCCAGGCCTCGGCCAGCGCCACCATCTCGGGCGCCGTCGGCCGCAGCGCCGCCACGATCCGCCCGCGCGCCTCCGCCACACTGATCATGAGGCGCGGGTCATGGCGCGCTGAACTCCCCGGACCGCCCGCCGGACTTGGCCCGCAGCCGCACCGCCTCGATGCGCATCCCCCGGTCCACCGCCTTCAGCATGTCATAGATCGTGAGCGCGGCCACCGAGGCCGCGGTCAGGGCCTCCATCTCCACTCCCGTTGGCCCGGTCGTCGTCACCTCCGCCTGGATCTCCACACAATCGGCGCCCACGGTGAAATCGACGCCCACCGAGGCCAGCGCCAGCGGGTGGCATAGCGGGATCAGCTCCGCCGTCCGCTTCGCCGCCATGATCCCGGCCACCCGCGCCACGCCCAGCACATCGCCCTTCACCGCGGTACCGGCCGCCACCAGGGCCGCCGTCGCCGGCAGCATCACCACCCGTGCCGCCGCCACCGCGCGCCTGCGCGTCGGCGCCTTGTCGCCGACATCGACCATCCGCGCCCTTCCCGACGCGTCGAAATGCGAAAGCCCGCTCACCCGATCAGTGTCCGCACCGCCTGCCCCACATCCGCCTGGCGCAACAGGCTCTCGCCAACCAGAAACCCGCTTACCCCCACATCGCGGAAACACGCGATGTCGGCGGCGTCGCGAATGCCGCTCTCAGCGACGATGAACCGATCCGGCGGCACCAGCGGCGCCAGCGCCAGCCCGGTGCGGATATCCGTCGCCAGCGTCCGCAGGTTGCGGTTGTTGATGCCGATCAGCCGCGTCCGCAACCCCAGCGCCCGCTCCAGCTCCGCCGCGTCATGCACCTCGGCCAGCACGTCCATCCCGAGCCCCAGCGCCGCCGCCTCCAGCGCCCGCGCCTCGGCATCGCTCAGCGCCGCCATGATCAGCAGCACGCAATCCGCCCCCATCGCCCGGCTTTCGCGGATCTGCCAGGCGTTGAGCATGAAATCCTTGCGCAGCACCGGCAGGTCCACGGCCCCCCGCGCCGCTTCGAGATGCGTCGCATCGCCCTGGAAATACGGCGCGTCGGTCAGCACCGAAAGACACGCCGCCCCCGCGGCCGCATAGTCGCGCGCGATCGCCGCCGGGTCGAATTCCGCCCGGATCAGCCCGCCGGAGGGCGATGCCTTCTTCACCTCCGCGATCAGCCCCACGCCGTGACTGGCCGCATGGTCCATCAGCACACGGGCAAAGCCGCGCGGCGCCGCCGCCGCATCGATGCGCCGCTGCAGCACGCCGTCATCCGTCGCCTGCCGCCGCAGGGCCGCATCCGCGCGCGTGCGGGCACAGATCGCGGCCAGCGTGTCGCTCATCGCGCCGCTCACGTGCTGTGCGTCTCCCTCCGCAGCGCCTCGAGCACCGCCAGCGCCGCCCCGGAATCGATCGCCCGCGCCGCCAGCACCACGCCCTCGCGGATCTCGCCCACCCGGCCCGCGACGATGAACGCGCCCGCGGCATTGAGCAGCACGGTGTCGCGATAGGGCCCGCTCGCGCCCTGCAACAGCGCCAGCAGCGCCGCCGCGTTCGCGCCCGCATCCCCACCATGGATCGCAGCGACCGGTGCCGTCGCCAGCCCCGCCTCCGCCGGATCGAGCACGAACTCGCGGATCGCGCCGCCGGACAGCGCCACAACCTGGTTCGGTCCCGCAACGGTCAGCTCGTCGAGCCCCATGGAGTGCACCAGCCAGGCATCGGTGGTGCCCAGTGCCGCCAGCGTCTCGGCCATCGGCCGCGACCAGGCGGGGTCGAACACGCCGGTCAGTTGCCGCCTGACACGAGCCGGGTTCGCCAGCGGTCCCAGCAGGTTGAAGATGGTGCGCGTCCCCAGCTCCACTCGCGGCCCCGCGGCATGGCGCAGCGCCGCATGGTGACGTGGCGCAAACAGAAAGACACAGCCCACCGCCCGCAGAATATCGGCCAGCCGCTCGGTCTTCACATCCACATCCACACCCAGTGCCGCCAGCACATCGGCCGCCCCGGATTTCGACGACAGCGCCCGGTTGCCGTGCTTCGCCACCACCACGCCGGCGCCCGCCAGCACCAGCGCGGCCGCGGTCGAGACATTGAGCGAGCCCGCCCCGTCGCCGCCGGTGCCCACGACATCGACCGCCCCCTCCGGTGCCTCGATCGCGGTCATCCGTGCCCGCATCGCCCGCACCGCGCCGACCATCTCCGCCACGGTCTCGCCGCGCACGCGCATCGCCATCAGCATGCCCGCGATCTGCGCCGGGGTCGCCTCGCCGGCCATCACCGTGCCGAACGCAGCCTCGGCCTCGGCCTCGGACATCGTCTCGCCCATCGCCAGCCGCGCCAGCACCGGCTTGAGATTTCCCCCAACGCCAACACCCGCACCCCCGCTCACGCCGCGCGATCCATCGAGGCCCGCGCCAGGCGCAGAAAATTGCCGAGCAGCGCATGGCCATGCTCGCTCGCGATGCTCTCCGGGTGGAACTGCACCCCCCACACCGGCAGCGTGCGGTGCGCGAGCCCCATGATCAGCCCGTCCCCGGCGCCGCCGCCCCCCATCTCGCCGACCCCCATCGCGCCGATCCCCACCTCGCCAACCCAGGCCGTCGCCTCCAGCGCATCGGGCAGGCTCGCGCGCTCCACCACCAGGCTGTGATAGCGCGTCATCCGCACCGGGTCCGGCAGACCCGCGAACAGGTCGCTGCCGCGATGACGCACCGACGAGAGCTTGCCGTGCATCGGCACCGGCGCACGCACCACCGCGCCCCCGAACGCCTGGCCGATCGCCTGATGCCCGAGACACACGCCGAGCAGTGGCACCCCGCCCTCGGCCGCCGCCGCGACGAGATCGAGACAGATCCCCGCCTCGTTCGGCGTGCACGGCCCCGGCGACAGCACGATCGCCTCGGGCCGCATCGCCATCGCCTCGGCGACACTCAGCGCGTCGTTGCGCCGCACCTGGCACCGCGCCCCCAGATCCCCCAGGAAATGCACGAGGTTGAAGGTGAAACTGTCATAGTTGTCGATCAGCAGGATCAAGCTCGCCACCCCAGGGCCACCGCGCCCGACATGGCCCGAACCCCGCCGCAGGTCAAATCGCCACCCCGGCCGGCCTATGCCCCCGCGGCCGCCGTGCGCGTCCGCCGCACCGCATCCGCCCACACCGCGCGCCGCCCTGCCCGCTCCGCCGCCGTCATCCCCGGCACGAACCGCCGATCGAGCGACCAGCGCCGCGCGAATGCCGAGGGCTCCGGGCAGACCCCGGCCGCCAGCCCCGCGAGATACGCCGCCCCCAGCGCCGTCGTCTCGGCGACGCGCGGCCGGTCCACCGGCGCGCCGAGGATGTCGGCCAGAAACTGCATCGTCCAGTCGCTCGCTACCATGCCGCCATCCACACGCAGCACCGTCTCGCCGCGACCCGCCATATCCGCCCGCGCCATGTCCGCCGCCATCGCATCCACGAGGTCGGCCGTCTGCTGCCCGACGCTCTCGAGCGCCGCGCGCGCCAGCTCCCGCGGCCCCGTCGCCCGCGTCAGCCCGAAGATCGCGCCCCGCGCCTCGGCATCCCACCACGGTGCGCCGAGCCCCGTGAACGCCGGCACCAGCGTCACCGTCTGCCCGGGGTCGGCGGCTTCGGCCAGCGCCCCGCTCTCCGCCGCATCGCCGATCACCCGCAGCCCGTCGCGCAGCCACTGCACCGCCGCCCCGGCGACGAAAATCGCCCCCTCCAGCGCATAGGTCCGCCGCCCGCCGAGCTGCAACGCGACCGTCGTCAGCAACCGGTTCGATGACGCAACGGCCTCCTCGCCCGTATGCAGCAACAGGAAACACCCGGTGCCGTAGGTCGATTTCACCATGCCGCGCGAAAAACACGCCTGGCCCACCATCGCCGCCTGCTGGTCGCCGGCGACCCCGCGCACCGCGACGCCCCCACCGAGCCAGTCCGCGCTCAACATGCCGAAATCCCCGGCGCTGTCGCGCACCTCCGGCAGCACCGCGCGCGGCACGCGAAACAGCGCCAGCAATTCCTCGTCCCACACGCCGCGATGGATGTCATAGAGCATGGTCCGGCTGGCGTTGGTCGCATCCGTCGCATGCACGCGCCCGCCGGTCATGTGCCACAGCAGCCAGGTATCGACGGTGCCGAACGCGAGGTGCCCCGCCTGCGCCGCCGCCCGCGCGCCATCCACGTTGTCCAGCAGCCAGGCGAGCTTGGTCGCCGAGAAATACGGGTCGGCCAGCAGCCCGGTCCGCGCGCCGATCAGCGCCGCATGCCCGCCCGCCCGCAACGCGGCGCAGGCCGGCTCGGTCCGCCGATCCTGCCAGACGATCGCCGGATGCACCGCACGCCCGGTCCGCCGATCCCACAGCAGCGTCGTCTCGCGCTGGTTGGTGATGCCGATCGCCGCCACCTCGCCCGGCTCGGCTCCCGCCATCTCCAGCACCTCGCGCAGCACGATCCGGCTGTGCCCGACCAGGTCCTCGGGCGCATGCTCGACCCAGCCCGAGGCCGGAAAATGCTGCGCCAGCTCCCGCCGCGCCGTCGCCACCGACACCAGGTCCGGTGCCCGAAACGCGATCGCCCGCGTCGACGTCGTCCCCTGATCCAGCGCCACCACCAGCCCCGCCATCGCCGCTCCTCCTGCGAATTCCTACCCGCCTCACGGTGCTGTCATACAATCCGGCCATGGCTCGCGCACCCCACCACGAGCGCGGGCCCGATGACCCGCCTTCCGCCCATTTTGATCTTGATTTCGGCCAAGCCGGTGACGATGAATCCGCATCCGGATGCATCTGCGGGCCATTCTGCTGGAGCCCATTCTGCTGGAGCGAGATCTGATGAGCGGTAGCTTCACCCCCCTGGTCCAGTTCAGCGACAGCAGTGTGAACGGCGGTTATCCGCTGGCCGCTGTCACCAATGTCAACGGGACGCTGTACGGCACCACCAGCGTCGGCGCCGGCAGCGCGATCAACGGCACGTTGTTTTCCTACACGCTCGGCGCCACCGCGGTGCAGACGGTCGCAATCTTCAACGGCACCAACGGCGCCACACCCCAATCGGACCTGCTCGACGTCGGCGGCGTTCTCTACGGCACCACGGCCGCGGGCGGCACTGGCGGCGCCGCCGGTCTCGGCACGCTGTTCAGCTACGACATCGCCTCCGGCACGCTCGCCACGCTGGTGGATTTCTCCGGCTCCGCCAACGGCAGCACACCGCTCGGCGGCCTGGTGGACGCCGGCGGCACGCTGTATGGCACCACATCCTCGGGCGGCAATCCCGGCGACGGCACGCTGTTCTCCTATGTGCCCGGCGCCCACGCGGTCCAAACCGTCGTCAGCTTCAACGGCACCAACGGAGGCTCGCCGGAGGGCGATCTCATCGACGTCAGCGGCACGTTGTACGGCACCACCTACAGCGGCGGCAGCGCCAACTTTGGAACGCTCTATTCCTACGTGCCCGGCGCCTCCGCGGTCACCACGCTCGGGCGTTTTTCCACCGCCGGCAGCAGCTTTCCGACCAGCGGCGTGATCGATGTCGGGGGCGTGCTCTATGGCACCGCTTCCGCGGGCGGGTCCGGAGGCAACGCCTACGGCTCCATTTTCTCGTACAACCTCGCCACCCAAAGTTTCACGCAGTCGCTGGCCAGCTTCGCCACGAACGGTATTTCCGGTGACGTGCCGATCGGCGGCCTTACGGATATCGGTGGCACGCTCTACGGCACCACCAGCGCCGCCGGCAGCCAGGGGGTGGGCACGATATTCGCCTACAACATTGCCGCCAACACGATCACCCAGGTCTACACCTTCAGCAACAGCGGCAGCAGCGGCGGCGTTCCCAAGGCCACGCTGACCGCCATCGGCAACACGCTCTACGGCACCACGTCCTTCGACGGCTCGCTCGGCTTCGGCACGCTCTTCGCCTACACCCCCGCCTGCTACGCGTCGGGCACGCACATCCTCACCGCCTCCGGCCCGGTCGCGGTCGAGCACCTCGCCGTCGGCATGCGCCTGCCCACCGCCTCCGGCCGCCTCGCCCGCATCGCCTGGCTCGGTCACCGCACGGTGGAACCGGCCCGCCACCCGCGCCCGCACGACATGAACCCGATCCGCGTGCGCGCCCACGCCTTCGGCCACGCCCCGGCCCGCGACCTCCTCCTCTCGCCCGACCACGCGGTCCTGGTCGAGGGTGTCCTCATCCCCATCCGCCACCTCGCCAACGGCTCTTCCATCGCCCAGGAGCCGCGTGCCAGCATCACCTACTGGCACGTCGAGCTCGACCGCCACGACGCCATCCTCGCCGAAGGACTGGCCTGCGAATCCTACCTCGAAACCGGCAACCGCAACGCCTTCGAGGGTGAAGCCGCCACCCGGCTCCACCCGGATTTCACGCCCCACCAGGCGCACGCCGAACACCTCTGGGCCGAGCGCGGATGCGCCCCGATCCTCACCGACCCCGCCGCCGCCGCGCTGCGCCGCCACCACACCAGCCTGCTCGCCAGGGCCCGCCGCGCCGCCTAACCCCCCGCCACCTAACCCCGCGCCACCTAACCCGGATTCGCTGGCCCCTTCGCCGCGAGCGTCATGGCCCGCGCCAGGCGGTACTCCGCTATGCTCTTGTTTGGGCGAGACAATTAGCCAACCGACCCGATGCCGATCTGGCTGATGTCGCCCGCGCCCTCACCAACGTCGCGATCGTCTCGTCACGGCCTGCGATCGGTCAGCGATTGCGGAGCTTAAGCACAGCAAAGAATATTTTATTAGATTCGACTTCATCGCCACGATCCGTGCTATGATTTTTGCTGATGAGTGGAACGTACAACACCCTGTGGACGTTCAACGGCACCGATGGCAGCTTTCCCGCGGCCGGCGTCACCAATGTCAACGGCACGCTCTACGGCACCACCGACAGCGGCGGCACGGCCGGTGACGGTACGCTGTTCTCCTACACGCTCGGCGCGACCACGGTGCAGACCCTCCTCAGCTTCAGCGGCGGCACCAATGGCTCCAAGCCCGTGGGCGACCTCACCGACGTGAACGGCTTGCTCTACGGAACGACGCAGAGTGGCGGTGCATCGGGCGACGGCACGCTGTTCACCTTCAACCTTTCCACCACGACACTGACCACGTTGTTCAGCTTCAACGGATCCGGCACCGGTCAAAATCCTCGGGGCAATCTCGTCGAGGATGCCAACGGCCTGCTCTACGGCACCACCTACGCGGGTGGCACGGGTGGTTACGGCACGCTGTTCAGCGTCAACCCCAGCACCGGCGCCCCGACCCCTCTCGTCAACTTCAGCGGCGGCAACGGCAGCGATCCGCAGGGCAACCTCACGGATGTCGGCGGCACGATCTACGGCACGACGGCGTATGGCGGCACCGCGGACGCCGGTTCCGTGTTCGCCTACGACATCGCCACCGGCGCCCTGACCACCCTCGCCAGCTTCAACGGAACCACCACGAGCGCAACCCCGGTCGGGGGCGTCATCGATGTCAACAACATCCTTTATGGCGCAACCGACGGCAGCCAAACCGCACCCGGCATCCTGTTCGCCTACAACCTCGCGACCGGCTCGCTGAGCACACTCTTCACCTTCAGCAGCGCCACGGGATACGAACCCTACGCCGGCCTGACCAGCCTCAACGGCATGATCTATGGAACGACCGGGCTGGGCGGCCCCTCCGGCGGCGGCAGCCTGTTTGCCTACGACATCGCCTCCGGAACGTTAGAGTTCGGATATAATTTCAGCTCCGGCAGCCCGGGCGGCGGCACGCCGGAGGGCGCGCTCACCGCGGTCGGCAACACGCTCTACGGCACCACCTCCGGCGGCAGCTCGGGCAACGGCACGCTCTATTCCTACACCCCGGCCTGCTACGCGTCGGGCACGCACATCCTCACCGCCTCCGGCCCGGTCGCGGTCGAGCACCTCGCCGTCGGCATGCGCCTGCCCACCGCCTCCGGCCGCCTCGCCCGCATCGCCTGGCTCGGTCACCGCACGGTGGAACCGGCCCGCCACCCGCGCCCGCACGACATGAACCCGATCCGCGTGCGCGCCCACGCCTTCGGCCACGCCCCGGCCCGCGACCTCCTCCTCTCGCCCGACCACGCGGTCCTGGTCGAGGGTGTCCTCATCCCCATCCGCCACCTCGCCAACGGCTCTTCCATCGCCCAGGAGCCGCGTGCCAGCATCACCTACTGGCACGTCGAGCTCGACCGCCACGACGCCATCCTCGCCGAAGGACTGGCCTGCGAATCCTACCTCGAAACCGGCAACCGCAACGCCTTCGAGGGTGAAGCCGCCACCCGGCTCCACCCGGATTTCACGCCCCACCAGGCGCACGCCGAACACCTCTGGGCCGAGCGCGGATGCGCCCCGATCCTCACCGACCCCGCCGCCGCCGCGCTGCGCCGCCACCACACCAGCCTGCTCGCCAGGGCCCGCCGCGCCGCCTAACCCCCCGCCACCTAACCCCGCGCCACCTAACCCGGATTCGCTGACCCCTTCGCCGCGAGCGTCATGGCCCGCGCCAGCGCCGCATTCGCCCCGGCCCAGTCCCCCCGGTGCAGCGCCGCCCGTGTGGCGGAAATCGCGCCCACCAACCCGCCCTTCGCCGGATCGCGCGCCCGCGACGGCCGCACCGAACGCGTCAGCGCGCGCGTCTCCGCCTGCTCCAGCGCCCCGCGCGCCAGCCGCACATCGTTGGTATCCAGCGCCTTCCGCGCCGCCTTGAGATACGCCAGAACCGGCGCGCCCTCCGGCAGCGCCGGCTCCGGCAACTTCGTCGCCAGCTTCGCCGGCCCGGGAATCGTCACCGGTGCCGCGGTCGTGCCCAACGGCGCCGGCGCCGGCGACAAGGTCTGCGCCAGCGCCGTGGCACCCGGCACCAGCGCGCCCATCAGCCCGCCGAACAGCACGCCTCCCGCCATCACCCAGCGCGCCATCGTCCCAGCCGATTTCCCGGCCCCTACCCCGGCCCAATTCCGACGCATCCCACCACCTCCGTCATCGTTCCGCCCACGACTTAAGCACCGCGTCGGCGCAGCACCAGTGCCGGATGATGAATCCCGCGCAATGCCATTTGACGCCGCGCGCCCAGCCTCTACGCTCGCCGCCAACAGGCAAACCGCCCAACAGGAAACCAAGATGAAACTGGGTGCCGCGATCGCCGAGATCATGCAGCGCGAGGGCATGGAGTTTCTCTGCGCCTACCCCGTCAATCACCTCATCGAGTTCGCCGCCGCCGCCGGCATCCGCCCCATCATCGTCCGCCAGGAACGCATCGGCCTGCACATGGCCGACGCCATCTCACGCGTCACCTCCGGGCGCCGGCTTGGTGCGTTTGCCATGCAGCACGGGCCGGGTGCCGAAAACGCCTATGGCGGCGTCGCCCAGGCGTTCGGCGAAAGCGTGCCGATCCTCGTCGTCCCCCAGGGCTACCCGCGCCGTCTCGCCCATATCGAGCCCAATTTCCGCAGCTTCACGGCGATGCGCGACGTCACCAAATCCGCCGAGCCGGTCTGGCTCGCCGCCGAACTGCCCGCCATCATGCGCCGCGCCTTCTCGCGCCTCAAAAACGGCCGCGGCGGTCCGGTGCTGGTCGAAATCCCCACCGACATGTGGAACGAGGAGGTCGCCGAGCCGCTCGACTACACCCCGGTCGTCGCCACCCGCACCGGCCCCGACCCGCTCGCGGTGCGCGAGGCCGCCGCCCTGCTGCGCGCCGCCAGCCGCCCGGTCATCTACGCCGGCCAGGGCGTCCACTGGGCCCGCGCCTGGCCGCAGCTCAGGCGCCTCGCCGAGCGCCTCGCCGCCCCCGTCGCCACCTCGCTCGGCGGCAAATCCGCCTTCGACGAAACCCATCCGCTCGCGCTCGGCTCCGGTGGTGTGGCCATGCCCCGCACCGTGCCGCATTTCCTCAACGCCGCCGACGTCATCCTCGGCATCGGCTGTTCCTTCACCCAATCCTCCTTCGCCGTCGCCATCCCCGCCGGCAAGACCATCATCCACGCCACCCTCGACCCGATGCACCTGGACAAGGACGTCCGCGCCACGTGCGGCCTGCTCGGCGACGCGGCGCTGACCCTCGATGCCCTGCTCGCCGAGCTCGACATCCCCGCGCGCGACCCCGCCCCCGTCGCCGCCGAGATCGCGAGCGTCCGCGCCGCCTGGCTCGCCGAATGGCAACCGAACCGTGAAAGCGACGAAACCCCGCTCTCCCCCTACCGCGTCCTGGCGGAGCTGGAGCGCGAAGTGGACCCCGCGCGCTGCATCATCACCCACGACGCCGGCAGCCCGCGCGACCAGCTCACCCCGTTCTGGCGCGCCACCACCCCGCTCTCCTATCTCGGCTGGGGCAAGACCACGCAGCTCGGCTATGGCCTCGGCCTGGCGATGGGCGCCAAACTCGCCGCCCCGGACAAGCTCTGCATCAATGTCTGGGGCGACGCCGCCATCGGCTTCACCGGCATGGACCTTGAAACCGCGGTGCGCGAGCGCATCCCCATCCTCTCGATCCTGCTCAACAATTTCTCGATGGCGATCGAGCTGAAAGTCATGCCGGTCTCCACGGAAAAATACCGCTCGACCGACATCTCCGGCGACTACGCCGCCATGGCCCGAGCCTTCGGCGCCCATGGCGAGCGCGTCACCCAGCCCGGCGAGATCGCCGCCGCCATCCGCCGCGGCATCGCCGCCACCGAGGCCGGCCAGCCGGCCCTCATCGAGTTCATCACCGCCAAGGAAACCCGCGTCTCAAGACCCTAAAGCCCGCCTCCTACGCCCCCGCCCGCCCCAGTGCCGCGACATAGCCGCGGTTCCAGGTCGGCGTGATCATCACCTCATTGAGCACCACGTGCCGCGGCAGGCAGGCGATGTAGAGCACGAGGTCCGCCACATCCGCGGGCTGCACCATCCGCGCCCGCTCCGCCGCACTCACCGCCACCGGCCGCTGGTCCAGGATCGGGGTCGCCACCTCGCCGGGGTTGATCACGCTGGAGCGGATGCCGTGCACGCATTCCGCCATGTTGATCGTGTGGCTCATCGCCACCACCCCGTGCTTCGCCGCGGTATAGGCCGGCCCCGACAACAGGCTGATGAACCGCCCGGCCATGCTCGCGGTGTGGATCAGCACCCCGTCCTGCTGGCGGCGCATCATCGGCAGCACCGCACTCGCGCAATAAAACGCGCTGTTGAGGTTGGCCCCGATCACGCTCGCCGCCCCCGCGGCCGAAAGCCGGTCCCAGCCCCGCTCCACGATATTCAGCCCGGCATTCGCGACCAGGATGTCGAGCCGCCCGCAATCCCGCTCGATCGCAGCCACGATCGCCTCCACCTCGCCCGCCACCGCCAGGTCGCCGGGTGCGACGATGGCGGCGGGCCCGATCCTTGCTGCCACCGCCTCCAGCGGCGCAAGCCGCCGCCCGCTCAGCACCACCCGCGCCCCGGCCGCCGCCAGCACCTCGGCCGCCGCCGCGCCGATGCCGGAGCCCGCCCCCGTCACCCACGCCACCTTGCCATCCAGCCTGCCCATGGCATCCTCCCTTTCCGACCAGAACGACGACCCCCAAAAGACGGGCCAGGAAGCAGACATGAAAATCACCGGTTTCGAAACCCTCCGCGCGGATGCCGGCTGGCGATTCTTCTCGTACGTGAAGATCACCACCTCCTCCGGCATCGACGGCTGGGCGGAGTTCAACGAGTGCTTCGGCAGCCCCGGCCTCGGCGCCGTCGTCGAGGCCCTGGGCAAAACCCTGATCGGCCAGGACCCCCGCGCCTCGGAGCGCATCGTCTCCACCCTCGGCGTGCAGACCCGCCAGTCGCGCGGCGGCCTCATCCAGCAGGCCATCGCCGCGATCGAGAACGCGCTGCTCGACATCCGCGCCAAGGACCTCAACATCCCGGTCTACGCCCTGTTCGGCGGCCCGATCCGCGAGCGCATCCCGCTCTACTGGTCCCATGCCGGCACCTACCGCGTGCGCAACGCAGCCCTGATGGGGGTTCCGGAGGTCCGCACCTATGACGACCTGGCCGCCCATGCCGCCGAGATCAAGGCTCGCGGCTTCCATGCCATGAAGACCAACACGTTCCTGATGCAGAACGGCCGGCTTGAAAGCTTCGCCCCCGGCTTCGGCCGCGGCAGCGGCTGGCCGGAGCTGAACTGGGACCACGCCACGCTGCGCGGCATCCACAACACGCTGGCCGCCATGCGCGCCGGCGCCGGTGCGGAGGTAGCCCTCAAGCTCGACGTCAACTTCCACTTCAAGACCGAGGGCTTCGAGCGCGTCGCCGAAACCGTGGCTCCGTTCGGCCTGTCCTGGCTCGAAATCGACATCCACGACGCCCGCGCGCTCGCCGATATCCGCCGCCACGCCCCCTGCCCCATCGCCTCCTGCGAAACCCTCTGCGGCCGGCGCGACTTCCTGCCCTATTTCGACGCCCGCGCCATGGATGTCGCGATCGTGGACGTGATCTGGAACGGCCTCGGCGAATCGATGAAGATCGCCTCCATGGCCGAAACCCACGAGATCAACGTGGCTCCGCATAATTTCTACGGCCATCTCTGCTCGATGATCTCGGCGCATTTCGCCGCCGGCGTGCCCAATCTGCGCGACATGGAAATCGACCCCGACGGCGTGCCCCAGCGCGACGAGTATGTCCGCAGCATCCCCGCCATCGAGGGCGGCATGCTGGTCATGCCCACCACCCCCGGCTGGGGCATCGAGGTCAACGAGGCGGCGATCCGCGCCCGCCCGCCCAAGGGCTGAACCCGAAGACCCTGTCGCCACGAACAACGATCTTCCACGACCACCGTCCTTTCCCAAACGGAGAAACCACCCTATGGCCAAACTCAAAATCGTCACCCCCGCGGGCGTCAGCTTTTCCGTCGGCGGCGGCGGTTACGGCTACGAAACGGAGGCCCTCGCCGGCATGGACGCCGAGATCGTCGAGGTCGCAGCCGACGAAGCCAGCTTCATCGCCGGCTGCCGCGATGCCGACGCGGTCTACGCCAAGGGCATGAGCTTCACCAAGGCGATGATCGACGCGCTGCCGGAAAAGTGCCGCGGCATCATCCTCGGCACGGTCGGCGTCGACTATGTCGATGTCGCCGCCGCCACCGCCCGCGGCTTCCCCGTCACCAACTGCCCCGACACCTTCATCGAGGAAGTGGCCGACCACGCGATGGCGCTGCTGCTCGCCGCCCATCGCCGCGTCATCGAGCAGGACCGCATGGTGCGCGAGGGCCGCTGGCGCGAGGGTCGTCCGCAACTCCTGAAAATCCCCCGCCTGATGGGCAGCACGCTCGGCTTCATCGCCTTCGGCCACGTCGCCCGCGCGACCGCCCTGCGCGCCCGCCCCTTCGGCCTGCGCCTCATCGCCTACGACCCCTTCATCGAGGAACTGACGATGCCGCCCTACGGCGTCGAGCCCGCGACCCTCGATGAGGTGCTGCAACAATCGGACTTCGTCTCGATGCACGCCCCCGCGACACCGGAGGCGATGGGCATGCTGAAGGAACAGCATTTCCGGCGGATGAAGCCGAACGCCATCTTCATCAACACCGGCCGCGGCCCGACGGTGGACGAGGCCGCCCTCATCACCGCCCTGCAACAGGGCTGGATCGCCGGTGCGGGGCTCGACGTGCTGGCGACCGAGCCGCCGCGCCAGGACAATCCGCTGTTGCAGATGCAGAATGTCACCCTCTCGCCCCACAACGCCTCGGCCTCCGCCCGCTTTGACCCCGCGCGCCGCCGCCGCGTCGGCCAGGAGCTTGCCCTCGTGCTGTCCGGCCGCTGGCCGATGAGCTGCGTCAACCCCACGGTCCTCGCCACCGGCGGGCTGCGCCGCTGGCAGCCCTTCTCGATGGAACGCGGGCCGAACTCCTGAGCATGCAATCTCCCATCACGCGCCAGGATCTGGCGGCACTCGATGCCGCCGATCCGCTGGCACCGTTTCGAGACCGTTTCGTCCTGCCGGACGGCGTCATCTATCTCGACGGCAACTCCCTGGGTGCGATGCCCAGGGAGACCGCCGCCCGCCTCGCCGATGTCGCGGCACGGGAATGGGCGCAGGGCCTTATCCGCTCCTGGAACGATGCCGGCTGGATGGAACTCGCGCCGCGCATCGGCGCCAAGATCGGCCGGCTCATCGGCGCGGCACAAGGCAGCACCATGGTCGCCGATTCCACCTCGGTGAACCTCTTCAAGCTGCTCGCCGCCGCCCTGCGCCTGCGCCCCGGCCGGCGCGTCATCCTCTCCGAGCAGGGTAATTTCCCGACCGACCTCTATATCGCCCAGGGCCTCGCCGCCCTGCTCGCCGAGGGCCACGAACTGCGCACGGTCACGGCGGCCGAGATTCCCTCAGCCCTCGACGCCGATGTCGCGGTGATGCTGCTGACCCATGTCAACTACCATACCGGCGCCATGCACGACATGGCCGCCCTCACCGCCCGCGCCCACGCGGCGGGCGCCCTCACGCTGTGGGACCTCGCCCACTCCGCCGGCGCGGTGCCGCTCGCCCTCGCCGAGGCCGGCGCCGATCTCGCGGTCGGCTGCGGCTATAAATTCCTCAACGGCGGTCCCGGCGCGCCCGCCTTCCTGCACGTCGCCCCGCATCTGCACACGGCGATACGTTTTCCCATCACCGGCTGGCTCGCCCACGCGGCACCCTTCGCCTTCGAGCCCGGCTTCCGCCCCGCCCCCGGCATCGCCGCCGCCGCCGTCGGCACGCCCCCGGTGCTCAGCCTCGCCGCCCTGGAATGCGGCGTGGACCTCGCGCTCGCGGCGCCGATGCCGGCGGTACGCGCCAAATCCCTCGCCCAGACCGCGATCTTCATGCGCCTGGTGGAGCAGCGCTGCGCCGGAAACGGCCTCAGCATCGTCACCCCCGCCGAGGACCACCGGCGCGGCAGCCAGGTCTCGATCCGCCACGAGCACGCCTGGCCGATCATGCAGGCCCTCATCGCCCGCGGCGTCATCGGCGATTTCCGCGCGCCGGACGTGCTGCGCTTCGGCATCACCCCGCTCTACCTGCGCCACACCGATCTGTGGGACGCGGTGGAGGTGCTGCGCGACGTCCTCACCTCCGCCGCGTGGCGGCAGCCGCGCTACGCCGAGCGCCGGGCCGTCACCTGAGCGCGCCGCCCCCTTGAGCGGGTCCGTCATCGGGACCGGGCCGCCCTCTGAGCGCGGCCGTCACCGGAGCAGGGTCGCGGGTCGGGGCACATCTCGTTTTTTGGCAACGGCGGCGCTCTTGTGACCCGGGCGCCGCCCCGATAGTTTCGCTCTCTGCCCGAATCGCTGCCCCCTCCACCCCCTCGGTTCCATGTCCCCCGCACATCCCTCGCGCGCCGCGCCATACAAGCGCGTCCTCCTCAAGCTCTCCGGCGAGGCCCTCATGGGCCGGCGCGAATACGGCCTCGACACCGAGACCGTCACCGCCATCGCCGCCGATATCGGCGACGTGGTGGCCAGCGGTGCGGAGGTGTGCATCGTCATCGGCGGCGGTAACATCTTCCGCGGCGTTTCCGCCGCCGCCACCGGCATGGACCGCGCCCAGGCCGACTACATGGGCATGCTCGCCACCGTGATGAACGCGCTCGCCATGCAGAACGCGCTGGAACAGCGCGGCGTGGCCACCCGAGTGCAGTCCGCCATCCCGATGGCCAGCGTCTGCGAGCCCTATATCCGCCGCCGCGCCGAGCGCCACATGGAAAAGGGCCGCGTCGTCATCTTCGCCGCCGGCACCGGCAACCCGTTCTTCACCACCGACACCGCCGCCGCCCTGCGCGCCGCGGAGATGAACTGCGACGCCCTGCTCAAGGGCACGCAGGTGGACGGCGTCTACTCCGCCGATCCCCGCAAGAACCATGGCGCCGAGCGCTACGAGCAGCTCTCCTATCTCGACGTGCTGTCCCGCGACCTTTCGGTGATGGACGCCTCGGCGATCTCGCTCGCGCGGGAAAACCACCTGCCCATCGTCGTGTTCAACATCCACGCCCCCGGCGCCTTCGCCAGCGTCATGCGAGGTGAAGGAAGGTTCACAACAATTCTGGAACCGGCGTAAGCCACCCGGCGGTACCAGTCCCTATATTGATCTGCCATTCACGCCGGAGCCCCGATCTTGGACCTCGCCTCGCTGAAGCAAGACCTCACCCGCCGGATGGACCAGGCGATCGAGACGCTGCGCCGCGAGTTCGCCGGCCTGCGCTCCGGCCGCGCCTCGCCCGCCCTGCTGGAGCCGGTGCGCGTCGAGGCCTATGGCTCGTCCACGCCTCTGAACCAGGTCGGCACCATCGGCGTGCCGGAGCCGCGCATGCTCACCGTCCAGGTCTGGGACCGCAGCCTGATCTCGGCGGTGGAAAAGGCCATCCGCGACGCCGGCCTCGGCCTCAACCCCGCCTCCGACGGCCAGCTCGTGCGCGTCCCCATCCCCCAGCTCACCGGCGAGCGCCGCCAGGAGCTGTCCCGCGCCGCCCATAAATACGCCGAGGCCGCGAAGGTCGCCGTCCGCGGCGTCCGCCGCGACGGCATGGACCGCATCAAGGCCGCGGAAAAGAAGGAAATCTCGGAGGACGAGGGCAAGCGCTGGGCCGAGGAGGTGCAGAAGCTCACCGACGCGATGATCAAGCGCATCGACGAGGCGCTGGCCGACAAAGACCGCGAGATCGTCCAGGTATGACGATGGGCGACGGAGTGGCCGCACGGCCCATCCATTCCGTCGCCGGCCCCCGCGTGCGGCCCGCCCGGAAATGGCCGAGATGAGCGCGCTCACCCAGGCCGCGGCGACCCAGGCCCCGAATCCCGGGACCGCGACCCCGGACAGCGCCGCCAGCCCGCCGGTGCCGCGCCATGTCGCCATCATCATGGACGGCAACCGCCGCTGGGCCCAGGCGCGCGGCCTGCCGCGCCTCGCCGGCCATCGCGCGGGGGTCGAGGCGGTGCGCCGCAGCGTCCGCGCCGCCATCCAGAACGGCGTCGGCTGGCTCACCCTCTACGCCTTCTCCTCGGAGAACTGGCGCCGCCCGCAGGAGGAGGTGGTGGGCCTCACCGGCCTGCTGCGCCACTTCGTCCGCGCCGAGATGGCAGAACTCGCGCGCCAGGGCGTGCGCCTGCGCTTCATCGGCGATCGCAACCGGTTTTCCGCCGACATCCGCGCCGACCTCGCCGCCGCCGAGAAAACCACCAGCGGCAACCGCCGCCTCACCCTCGTCGTCGCCCTGTCCTATGGCGCGCGCGACGAGATCGTCGCCGCCGCCCGCGCCGCCGCCGAGGCCGCCGCCGCCGGCGCGCTCAACCCCGCCAGCATCGACGAAACGAGCTTCGCGGCCCTGCTTTCCACCGACGGCATCCCGGACCCCGACCTCATCATCCGCACCTCCGGCGAACAGCGCCTGTCGAATTTCCTGCTGTGGCAGTCCGCCTATGCCGAGTTGCTCTTCCTCGACCTGATGTGGCCGGATTTCGGCGAGCGCCATTTCGCCGAGGCGCTGGCCGAGTTCGCCCGCCGCGAACGCCGCTTCGGCGCGCGTCCCGGTTGAGCGAGCCAGCAGCGGCCACGTCGCGCCACGCCGGGCGCTGGCGCGATCTCGCGCGCCGCACCGCCTCGGCCTGCGTGCTGACCCCGCTCGCCGTCGCCTGCCTCTGGTATGGCGGCGCCGCCTGGGTCGTACTGATCACGCTCGCCACCGCGGCGCTGGTCTGGGAATGGACGCGCATGCTGCGCCTGCCGGTGCTCGCCGCGGCCAGCATGCTGCTCGGCATCGCCGTCGTCATCATGCTCATCCTGCTGCGCGCGCCGCCGCCGCCGACCCTGTTCTCAGCCCTGTTCATGGTCGGCCTCGTGCATCTGCTGTGGTTCCGCCGCAACGCGCCAGCAGTTGGCGTGCTCGCCATCGGCGCCCCGGCCATCGCCCTCATCTGGCTGCGCCTCGGCTCAGCTGGACTCCAAAATACATTGTTTTTACTGCTTATCGTCTGGTCATCGGATATCGGCGCCTACGCGATCGGCCGGCTCATCGGCGGGCCGCGCCTGGCCCCCGCCATCTCCCCGGCCAAGACCTGGTCCGGCGCCGCGGGCGGGCTGCTTGCCGCTGGCCTCATGGGCTACGTCGCCGCCGGCGCGCTCGCGCCACCGACAAATCTGCACGCCTTCGTGCTTGCATCCTTTCTGGGGTTTGTCTCACAAACGGGCGATCTCGCCGAAAGCGCCCTCAAGCGGTATTGCAGGGTCAAGGATTCCGGCCAGCTCATCCCCGGCCACGGGGGCGTGTTCGACCGGGTGGACGGGCTGCTCGCCGCCGCGACCGCGATGGCGCTGTTGGCCGTAGCGATGGGAAACGGAGTAGTGCTCTGGCGCTGAGAACAACCGACAACCAACGGCGTCGCCCGCCAGCCACACCCTTCGAGCAACCCAAGAAGCCCATCGCCCCATGAAAACCGTCACCGTCCTCGGCTCCACCGGCAGCGTCGGCACGCAGACCCTGGCCCTCCTCGCCGGGCATCGCGGCGCCTGGCGCGTCCGCGCCCTCACCGCCGGGCGCAACGCGACGCTGCTCGCCGAGCAGGCCATCGCCTTCGGCGCCGAGCGCGCGGTGATCGGCGACCCGGCACAGTATAAGGCGCTGGCCGCAGCCCTCGCCGGCACCGCGATCCGCGCCGATGCCGGCCCCGAGGCGATCTGCGAGGCCGCCGCCCTCCCCGCCGACTGGACCATGGCCGCGATCACCGGTGCCGCCGGCCTGCGTCCCACCCTCGCCGCCATCCGCCGCGGCGGCGCCATCGCGCTCGCCAACAAGGAGGCGCTGGTCTGCGCCGGCGAGGTGATGCTCGCCGCGGTGCGCGAGGCCGGCGCCACGCTGCTGCCGGTCGATTCGGAACACAACGCCATCTTTCAGGCCCTCGCCAGCGGCCCGCGCGACGCCCTCGAAAAAATCATCCTCACCGCGTCGGGCGGACCGTTCCGCACCGCCTCGCGCGAGGATATGGCCCGCGCCACGCCGGAGGGTGCGCTGCGCCACCCCGTCTGGTCGATGGGCGCCAAGATCTCGATCGATTCCGCGACGATGATGAACAAGGGTCTCGAAGTCATCGAGGCCGCCCGCCTGTTCTCCCTGGCCTCGGCCGAGATCGAGGTGCTGATCCACCCGCAATCCATCGTCCACGGCATGGTCTGCTGGCGCGACGGCAGCGTCATCGCCCAGCTCGGCTCGCCGGACATGACGGTACCCATCGCCCACGCGCTCGCCTGGCCCAGCCGCATCGCCACCCCAGCCCGCCGGCTCGACCTCGCGCGTGCCGGCACGCTCGAGTTCGCCGCCCCGGACCTCGGCCACTTCCCCGCCCTGCGGCTCGCCCGCGAGGCGCTGGAGGCGGGTGGCGGTGCCCCCGCCATCCTCAACGCCGCCAACGAAATCGCCGTCGCCGCCTTCCTGGAACGGCGCATCGGCTTCCTTGACATCGCCGCCGTGGTCGCTGAGGTGCTCGACGCACTCGGCCCCCACCGCGCCGACGATCTCGCCCAGGTACTCGCGCTCGATGCCATGGCGCGCGAGGCCACCTTGCCTGTCTGCCGTCGGAGAGCCGCTTGATCGAACATTTCCTGGCCGCCCTGCCCGCCCCGCTCGGCAGCCTGATCCCCTTCGTCGTCCTTCTCGGCGTCCTCGTCTTCGTGCACGAATTCGGCCATTACGCCGTCGCGCGCGCGGTTGGCGTGTTCGTCGAGACCTTCTCGGTCGGCTTCGGCCCCGCCATCGCGAGCTGGAAGGACTCCGCCGGCACCGTCTGGAAGATCGGTTGCATCCCGCTCGGCGGCTACGTGAAGCTGCATGGCCACGACCCGAACGAGCCCGACGAGGCGGTCCGCACCGCATGGATGTCCGGCCGCACTTTCCACGAAAAATCCGTCCTGCGCCGCGCCGCCGTCGTCGCCGCCGGCCCGGTGGCCAATTTCCTCCTCGCCGTCGTCGTGTTCGCCGCCCTGTTCGCCACCACGGGGCGCCAGGTGCCACAGCCGGTCATCTCCACCATCGCCGCCGGCTCCCCGGCTGCCGCCGCCGGCTTCGCCAAGGGTGACCGCGTGGTCGCCATCGGTGCCACGCCGGTCCACACCTTCCTCGACCTCCAGCACGCGGTCGCGGCCGCGCCAGGCCATCGTCTCGCCTTCACCATCCGCCGCGGCGACAAGACCGTCACCCTCGATGCCACACCGGCGACGCACCAGGCGGGCGGCAAGGCCATCGGCTATCTCGGCGTCGGCACCAGCGTCTATGTCGCCTACCCGATGGGCCCGCTCACCGCCGCCCGCGAGGGCGTCGTCGCGTCCTGGAACATCGCGGTCCTCACCCTGCATGGGATCGGCCAGATGCTGGCCGGCCATGGCGCCCAGGATCTCGGCGGGCCGCTGCGCATCGCCGCCATCTCCGGCAAGGCGGCGCAGCTCGGCCTCGCCAATTTCGTCTCCCTGATCGCGCTGCTCTCGGTCAATCTCGGGCTGATCAACCTGTTCCCGATCCCGGTGCTGGACGGCGGACATCTGCTGTTCTTCGCCGTCGAGGCGGTGCGCGGCCGCCCGCTGACCAAGCGCGCCCAGGAATGGAGCCTGCGGACCGGCCTCGCCCTGATCGGCGCGGTGTTCGTCTTCGCCACCTGGAACGACCTCCGGGCGCTCAAGATTGTCACCTGGTTCCACCAGCTCCTCGGCTGACGGCCGGCCGCGCCCGCCGCCACAGTTCCGCCCTTTCTCCGCCATGTTCCGCGTTCATGCGTCGCCGCGAGGAAATCCTGCGCTCCCTTCACCACGGCGTCTTGCGATAGACGCCGTGCCTTGTATGGTCCGCCCGCGTTGCGGGTCCCGGCCGGGGGCGCGCCGGTCATGGGGGTCTTGCTGAGTTGATGAGCCGTGCGGCCACGTGGCTTCGAATGATTGCGCCGCCGGTACTTGCGATCGGGCTCACCCTGGCGCTGACCCAGGCGCAAGCCCAAACCTCTGGCCAAGGCCAGACCTCGGGCAATGCCACCGCCACACCCGCCACCACCTCCCCGGCCCCGGCGGCTTCCTCTGCGCCGCCGATTTCCGGCCCCGCCCAGGCGGTTTCGGCGGTACCGAGTCGCTCGGTCCCGACGCCGCCCAACGCCACCCCCGCCCCGCCCCAGGCACCCGCCTCCGGCGCCGCGGCAGGCGCCGCCGCAAGGGGGGGGCCGCCGGCGCTGCCGCCCGTCACCGCCGCCTCACCGGCGCTGCCCGCGGCGGAGCCACGCTTCGTCCCGCCGCCGCTGCCCGCCGGCACCGGCACCGTCCAGGCGATCAAGGTCGAGGGCAACCAGCGCATCGAGGCCTCGACCATCGAGAGCTACATGGTGCTGCGCGTCGGCGATCCGTTCGACCCCGCGGCCATGGACCGCAGCCTCAAGACGCTCTACGCCACCGGCCTGTTCGCCGATGTGCGCCTGACCCGCGAGGGCGGCACGCTGGTCGTGCACGTGCGCGAAAACCCGATCATCAACCGCGTCGCGATCGAGGGCAACCACGCGCTGCCGTCGAAAGTCCTGCTGCCGGAGCTGGAGGAAAAGCCGCGCGGCGTGTTCACCGCCGCCGCCGCCGCGAGCGACCGTCAGCGCATCCTTGACCTCTACGCCCGCCGCGGCCACTACGCCGCCACGGTCACGCCGAAAATCATCAAGCTGGCGGAAAACCGCGTCAACGTGGTGTTCGAGGTGCATGACGGCGCGGCCTCGTTCATCGGCCGCATCGCCTTCGTCGGGAACCACGCCTTCTCCGAAAGCCGGCTGCGCGGCGTCATCGCCTCGCGCCAGGAAGTCTGGTGGAACGTCTTCACCAGCGCCGACATCGTGGACCCCGCCCGCCTCGCCGCCGACCGCGAGGCGCTGCGCCGCTTCTACCTGCACAACGGCTATGCCGAGGTCGAGATCGCGCAGCCGGTCGCGGAGCTGTCGCCGGACCGCAAATCCTTCTTCGTCACCTTCACCATCCACGAAGGCCCGCGCTACCGCATCGGCAGCGTCAAGGTCACGAGCAGCCTGCCGCACACCAACGTGGCACTGCTGCAGCGCCGCGTCGGCATCGCCGCCGGAGACTGGTACGACGGCGACGCGGTCGCCAAGGCCGCCCAGACCCTGACCACGACCCTGCAGGGCGAGGGCTATTCCTTCGTCGCGGTCCGCCCACAGATCAAGCGCGACGACAAAAAACACACCGTCGCCCTGCTCTTCAATGTCGGCGAGGGCCCGCATGTCTTCATCGGGCGCATCGACATCACCGGCAACACGCGCACCGAGGACCAGGTGATCCGCCGCCAGTTCCAGGTCGCGGAGGGCGATCCGCTGAACACCGCCCTGCTGCGCGCGACGCAGCAGCGCCTGCATGACCTGAACTTCTTCAACAACGTCACGATCAAGCCACAGCCCACCAACGAGCCGGACAAGGTCAATCTCGACGTCAACGTCAACGAGCGCGCCACCGGCCAGCTCTCGATCGGCGGCGGTTACTCGACGGATATCGGCGCGCTCGCCGATGTCGGCCTCAGCGAGGCGAATTTCGTCGGCACCGGCATCAACGCCAGCATCAATGCGATCATCGCCCAGAAGGAAATCTCGACTGATATCTCGGTCACCAACCCCTATTTCCTCGGCCGCAACATCCTCGCCGGCATCCAGCTCTTCAACGTCCAGCAGGACCTGCAGACCATCGCCGAATACAACGAGCGGCGCACCGGCTTCGCGCTCACCGCCGGCTATAATTTCTCCAACCATCTCAGCCAGTCCTGGACCTACTCGCTGGTCTTCCGCGACGTCTACAACGTGCAGAGCACCGCGAGTCTGTTCGTCCAGGACGAGGCCGGCGGCTCCACCCTCTCGCAGATCGGCCAGGTGCTCACCGTCGACTACCGCGACAGCAAACTCGACCCGCATTCGGGCTACGTGGTGCGGCTCGGCACCGACTTCGCCGGCCTCGGCGGCACCGTCGACTACGTCCGCACCAAGCTCAACGGCACCTACTACATCCCGCTCGAAAGCATCCTCGGCAACCGCGACTACGGCTTTGCGATCTCCGCCGGCACCGGCTACCTCGCCAATATCGGCTCGCGCGGCCGCATCATCGACAATTTCTTCCTCGGCGGCGCCAACCTGCGCGGCTTCGCCACCGGTGGCGCCGGGCCGCACGCACTCACCGGCTACAATGACAGCCTCGGCGGCGACTTCATCTGGACGCAATCGACCGAGTTCCTGTTCCCGCTGCCGGTCTCGAAGGATCTCGGCCTGCGCGGCCGTGCCTTTGTCGATATCGGCTCGCTCACCGGAGCCAATCGGCTCGTCGTCAACGGTGTCGCGGTGCCCTCGACCGACTACTCCCGCCCGCGCATCGGTGCGGGCGTCGGCATCTCCTGGAACACCCCGTTCGGCCTCATCAACCTCGACTTCGCCGAGCCGTTGCTGAAAGAGCCTTACGATCAGACAGAGTTTTTCCGTTTCGGCTTCGGTACAAGGTTCTAGACCCCATGCACAAACGCCTCGCCGCGCTCGCGGCATCCCTCGCCCTCGGCTGCACCCTGCCTATCGCGGCCCAGGCGCAGAACAAGCCGTTCTTCATCCCCGCCCATCCGGCGCCACCGCCCGCCCGCCCGCCGGCCATGGCACCCGTCGTCTCGGCCGGGCCCGGGCCCGGGCCGGTCGGCCCCGCGGCGCTGCCACCGATACCCCAGCCGCCGCTGCCGGCGCTGAAGCCGCTGCCGCCCGGCAACCTGCCGCCAACCGCGGTCTTCGGCACCATCGGCGTCCCCCAGGTGATGCGCGGACTCAAGGTCGCGACCCAGGTGGAAACAGTGATCAACGGTCGCCTGCAGGCCCTCTCCAATGACGCCAAGAAGGCCCAGGCCACTTGGCGCTCGATGCAGGAGGCGCTCGCCCGCGACGCCTCGAAGCTCACCCCGGCGCAAATCCAACAGCGCCGCGCCGCCCTCGACGCGAAGGTCCTGGCCGACCAGAAAGCGTTCCGCGAACGCCAGCTGCACATCCAGGAGGCCGCACAGATCGCCTTCAGCCAGATCCAGGCGGTGCTCAAGGCCGTGGTGCAGCAGGTGGCGCAGAGCCACGGCATGAACGTCGTGCTGCTGCGCACCCAGGTCGCCATCGCCGGGCGCGTGTTCGACATCAGCCAGGAGGTCCAGGACCAGATGAACAAGATCCTGCCCACGCTGACCATTCCGCCCGAGAACGTGGACCCGATGACCTATGCCGGCAAACCGGCGCCGGTGCTGTCCTCGGCCCTGGTCACCACGCCGCCCGCGGCCCACCCGCCGGCGCCCAAGAAGAAGTAGCATGGCGCCCGCCGCGCCGGGCACCGAACCAGGCGCCATCGGCGATCCGCGCTTCTTCGCGCGCTCCGGCCCGCACAGCCTCGCCACCCTGGCCGCAACCGCGGCGGCCAGGGTGGACCCCGAGGCGGCCGGCGGCGCGCAGCACCTCATCACCGGGGTCGCGCCGCTGCAAACCGCGCGGCCGGACGAAGTCTCCTTCCTCGACAACCGCCGCTACGCCGACGCCCTGGCGCAAACTCGCGCCGGTGCGGTCATCGTCCATCCCGACCTCGCCGCCCGCGCCCCCGCGGGCTGCGTGACGCTGGTCACCGCCGAGCCCTATCTCGGCTGGGCTCGCGTGGCTGCCCTGTTCCATCCGCGCCCGCCCAGCCGCCCCGGCATCCACCCCAGCGCGTGGGTGGCTCCGGGCGCCCGCATCGACCCCACCGCCGAGATCGGACCCTTCGCCTGCATCGAGCCCGGCACCGACATCGGTCCGCGCTGCCGCGTCGCGCCGCACGCGGTCCTCGGCGCCGGCGTCGTCCTCGGGCCGGACTGCCGCATCGGCCCCGGCGCCACGCTCACCCACGCCATCCTCGGCGCGCGCGTCACCATCCACGCGGGTGCGCGCATCGGTCAGGAGGGTTTCGGCTTCGCCACCGACCCCAGTGGCCCGGACGGGCTGCCCTGCTTCATCCCCGTCCCCCAACTCGGCCGCGTGCTGATCGGCGACGATGTCGATATCGGCGCCAACACCACCATCGACCGTGGCTCCGCCCACGACACCGTCATCGGCCCCGGCTCGCGCCTCGACAACCTGGTGCAGATCGCCCACAACGTCCGCCTCGGGCGCTGCTGCGTCGTCGTTGCCCAGGCGGGCGTCGCCGGCTCGACCGAGGTCGGCGATTTCGTCGTCATCGCGGCTCAGGCCGGGCTCACCGGGCATCTGCGCATCGGCGCACGCGCGCGCATCGGTGCCCAGGCCGGCGTCATGGCCGACGTGGCGGAGGCGCAGGATGTCGTCGGCTCGCCCGCGATGCCCACGCGCAGCTTCTTCCGCCAGGTCGCAACGCTGCGTCGCCTGGCGGAGCGACGCCGGAAGGAAGGAACGGAATTGTAACGATGCAGCAGGATAACGAAACCGCAGCGAGCCAGACCGCCGGCCACGGCACGACCATCGACATCACTGGCATCCTGCGCGCCATCCCGCACCGCTATCCGTTCCTGCTGATCGACCGGGTGGAGGAGCTGTTCGCCGATCGTTCCGCCATCGGCATCAAGAACGTCTCCGTCAACGAGCCGTTCTTCCAGGGCCATTTTCCCAACCACCCGGTGATGCCGGGCGTGCTCATCATCGAGAGCATGGCGCAGACGGCCGCGGTGCTGGTGGTGCAGACGCTGGGCCCGGACGCCGCGGGCCGCGTGGTCTATTTCATGTCCGTCGAGGGCGCGAAATTCCGCCGCCCCGTGCAGCCCGGCGACACGCTGCGCATCCACTGCGTGAAAGAACGCAGCCGCGGCCAGGTCTGGAAATTCCACGCCATCGCCCGCGTCGACGGCGCCGTGGTGGCGGAAGCCACCTACACCGCGATGATCATGGAGCGCGCCGCCCCGCTATGAGTGCCGCGACCGAACAGGCTGTCACCATCCACCCTAGCGCCATCGTTGCCCCCGGGGCCACGCTTGGCACCGGCGTCAGCATCGGCCCGTGGTGTACCGTGGGGCCGGAGGTCGTGCTCGGCGATCATGTCCGCCTGATCTCCCACGCCGTGATCGATGGCCGCACCACGATCGGCGAGGCCGCCACCGTCTACCCCTTCGCCACCGTCGGCCTGCCGCCGCAGGACCTGAAATACAAGGGCGAACCCACCGAAACCATCATCGGCCCGCGCACCGTCATCCGCGAGCACGTCACCATCCATCGCGGCACCGTCACCGGCACCGGCATCACCCGGGTCGGCGCCGGCTGCCTGCTGATGGCCGTCGTCCACGTGGCACATGACTGCACGCTCGGCGACGGCATCGTCGTCGCCAACAACGTCGTGATGGGCGGCCATGTCGAGATCGGTGACGGCGCGGTCATCGGCGGTGCCGCGGCACTGCACCAGTTCGTGCGCATCGGCCGCGGCGCCATGGTCGGCGGCGTATCCGGCGTGGAGGCGGATGTCATCCCGTTCGGCATGGTCATCGGCAACCGCGCCCGCCTCGCCGGGCTCAACGTGGTGGGCCTGCGCCGGCGCGGCCACAAGCGCGAATCCATCGCCGCCCTGCGCCGCGCCTTCCGCGACCTGTTCGGGGCCGCCGGCGCCTTCGCCGAGCGCCTCGCCGCACTGCAAGCCACGCCCGACCCCGATCCGCTCGTCGCCGAGATGCTCGCCTTCGTCACCGCGCCCTCCCATCGCGGCCTGATCCGGGCCGCCATCGGCGCCGACGACGCCGAGGACTAAGCCACGTCGCCATCCACCATGGCTCCATCCACCACCTCCGCATCCGGCATGGCGGGCGAGCGCAGCCCTCTTGGCATCATCGCCGGCGGCGGCCCGTTTCCGGGCCAGGTCGCGCGCGCCGCCACGGCCGCCGGCCGGCCGGTCTTCATCGTGGCGCTGGAGGGCTTCGCGGATGGCCGCGTGGTCGGCCCCTACCCGCACGCCACCGCCCGCATGGGTGCTGCCGGACGCATCCTCACCCTGCTGCGCGAGGCGCGGTGCCAGGACCTCGTGGTCGTCGGCCCGGTCAAGCGCCCCTCGATGCTCGACCTGCGCCCTGACGCCGAGGGCGTGCGCCTGCTCGCGCGCATCGGCCGTGCCGCGTTCGGCGGCGATGACGGCCTGCTCGCCGCGGTGCTGCGGGTGCTCGGTGAGGAGGGCTTCCGGGTTCTCGGCGCGCATGAAATCCTCACCGAGGCGCTCGCCCCCGCGGGCCTGCTCACCCCAGCCGCCCCCGACGCCGCGGCACAGGCCGACATCGCCCGCGGCCTCGCCGTCATCCGCGCCCTCGGCGCCGCCGATGTCGGCCAGGCCTGCGTCGTGCAGCAGGGCATCGTGCTCGCCGTCGAGGCGGTCGAGGGCACCGACGCCATGCTCGCCCGCGCTGCCGCCCTGGCCCGCCCCGGCCCCGGCGGGGTACTGGTCAAGTTCGCCAAACCCGGCCAGGATCGCCGCGCGGACCTCCCTGCCATCGGGCCCGACACCGTGCGCGCCGCGGTCGCGGCCGGGCTGCGCGGCATCGCGTTCGAAGCCGGCGGCACGCTGCTCGCCGACGCCGAGGCCATCACGGCCACGGCGCGGGAGGCTGGATTGTTTCTACTCGGCACGACCATGGAGAAGACGTCATGACCTATCGCTATCTGCATACCATGCTGCGCGTCGGCGACCTCGACCGCAGCGTCAAATTCTACACCGAGCTGTTCGGCATGAAGGAACTCCGCCGCCGCGACGTACCGGACGGCAAATACACCCTCTCCTTCCTCGGCTACGGCGACGAGGCCGAGCACACCTTGCTCGAACTCACTTACAACTACGGCGTCGATAAATACGATATCGGAACAGCCTTCGGTCACCTCGCCATCGGCATGCCGGACGTCGCCGGCACCTGTGCCAAGCTGCGCGCCGCCGGCGCCAAAATCACCCGCGAGCCCGGCCCGGTGAAGTTCGGCACCACCGTCATCGCCTTCGTCGAGGACCCCGACGGCTACAAGATCGAGCTGGTCCAGCGCGCGTGACCGAGGCCGCCACGGCAGCCCCGTCACGCGACGGGATCGTCTGCTCCACCTGCTACATGTGCGCCTGCCGCTGCGGCATCCGCGTGCACGTCACGGACGGCAAACTGCGCTACATCGAGGGCAATCCCGACCACCCGGTCAACCGCGGCGTGCTCTGCGCCAAGGGCTCGGCCGGCATCATGCAGGCCACCTCGCCGGCGCGGCTGCGCCACCCGCTCATCCGCACCGGCGAGCGCGGCCGCAACGAGTTCCGCGAGGCGACGTGGGAGGAGGCGCTGGACCTCGCCACCACATGGCTGCGCGGCGTGCGCGAGACCGACCCCAAGCGCCTCGCCTTCTTCACCGGACGCGACCAGAGCCAGTCGCTCACCGGCTGGTGGGCGCAGGCCTTCGGCACACCGAATTTCGCCGCCCATGGCGGGTTCTGCTCCGTCAACATGGCCGCCGCCGGCCTCTACTCGCTCGGCGGCAGCTTCTGGGAGTTCGGCGAGCCGGACTGGGACCATACCAGGCTGTTCCTCATGTTCGGCGTCGCCGAGGACCACGATTCCAACCCGATCAAGATCGGCCTCGGCAAGATCAAGGGCCGCGGCGCGCGCTTCGTCTCCGTCAACCCCGTCCGCACCGGCTATTCCGCCATCGCCGATGAATGGCTCGGCATCCGCCCGGGCACCGACGGGCTGCTGGTGATGTCGCTGGCCCACTGCCTGCTCGCCGCCGACCGAGTCGATCTGGAGTTCCTCGCCCGTTACACCAACGCACCGAATCTGGTGATCGAGGCGCCGGGCACGGCGGATGACGGCCTCATCGCACGCGACGAAGCCGGCCGCCCGCTGCTCTGGAACGGCGAGGCCGCCGTCGCCAGCGCCGACAACGCCGCCATCGCCGGCCGGTTCCGCCTCGCCGATGGCCGCGGGGTCGCCACCGTCTTCACCCTGCTCGCCGAGCGCGTGCTCGACGGCACCTACGCACCCGAGGCCGTCGCCCAGCGCTGCGGCATCACCGCCGCCACGATCCGCCGCATCGCCGCCGAGATCGCGGAGGTCGCCTTCGAAGGGGCGATCGAACTACCGGTCCCCTGGACCGATTCCTGGGGCCGCCAGCACCCGACGATGCGCGGCCGCCCGGTCGCGATCCACGCGATGCGCGGCATCTCCGCCCATTCCAACGGGTTTCACACCTGCCGCGCCATCCACGTGCTGCAGATGCTCATCGGCGCCGTCGATGTCCCCGGCGCCTGGCGCTACAAATCCCCCTATCCGCGCCCGATCCCGCCGGGCCCGGCACCGGTCGGGCGCGAGAGCAAGCCCAACACCGCACAGCCCGGCCTGGCGCTCGGTTTCCCGCAGCGGCCGGAGGACCTGCTGGTCGAAGCCGAGGGCACGCCGCTGCGCATCGACCGCGCCTTCTCGTGGGAGGCGCCGCTCGCCCTGCACGGGCTGATGCACAACGTCATCGGCAACGCCGCCGCCGCCGACCCCTACAACATCGACACGCTGTTCCTCTACATGGCCAACATGGCCTGGAACTCCTCGATGAACCCCGGCGAGGCCACCGCCGCCCTCACCGCCCGCGACCCCGCCACCGGCGAATACCGCATCCCCCACGTGATCTACGCCGACGCTTACGCGTCCGAAACGGTCGCCTATGCCGACCTCGTCCTGCCGGACACGACCTATCTCGAACGTTACGACTGCATCTCCCTGCTCGACCGCCCGATCGGCAGTGCCCATGGCCCCGCCGACGCCATCCGCCAGCCGGTGATCGAGCCGGACCGCGACGTCCGCCCGTTTCAGGACGTGCTGCTGTCGCTCGGCGCGCGTCTGGGCCTGCCGGGCATGGTCGATGCAGAGGGCGCGCCGCTCTACGATTCCTACCGCACCTATATCTGGAAGCACGAGCGCCGCCCCGGCGTGGGCCCGCTCGCCGGCTTTCGCGGCGACGGCAGCGCGATCGGCGTCGGCGCACCAAACCCCGAGCAGGTCGACCGCTACATCGAAAATGGCTGCTTCTGGCACCACGACCTGCCGGCCGACCAGCTCTACTACAAGCACAGCAACGCGGCCTATCTGCAGGGTGCCAAGGCGATGGGGCTGATCGGCTCCGATGCCCCGATCACGTTGCAGATCTACAGCGAGCCTCTCGCGCGGATGCGCATCGCCGCACGGGGCCACGGTGCCGTGCAGCCGCCCGCGCATCTGCGCGAGCGCGTCGCCACCTATTGCGACCCGCTGCCCTTCTGGTACGCGCCGCTGGAGGAAACCTCCGGGACCGACGCCGCCTATCCGCTGCACGCCATCACCCAGCGCCCGATGGCGATGTATCATTCCTGGCACGGACAGAACGCCTGGTTGCGCCAGATCATGGGCGCCAACCGCATCTACATCGCCCGCACGCTCGCCGCCTCGCTCGGCATCACCGACGAGGACTGGGTCGCCGTCATCAGCCGCACCGGACGCATCGTCGCCCGCGCCCGCCTGATGGACGGCGTCAACCCCGCCACCGTCTGGACCTGGAACGCCATTGGCAAGCGCGCCGGCGCCTGGAACCTGGCACCCGATGCCGGCGAGGCCACCACCGGCTTCCTGCTCAACCACGTCCTCTCGGAACTGCGGCCGGAGCCCGGCCGGCCCCGCGCCTCCAACTCCGACCCCGTCACCGGCCAGGCCGCCTGGTTCGACGCCCGCGTCCGCCTCGAGCGCGCAACGGCGGCCGACATCGCCCGCGCCGAGCGCCTGCCGCCCCTCCCGGGACTCGAACCGCCACCCGCCATCCTCCGCTACGACGTGAGCGCCACATGACCTCGTTGCCACTTCATACCGAAAAGAAACTCGGCCTGGTCATCGACCTCGATACCTGCGTCGGCTGCCATGCCTGCGCCGTCAACTGCAAGGAGTGGAACACCTCCGGCCCCTCCGGCCCGCTGCCGGATTTCGAGCCTTACGGCGCCGAGCCCGAGGGCGTCTGGTTCAACCGCATCCACAGCTTTGAGACGTTGGGTCAGGACACGGGCGAGAACGCCACCGGCCGCACCGTCCATTTCCCGAAATCCTGCCTGCATTGCGAGGACGCGCCCTGCGTCACCGTCTGCCCCACCGGTGCGAGCATGAAGCGCCAGGAGGACGGCATCGTCCTCGTCGATCCCGACAAATGCATCGGCTGCAAGCTCTGCTCCTGGGCCTGCCCCTATGGCGCGCGCGAATACGACCACGACCAGGGCGTGATGAAGAAATGCACGCTCTGCGTCGATCGCATCTACAACATGGACGTTCCTGAAAAGGAACGAGTGCCCGCCTGCGTTGCCACCTGTCCGGCCTCCGCGCGGCATTTCGGCGACCTTGGCGACCCGGAAAGCGCGGTCTCGCGCCTCGTCGCCGCCCGCGGCGGCTTCGCGCTGATGCCGGAGCAGGGCTGTCGCCCCGTCAACCGCTACCTGCCGCCGCGCAACGCCGTGCTGGCATCGGCACCGCTGCCCCAGGCCAGCCTCGCCAGCCGGTTCGCGGAATGGGCCGGAAAGCTGATCGCCCGATGAAGCCCGCCTTCTCCGTCATCTTCTTCACCACCGCTTCCGGCGCCGGCTATGGCCTGCTCGCCCTTCTCGGCCTGCTGGCTCCGGCCGGCCTCACGCCCGGCACCGCCTGGTTCGTCGTGCTCGCGGTGGGGCTCGGCCTCGCGCTGGTCACCGCCGGCCTGCTCGCCAGCACGTTCCATCTCGGCCATCCGGAGCGCGCCTGGCGCGCGCTCACGCAATGGCGCAGTTCCTGGCTCTCGCGCGAGGGGATTGCGGCGATCGTCGCCTATCCGATCATCGGTGCCTTCGCGCTCGCCTGGCTCATCACCGGCCGGCCCAGCGTCGTTCTCGGCCTGCTCACCGCCGTCATCGCCGCCGCCACCGTCTACTGCACCGGCCAGATCTACGCCTCGCTGCGCCCCATCCGCCAATGGCACCATCCACTGACCGTGCCGGTCTATCTGCTGCTGGCGCTGTTCACCGGCCTGGCCCTGCTTGCCGCCCTCACCTTCTCCGCCCCGATCGCGATCGCCGCGGCCATCGCCGCCGTCGCCGCGCTGGCGTTGAAACACCGCTACTGGGGCTCGATCGATGCCCAGGTGCCCACCACCACGCTCGGTACCGCCACCGGCCTCGGCCAGCGCGGCCACGTCCGCCTGCTCGACCCGCCGCACGGCCCGCCCAACTACCTGATGCGCGAGATGGGCTACCGGGTTGCCCGCGCCAACGCTCGGCGCCTGCGCGCCGGGGTTCTCGGCCTCGGCTTCGGCGTGCCGGCGGTGCTGCTTGCCATCGGCGTCACCGGCGGCCCTCTGGTCTTTCTCGCCCCGCTCGCGGCCCTGCTGGCCCTGGCCGGCACACTCGCCGAGCGCTGGCTGTTCTTCGCCGAGGCAACACATACCCAGGCGCTTTATTACGGTCGCGATCCGTAGGGCGCGAACGCCGTAGAACCGGGCCTCCGCCGGGCCCGGATGCGATCTCGCTTCAGCCGCCCTGCCCCTCGTCACCGTGCCGCAGCATCGGCAACACCAGGCGTGAATCCCCGGCCACGCGCAGCACCGGCGGGCGCCCATGCGGCACCGCCATCGCGTGATCGGCATCGCTCCCGGCCAGCGACAGCCGCACCCGGTGCCCGGCCGCGAAGCGCCATGCCACCGGCAGCAGCACCACCCGCATCGGCACCGCCTCACCGCGCGGCATCGGGGCGGCCATCGCCCGCGTCGCGGCATGAAACGGCCAGGCCGCGCGCTGGTTCGCCGGCGGCTCCACCTCCGCCCGGTGCAGCGCCCGCAGCATACCCTCTGTCACGTAACGGACGGTGCCATCCGGCGCCACATCCAGCAGATACAGAAAAATCGCCGCATCCGGCTCGGAACTCTCGACCGTCAGCTCGACCACCCCATGCCCCGCCAGCCGCAGCCCCGCGCTCAGCTTCTCGGATGTCCACGACGCACGAAGCGCATCCTCCGCCGGCCACGACGCATAGGGGTGCGTCACCGGCAGCCCGGCGATCCGCTCATAGCGCGTCGCCCCGCCGGTCCCCGCGCGCGGGTCCGTCGCATGCACCGTCACGCCCGCTGCGGCCTCACCCAGCGCGCCATCCGGCCGCAGATGCCGCGAGAAATGCCCCTCCGCCACCGGCCAAGCCCCGGCCGCGAGCCAGCACTCATCACCCTGCGAGAACACATGCACCGCGGCCTCGCGGTCGAGCCCGGTCTGGCGCTGCATCAGGTAATGGTCAAAAAACCGCACCAGCTCGGCCATGATGTCGAACTCCGGCTCCACCCGCCCCCGCCACGGCGAGCAATTGGTCCGCGCCCCATGGTCCCACGGCCCGATCAGCAGGTGGCGCGGGTTCTTCGCCAGCGTCAGGAACCGCGCGATCGCCCCGTTCGCGTAACCCGCCCCATCGGTCCAGCCGCCCACGGAATAAACCGCCACATCCTCGGGAATGCTCGCCGCGTAGCCGCAGGGCGAAAACGCATTCGGCGTAAAGCCGGCATCATAGGGCAACGTTGAATCGCGAAACGGAAACTCCGCCATGAACCGAGCCTGGGAGAAACTACCCGCATGCTCGGCAATCGCCGCCGCCAGCAGCGACCCGTCATCCCCGTCCACCGCCAACGGCCCGAGATAGTCCGGCTCCGCGAAGGTTCCGAGCCCCGCCAGCCACTCGCGGCGGTTGCGATCGAGCCCCTGCATCAACCGTTCGTATGTCGTAACAAGCTCGGTGAGCAGAATCCCGCCCGGCCAGTAATTGTCCCGCCAGGTGTCCCAGACAGCCGAAATCGGCGCCACCGCCCGCACGGACGGGTGGCCGGTCGAGGCAAGAAAATCCGCCCCCGCCCCGAGATAGGAAATCCCCGTGGAGCCGATCCGCCCGTCGGACCATGGCTGTGCGACGATCCAATCCGCCAGCACCCCAAGGTCCGCCCGCTCCCGCGGCGAGCGGAATGCGTCGCGCGTCCCGAAGCTCGCGCCGCTGCCGCGCACGTCCACCGCCACGAGGTTGTAGCCACGCGGCACGAACGCATCGCGGTACTTGGCGATGTTCGGCGCCACCTCCGCCGCCGACCCCGCCACCCGCGCCGCCCGCCGGTAATAGGGGGTGGCGATCAGCAGCGTCGGCCGCCGGCCGGAATGTGCGTAGACATCCACCGCCAGCCGCACCCCGTCCGGCATCGCCAGATAGCAGGACCACGGCGCCGGTACGGCCATCTCCGCCGGTCGCCCGGCGATATACCGGCTTGGTGCGACCACCCAGCCGCTCGTGTCCGCGTCACCCACGCCCCACCTCCATCAGTGCCGCGGAAAGGAACTCCGCCGCCGCATGCGCATCCGCCTCGCGCAGCCCGCGCCCCTGCTCCGCCGCCCGCTCCCGCACCGTGCTGGTGCTGTAGCGCTCATCGGCCATCGCCACCGGCAGCCCGGTCGCCGCCGCCAGCGCATGCGCCCAGTCCCGCGCTGCCTGCGCCGCCCGCCCGGCGGTTCCATCCGTCTCCAACGGCAGCCCGACGACCAGTGCCGCCACCTGCTCCCGCTCGGCGATCGCCAGGATCTGCGCCGCGTTCACCGCAAGCCTGGCCCGCTGCAGCACCGCATAGGGCCCCGCGATCCCCCGATGCGCGTCCGACAGCGCAACCCCGATCCGCCGCCGCCCGTAATCGATCCCCAGCACCGCCGCATCCCGCGGCAGGTCCGTCAACAGCTCGGCGAGGTTGTGAAGCGTCATGACGGGAGTTATCATGCCCGCTTCCCACCCAAGCAAGACCCGAGGGACTGGTCATGGCGCTCGACCCCGCGACCGTGCGTCGCATCGCGAAACTCGCCCGCATCCGCGTCACCGACGAGGAGGTAGCCCAGCTGCAAACCGAGCTTTCCGGCATTCTGGGCTGGATCGAGCAACTGAACGAGGTCGATGTCTCCGCCGTCGCCCCGCTCGCCGGCATCAGCCATCAGCGCCTGCCGATGCGCGAGGACAAGGTCACAGATGGCGGCATGCAGGACGCCATCCTCGCCAACGCGCCCGCCCGCGCCGATTATTTTTTTACCGTTCCGAAAGTCGTTGAATGACGCTCTGTGATCTGAGCCTGACCGAGGCCCGAGACGGGCTGCGCCGGCGCGACTTCACCTCGACCGACATCACCACCGCTTGCCTCGATGCGATTGCGGCGCTGAACCCGCGGCTCAACGCCTTCATCACCGTCACCGCCGAGCGCGCCCTCAGCCAGGCCGCCACCGCCGACCGCCGCCTCGCCGCCGGTGAGGCGGCACCCCTGCTCGGCGTGCCACTCGCCATCAAGGACCTGTTCTGCACCGAGGGTGTGCGCACCACCGCCGGCAGCAATATCCTCGCCCCGTTCGTGCCACCCTACGAAAGCACCGTCACCGCCCACCTGCTGCGCGACGGCGCCGTCTTCCTTGGCAAGGCGAACATGGACGAGTTCGCCATGGGCTCCTCCAACATGACCTCGGCCCACGGCCCGGTGGTGAACCCCTGGTCGCGCCACGGCGCCAACACCCGGCTCGTGCCCGGCGGCTCCTCCGGCGGGTCGGCGGCGGCCGTCGCCGCCCGCCTGGCCCCCGGCGCCACCGCGACGGATACCGGCGGCTCCATCCGCCAGCCCGCCAGCTTCTGCGGCATCGCCGGCATCAAGCCGACCTATGGCCGCTGCAGCCGCTGGGGCATCGTCGCCTTCGCCTCCTCGCTCGACCAGGCCGGCCCCATGGGCCGCACCGTGCGCGACTGCGCGATCATGCTCGCCTCCATGGCCGGTCACGACCCCAGGGACTCCACGTCCGCCGACATCCCGGTTCCGGACTTCGAGGCCGCCTGCACGCGCGGCGTCGCGGGTCTGCGCATCGGCGTGCCCCGGGAATATCGCAGCGACGGCATGGCGCCCGAAATCGATGCCATATGGCAACAGGGCCTCACCTGGCTGCGCGACCAGGGAGCAACCCTCGTCGACGTCTCGCTGCCGCATACCAAATATGCGCTTGCGACCTACTATATCGTCGCCCCGGCCGAGGCATCCTCCAACCTCGCGCGCTATGACGGCGTGCGCTTCGGTCTGCGCCAGGACGGCGCCGACCTGCAGGAACTCTATGAAAGCACCCGCGCCGCCGGCTTCGGTGCCGAGGTTCGCCGCCGCGTCCTCATCGGCACCTATGTCCTCTCCGCCGGCTACTACGACGCCTATTATCTCCGCGCCCAGAAGCTGCGCGCGCTGATCCTGCGCGACTTCACCGAGGCGTTCGCAAAGGTGGACGCGCTGGTGACGCCGACCGCGCCGACCGCCGCCTTCGCCATGGGCGAGAAGATGGACGACCCCGTGACAATGTATCTCAACGACATCTTCACCGTGCCCGCCAACATGGCCGGCATTCCGGGGCTTTCGGTGCCGGCGGGCCTCGACGGCGCCGGGCTGCCACTCGGCCTGCAGGTTCTGGGAAAGCCCTTCGACGAGGAGACGGTCTTCGCCGTCGGTGCCGCGATCGAAAAGGCCGCGGCCTTCACCGCCCTGCCCTCGCTGCGCGCGGGAGTCGTCGCATGAGCTACACGCTGGAGGGCCGCACCGGTCCGTGGGAAATCGTCGTCGGGCTCGAGGTCCACGCCCAGGTCATCTCGAAGTCGAAACTTTTCTCGGGCGCTGCAACCGCGTTCGGCGCCGAGCCCAACGCCCAGGTCAGCTTCGTGGACGCAGCCTTTCCCGGCATGCTGCCGGTGATCAACCGCGAATGCGTCGCCCAGGCGGTGCGCACCGGCCTCGGTCTCGCCGCCGCGATCAACCTCGAATCCCGTTTCGACCGCAAGAACTATTTCTACGCCGACCTGCCCGCCGGCTATCAGATCAGCCAGTACCAGATGCCCATCGTCGGCAGCGGTTCGGTCGAGATCGTACTCGAGGACGGCAGCACCCGCCAGATCGGCGTCACCCGCCTGCACCTGGAGCAGGACGCCGGCAAATCCTTCCACGACCGCGACCCCGCACTCTCCTATATCGACCTCAACCGCGCCGGCGTCGCGCTCATGGAGATCGTTTCGGAACCCGATATCCGCTCGCCGGAGGAGGCCGGTGCCTATCTGCGCAAGCTGCGCTCCATCCTGCGCTATCTCGGCACCTGTGACGGCAACATGGACGAGGGCTCGATGCGTGCCGACGTCAACGTCTCGGTACGCAAGACGGGCGAGCCGTTCCGCACCCGCTGCGAGGTCAAGAACGTCAACTCCATCCGCTTCGTCATGCACGCGATCGAGGCCGAGGCGCGCCGCCAGATCGAGGTGTGGGAGGATGGCGGCGAGGTCGGGCAGGAAACCCGTCTCTACGATCCTGGCCGCGGCATCACCCGCTCCATGCGCTCGAAGGAAGACGCGCATGATTATCGCTACTTTCCCGACCCCGATCTGCTGCCGCTGGTACTCGACCCCGCCTGGGTCGAGGCGCTGCGGGTGCGGCTGCCGGAACTGCCGGATGCCAAGCGTGCCCGTTTCATCCGCGACTACGCCATCCCCGCCTACGACGCGGGCGTGCTCACCGTCGACCAGGCCGTCGCTGATTATTTCGAGACCGTTGCGAAGGGCCGCGACGCCCGCCTCGCCTGCAACTGGGTCACCGGAAATCTCTTCGCGGCGATGAACGAGACCGGCAAATCGATCGAGCACCCGCCGGTTTCCGCGGGCGATCTCGGCCAGCTCCTCGACCTCATCGCCGACGGCACCATCAATGGCCGCATCGCCAAGGACGTGTTCGAGGCGATGGTGGAGACCGGCGACGCCCCCGCCGCCATCGTCGAGTCCCGCGGCCTGCGCCAGGTGACGGACACCGGCGCCATCGACGCGGCCATTGCCCAGGTTCTCGCCGCCAACGCCGAGAAGGTCGCCGACTACAAATCAGGCAAGGACAAGCTGTTCGGCTTCTTCGTCGGCCAGGCCATGAAGGCGACCGGCGGCAAGGCCAACCCCGCCGTGGTCAACGAGGCCCTCAAGCGCGCCCTCTCCTGAGCAACGGCCACTCCCGAGCAATCACCGGCCCTGAGACGCAGCCAACCCCGGGAAAGCGCTATCCGAAGCCGGGCTACCCCGCCGCCACGCGCTCGCGGATCTTCCTCGCCATCGCGGCAATCCCGTTGCCGCGGTTGGTAGAAAGCGCCTGGAGCAGCCCGAGATCCTGCAAAAACGAGGGCGCCGTCGCCGCGATCTCCTCGGCGCCGCGCCCGGAATAAACCCGCAACAGCAGCGCGACCAGTCCCGCGACGATCGCGGCATCGGAGGTGCCGGCGAAATACCATTTTCCGTCGCGCTGCTCGGCCTCCATCCACACTCGGCTCTGGCAGCCCGGAACGCGGTGCGCATCGTCCGCCCAGATCTCGGGAAAGGGTGGCAGCTCACGCCCCCAGTCGATGATCTGCTGGTAGCGGTCCATCCAGTCGTCGAACAGCGCGAGGTCCTCGCCGATCGCCTCAATCGCCGCGGCGGCGGAGGGTTCGCTCGGGGTAACAAAGTGGTCAAGCAAGGACGTGCTCCGCAGATCGGGCCGATCGCCAGACTACAGAATGAACCGGCTCAAATCACCCTGCCCCGCCAGCGGCGTCACCCGCTCGCGCACATAGGCGGCATCGATCGCCACCGCCTGCCCGGACCGGTCGGAGGCGGAAAAACTGACCTCCTCCAGCAGCCGCTCCAACACGGTGTGCAGCCGCCTCGCACCGATATTCTCGACCCGATCGTTGATATCGGCCGCCAGCTCCGCCAGCGCCTCCACCGCATCCGGGGTGAAGGACAGCGCCAGCCCCTCCGTGCCCATCAGCGCCTCGTACTGCTTCAGCAACGAATGCTCGGGCTCGGTCAAAATCCGCCGCAGATCCTCGCGCGACAGCGGCGACAGCTCGACGCGGATCGGCAGCCGGCCCTGCAGCTCCGGCAGCAGATCGGCGGGCTTGGCCAGATGGAACGCGCCGGAGGCGATGAACAGAACGTGGTCCGTCTTTACCGGCCCGTGCTTGGTGTTCACCGTCGTCCCCTCGATCAGCGGCAGCAGGTCGCGCTGCACCCCCTCGCGGGAGACATCGCCGCCGCGAAACCCGCCCTCGCTGGTCCGCGCGCAGATCTTATCGATCTCGTCGATGAAGACGATGCCATTGTTCTCGGCATACGCCACGGCGTCGCGGGTCAGCGCGTCGGAGTCGAGCAGCTTGTCCGCCTCCTCGCGCTCCAGCGCCAGCCGCGCGGCCGCCACCGTCATCTTCCGCGGCGTCGCCTGGCGGGGGAACATCCCTTTCATCATCTCGCCGAGATTCATCATCTGCCCGGGCGGCATGCCGGGAATGTCCATCGCCCCGATCGGCACGCCGGCCGTCTCGGCGATCGCGATTTCGATTTCCTTGTCCTCGAACATCCCGTCACGCAGCATCCGGCGAAACTTGCCGCGCGTGTCCGCGGCCGCCTGCTCGCCGGTCAGCGCCGTCACCAGCCGCTCCTCCGCCGCCATCTGCGCCTTCGCCTGCACCTCCCGCCGGCGCGCGTCGCGCAGCATCACGATCGAGGCCTCCACCAGGTCGCGCACGATGCTCTCGACATCGCGGCCGACATACCCGACCTCGGTGAACTTCGTCGCCTCCACCTTCAGGAACGGCGCCTGCGCCAGCTTTGCGAGCCGCCGCGCGATCTCCGTCTTGCCGCAGCCGGTGGGGCCGATCATCAGAATATTCTTCGGCACGACCTCTTCGCGCATCACCTCCGGCAGACGCTGGCGGCGCCAGCGGTTGCGCAGGGCAATCGCCACCGCCCGCTTCGCGTCGTTCTGCCCCACGATGAACCGGTCGAGCTCGGAGACGATCTCCCGGGGCGAAAAATTCGGCCCCTCCGCGCCGGCATCCCGCGCCATCTGCTCCGTGATCGCCATCGGCGTCGCTCCATCCATCATCACAGCGTCTCCACCACCAGCGAGTGATTGGTATAGACGCAGATATCGCCGGCGATCTTCATCGCCCGCCGGGCGACCTCCTCGGCCGTCAACCCCTCCACACCCATCAGCGCCCGCGCCGCCGCCAGCGCGAAATTACCACCTGAACCGATCGCGATCACCCCGTCCTCCGGCTCCAGCACATCGCCCTGTCCCGTCAGCGTGAAGCTGCGTTCCTTGTCGGCCACCGCCATCATTGCCTCCAGCCGGCGCAGAAACCGGTCGGAGCGCCAGTCCTTCGCCAGTTCCACGCAGGCCCGTTCGAGCTGACCGGGAAACCGCTCCAGCTTGGCCTCCAGCCGCTCCAGCAGGGTGAACGCGTCGGCCGTCGCCCCGGCGAACCCGGCCAGCACCTGCCCGCCGCCAATCCGACGCACCTTGCGCGCGTTGCCCTTTATCACGGTCTGGCCAAGCGTCACCTGGCCATCACCGGCCATGGCCACCGCGCCGTCCCGCCGCACGCAAAGGATCGTGGTGCCGTGCCAGCCGGCATAGTCCGTCATGTTGTCCTGGGTCATGGGCATCGCAAATGGGCTGTCGGCCCGCCGGGCACAAGCACCCCCGCTCCGCCAGGCCCGGCAGGGCCGCGATGGCTGGCACGCATGTCATCGAATCTTGACCGACCGCCATGGTGTTGACGCGGCGCGCCGAAACGCGTCCGATACGCCTTACAGTCCGGAAAGGTCCGGTTACATCTGGGGGAAACAACGAGATGTCAGCGACGACCAGCGCGGCGAACATCGCCGCCCGCCTCGACCGCCTACCGAGTTCCCGCTACGTATGGATACTGATTCTCCTGCTGTCCCTTGGCGGTGTCTTCGAATTTTATGATTTATTCTTCACCGCCTATGTTGCCCCAGGCCTGATCAAGGCGGGCCTTTTTTCGCCGGCGTCCCTGGGTGCGTTCTCGTCCCTGGGCCTGGTCGGCGCAGCCGGCTTCGGCACGTTTGTCTTCGCAACGTTCGCCGGCCTGTTCGTCGGCACCATCGCATTCGGCTTCGTTGCCGACCGCTTTGGCCGCCGCGCCGTCTTCACCTACGCGCTGTTGTGGTATTCGGTCTGCACGTTCATCATGGCGTTTCAGGCCACGGGCTTCGGGGTTGATCTCTGGCGCTTCATCGCTGGTATCGGCCTCGGCGTGGAACTCGTCACAATCGACACTTACATCGCGGAACTCATCCCGGCCTCCTCGCGCGGGCGGGCCTACGCGTTCAACCAGTTCGTCACGTTCGCCGTGGTGCCCGTCGTGGCTCTGCTTGCCTATTTTATCGTGCCGTCCAAGCCCTTCGGCATCGACGGATGGCGCGTGGTCGTGCTGATCGGATCGGTCGGTGCCATCGTTGTCTGGTTTATCCGCCGGGCTCTGCCGGAAAGCCCGCGCTGGCTTGCCACGCATGATCGTCTGGCCGAGGCCGACCAAGTCATGAGCAGAATAGAACGCCATGTGGAGGCTGAGATTGGCCAGCTCGCTGCGCCTGGCCGGCATGCCGCCGAGGAGAAGGGGGACGCCAGTTTCAGCGAAATCTGGTCGCCGGAGTATCGCGGTCGGACGATCATGCTCTCGGTCTTCAATTTTGCGCAGACGATCGGCTTCTATGGTTTCGCCGCCTGGGTACCGACGCTGCTGATCGCCAAAAACATCCATGTCACGACCAGCCTCGAATACGCCTTCATCATCGCCATCGCGAACCCGGTCTCGCCCCTGCTCGGCATGCTGTTCGCTGATCGTGTTGAGCGGAAATGGCAGATCTGCGCCGCCGCCTTCGGGGTCGGCGTCTTCATGCTGCTCTTCGCCCTGCAAAGCAGCGATACGCTGGTGATCGTCTTCGGCGTGCTGGTAACGCTTTGCAACAACGTCATGTCCTTCGCTTTCCACAACTACCAGTCCGAGCTCTACCCAACGCGGATACGCTCGCGCGCCATCGGCTTCGTCTACTCTTGGAGCCGTCTGTCGGCCGCGTTCGCTGGGCTTATGATCGCCTTCTTCCTCGGCCATGGCGGCGTGCCCGCCGTGGGGGTCTTCATCGCGGTCGCCATGGTTGTGGTGATCATCTCGATCGGCGGTTTCGGTCCACGCAGCCGTGGAGTGACCCTGGAGGAACTGGCTCACTGACCTTCGCTCCATCGGCCCCGTCGCCACCCGCCCGTCGCCGAGGGGCGGGTGGCATCGCGGCCGCATCTCCGCTATCCGTGCACTCATGGACCGCACGGCAACCATCACGCGCAAAACCGCCGAGACCGAGATCACCGTCACCCTCGACCTCGACGGCTCCGGCCGCGCCCAGATCGCCACCGGAATCGGCTTTCTCGACCACATGCTCACCGCACTCGCCCGGCATTCGCTGTTCGACCTCTCGGTCGCGGCCGAGGGGGACCTGCATGTCGACTTCCACCACACCACCGAGGATGTCGGCATCGTCATCGGCCAGGCCTTGGCCCGGGCGCTCGGCGACAAGCGCGGCATCACCCGCTTCGGCCACGCCCTGGTGCCGATGGACGAGGCGCTGGCGGAGGCGGCAGTGGACCTCTCCGGCCGCCCCTACCTCGCCTTTGCGGCCGAGTTCCCGCAGCCGAAGATCGGCGACATGGATACCGAACTTTTCGAGGAGTTCTTCCGTGCGCTGGCCACCAACGCGCTGCTGAACCTTCACCTCACCGCCCGCGCCGGCCGCAACGCCCACCACATCGCCGAGGCCTGCTTCAAGGCCACCGCCCGCGCGTTGCGCATCGCAACGAACCCCGACCCTCGTCTGGGTGACGCCATCCCGTCCACCAAGGGTTCCCTGTGATGTTCGCCCCGTTCGTGCTCGCCCCGTCCGTGCTCGCCTGGACGATGGGCGGCACGCTGTGACCGGCGCCACGATGAACGTGGCGGTCGTCGACTACGGCAGCGGCAATCTAGCCTCCGCCGCACGCGGCCTGGCCCTAGCCGCGGGGCGTGAGGGGATCGCGGCCGAGGTGGCGATCACCGCCGACCCGGCCGCCGTCGCCGCCGCCGACCGTATCGTGCTCCCCGGCCAGGGGGCCTTCGCCGATTGTGCCGCGGGCCTCGCCGCCGTGCCCGGGCTGCGTGACGCGATCATCCGGGCGACGGATGCCGGTGCGCCCTTCCTGGGCATCTGCGTGGGCATGCAGCTCATGGCCGAACGCGGCCTCGAACACCAGGTGACCCGGGGCTTCGGCTGGATCGAGGGGGACATCGCGCCGATGCCCGCCCCCGGCCTGCGCCTGCCGCAGATGGGCTGGAACGAGCTCGCCTTCACAGCAGGCGCCCATCCCCTGCTCGACGGGCTGGAGTGCGGCGACCACGCCTATTTCGTGCACGGCTACGCGCTTGCCGGCGGCGATCCCGCGCAGACCATCGCCACCACCGATTACGGCGGGCCTATCGTCGCCATGGTCGCGCGCGGCAACCGCGCCGGCACCCAGTTTCACGTCGAGAAAAGCCAGGAGGTCGGCCTGCGCATCCTCGGCAATTTCCTGCGCTGGTCGCCATGAGCGACGCCGACGCACCATCCCAGACCGCCCACGAACTCGCGGTCGAGCGGATCGAGAAATCCTTCCCCGCCGACGACCTGGCCTCGCTCTGCGAGGCGGCCGACGCGGCGATCATCGATGGCGGCGGCTTCGGCTGGATCCACCCGCCTGGCCGCAAGGCGCTCGAGCGTTACTTCAAGGGCGTGCTGCTCGTGCCGGAGCGTGAGTTCTATGTCGCCCGGCTCGACGGCGTGGTGGTCGGCAGCGCCCAGCTCGTCCGGCCACCACGCAACAACGAGGCCCAGGGCTTCGCCGCGCATCTCATGCACTCCTTCGTTGCTCCTTACGCGCGGCATTTCGGCCTCGCCCGCATGCTCACGCTGCGCGTCGAGGAGGGTGCCAGGGCGCTCGGCTATCACGTGCTGAACCTCGATGTGCGCGAGACCCAGAGCGCTGCCATCGCCCTCTACGAGCGCCTCGGCTATGTCCGCTGGGGCGTCCAGCCGCTCTATGCCCGGGTCGGCGGCAAAACCATTCGCGGCTTCCACTATCACAAGCTGCTGCAGCCGCACGGCCGGATCGCCGACAACGAGTCCTGACGGAACCGCCTGCGTGCCCCTCACGCTCTATCCCGCGATCGACCTCAAGGAGGGGCGCTGCGTGCGCCTGCGCCGTGGCGACATGGCCGAGGCCACGATCTATGCCGACGACCCCGCGGCTCAGGCGCGCACCTTTGCCGCGGCCGGCAGCCGCTGGCTGCACGTCGTCGATCTCGACGGCGCCTTCGCCGGTCAGTCCGTCAACATCGCGGCCGTGCGTGCGATCCTCGCGGCCATTTCCATTCCCGTTCAACTGGGGGGCGGCATCCGCGACATGGCAGGCATCGAGGCCTGGCTCGACGCCGGCGTCGCGCGCGTCATCCTGGGCAGCGCCGCCGCCAAGAACCCGGGCCTGGTGCATGAAGCCTGCCGCGCCTATCCAAGCCGCATTGCCATCGGCATCGATGCGCGCGACGGTCGGGTCGCGACCGAAGGCTGGGCCGAAACCTCGGCGATGACCGCGCTCGACCTCGCCCGCCGCCTCGAGGACGCCGGCGCCGCCGCCCTCATCTACACCGACATCGCGCGCGACGGCATGTTGCAGGGCCTCAACATCGAACAGACGCTCGCGCTGGCCCGTGCCGTCACGACGCCGATCATCGCCTCGGGCGGCGTCGCGGACATGGCGGATATCGAGGCGCTGCTGCCCCATGCCGGCACGCTGGAAGGCGTGATTGTTGGCCGCGCCCTCTATGACGGTAGGCTGTCCCTCGCCGACGCCATCGCCCGCCTCGGGCAGACCGCAGCGCGATAAAAGGCACGCGCGCCCACAGCGGCGCTTGCAGAAAGTTTCAAATGAAACTATGTCGTGCATGCGCCCTTCCCCGGGCGGTTTTCCTGTGCCCGACGAAACGCCGGAGGAAACCATGGACAGCATGACCGCCTGCGCCACGCCGCTCACCGGCTTCGGCAACGAGTTCGCCTCCGAGGCATTGCCCGGCGCGCTGCCGACCGGCCGCAACGCGCCGCAGCGCCCGCCGCTCGGCCTCTACGCGGAGCAATTGTCGGGCACGCCCTTCACGGCGCCACGTCGCGAAAACCGGCGTACCTGGCTTTATCGCATCCGGCCCACCGCGGAGCACCCGCCCTATCTGCGCCTCGCCGAGCAGGGCCGCATCGCGGGCCCGCTCGCCCCACCCAACCCCAACCGACAGCGCTGGAACCCCTGGCCGATCCCGATGGAACCGACGGATTTCCTCGCTGGCCTCACCACCATCGCCGCCACGGGAACCGGCCTCACGGAACACGGTGTGTCCGTGCATGTCTATGCCGCCAACACCTCAATGCGCCGCGTGTTCTTCAACGCCGATGGCGAGTTGCTGATCCTGCCGCAACAGGGACGTCTTGATATCGCAACGGAAATGGGGCGTCTCGCCGTGGCACCGGGCCATGTTGCCGTCATCCCGCGCGGCGTACGGGTGCGCATCGGCCTGCCCGATGGCCCCTCGCGCGGCTATGTCTGCGAAAACCACGGCGCCGTCCTGCGCCTGCCGGATCTGGGCCCGATCGGCGCCAACGGTCTCGCCAATCCCCGTGATTTCCACGCGCCCTCCGCCGCGTTCGAGGATGTCGAAGAGCCCACGGAAGTCGTACAGAAATATTGCGGAGAGCTCTGGGCGACCACGCTCTCCCACTCGCCGCTCGACGTCGTCGCCTGGCACGGCAACCTGACGCCCTATGCCTACGACCTCTCCCGCTTCAACACGATCGGCAGCATCTCGTTCGACCATCCAGACCCGTCGATCTTCACCGTGCTCACGGCACCCACGGACACGCCCGGCCGCGCCAACGTCGATTTCGTCATCTTTCCGCCGCGCTGGATGGTGGCGGAGGATACGTTCCGCCCGCCATGGTTCCACCGCAACGTGATGAACGAGTGCATGGGGCTGATCCATGGCGCATACGATGCGAAGGCGGAGGGATTTCTCCCGGGCGGCCTGTCGCTGCACGCCATGATGTCCGCCCACGGCCCGGACGCCGCAACCACGGAACGTGCGATGAGCGCGACCTTGGCGCCTCACAAGATCGATGACACACTTGCCTTCATGTTCGAAACCGCAAGCACACTGCGCCCGACCGTCCTGGCCATGGCCGCCGCCTCGTTGCAGGAACATTACGATTCGTGTTGGGACGGCATGACGAAATTCTTCCGCTCGTGACATCCTGGGTCGCGTCGGCCAACGGCCACCTGGATTTCCCGCTCGACAACCTCCCACTCGGCATCGTCTCGCCACCAGGTGGCGCGCCGCGCCCGGCCGTCGCCATCGGCGAGGAGGTGCTCGACCTGCACGCGGCGCTTGAGGCCGGGCTGCTGTTCGGCGCCGCGCGCGAGGCGGTGGCGGCGACCGGGCCAACCCTGAATATTCTGCTCGCCGGCGGCGGCACGACCCGCCGAGCCCTGCGCGCGCAGGTGGCCGCGATTCTTGCCGCCGGTTCGCCGGCCGAGCGGTTCGCGCGACGCCTGCTGCACCATGCGGCCGACTGCACAATGTCGTTGCCCTGCGCGATCGGCGACTACACGGATTTCTATGCCGGCATCCACCACGCGAGCCATGTCGGCCGCCTCATGCGGCCCGACAACCCGCTGATGCCGAACTACAAATACCTGCCCGTCGCCTATCACGGCCGCGCCAGCACCATCCGCGTTTCGGGCGCGCCGGTCCGCCGCCCGAACGGCCAGCGCAAGCCCGCTACCGACCCCACCCCAAGCTTCGGCCCGTCCCGCAACTTCGATTTCGAGCTGGAACTGGGCATCTGGATCGGTCCCGGCAACAGCCTCGGCGAACCGATCCCGATCGCCCATGCCGCGGACCACATCGCCGGCTACGGCCTGCTCAACGACTGGTCCGCCCGCGACATCCAGGGCTGGGAATACCAGCCGCTCGGTCCCTTCCTGGCCAAGAATCTGCTCACCACGATCTCGCCCTGGATCATCATGCCGGAAGCGCTGGCACAGTTCCGCGTCCCGGCCATGCCACGCGACGCCACGGACCCGCCGTTGTTTGGGCATCTGGCCGATGCCGAGGATCAACGCGCCGGCGGCCTCGACGTGACGCTCGAGATCTCTATCCTCACGCCCGCCATGCGCGCCCAGTCACGCCCCCCACACGCCATCGCGAAAAGCAACGCGCGCTTCCTGTATTGGACACCAGCCCAGATGGTTGCACACCACGCGAGCAATGGCTGCGCGCTGCAACCCGGTGATCTCTTTGGCTCCGGCACGATCTCCGGCCCCGACAGGGGCGAGGAAGGCAGCCTGCTGGAGATGACCGAGGGCGGCCGTCAGCCAATCACCCTGCCGAGCGGCGAGACCCGCCGCTTCCTCGAAGACGGCGACACGGTCATGCTCTCCGCCCGCGCGAGCAACGCAGCGGTCTCGATCGGCTTCGGCATCTGCGAGGGAACAATCGTGCCGGCGCCGGCAGGCCCCTGATGCCGGTCTCGTCCGATGCCTTTCGCGCCGCGATGGCCCGCCTGGGTGCCGCCGTCAACATCGTCACCACGGATGGTCCGGCCGGCAGGCAGGGTTGCACCGCCTCCGCCGTCTGCAGTGTCACGGATTCACCGCCCACCCTGCTGGTCTGTCTCAACCGCGACAGCGACAGCAACGCCGCGATCAAGCACAACGGCGTTCTCTGCGTGAACGTCCTCGCCCACCACCACGACACACTAAGTTCTGTTTTTGCAGGAATGTTGGGCCATGATGACGCCGCTCAGCGCTTCACGCACGGCGCCTGGGAAACGCTTGTGACGGGCGCCCCGGCGCTCGCGGACGCCGTCGTCGTGTTCGACGCGCGTGTCGCGCAGGTCACCGAAATCGGTACCCACAGCGTCTTCTTCGCGGAGATAGAGGCGATCCGCACCGACCCGAGCGCGAGCGCGCTGTTCTGGTTCGACCGCTCCTATCATCGTCTGCCGACCGTCTGAGCCGGCAGTGCCTTGAGCCGGAGCGAGCCGGGCGGCTGACACCACCCGGCCTCAGCCGTTGCCAGCTATGCCGCCTTCACGCCCGCCGCAGCGGCGACCTCGGCCGCAAAATCGTCGGCCTTCTTCTCGATACCCTCGCCGAGCTGGAATCGCGCAAAGCCGGTGATCGCGATGCCGGACTTCTTTGCGACTGCGCGCACCCGGCTCTCACCATCATGCACCCAGACCTGCTCCAGCAGCACCACTTCCTCGTAATATTTGCGCACCCGGCCCTCGACCATCTTTTCGATGATCGCCTCCGGCTTGCCGGATGCGCGTGCCTGCTCGGACAGCACCGCCTTTTCGCGCTCCAGCGCCGCAGGATCGACATCGGCCACGTCGAGCGCATCCGGGCGCGCGGCCGCGACATGCATGCCCACCTGGCGGCCGAGCTGCTCCAGTGCCGACAGCTCACCGTCGCCCTCGATCGCCGCAAGCACGCCGATTTTTCCGAGGCCAGGCTTCACCGCGGCATGCACATAGGTGGCAACGGCCCCCTTGCTCACCGAAAGAACTCTGGCACGACGGATATTCATGTTCTCGCCGATCGTCGCGACGAGCTGCGTCAGCTCCTCCGCCACGGTCCGGCCGGCACCGGGATAGGCCGCAGCGCCGATGGCCGCGATATCCTCGCCCACCGCCAGCGCCACCTTGGCGACTTCGCCGACAAACATCTGGAACTGCTCGTTGCGGGCGACGAAGTCGGTCTCGGCGTTGACCTCGACCATCGCCGCTTTGCCCGCCATCGAGGCGACGCCGATCAGCCCCTCGGCCGCGACCCGGCCGCTCTTCTTCGCCGCCGCCGACAGGCCCTTCTTGCGCAGCCAGTCGATCGCTTCCTCCATGTTGCCGCCCGCCTCGACCAGCGCCTTCTTGCAGTCGCCGAAGCCAGCGCCCGTCCGGTCGCGCAGATCCTTCACCAGGCTCGCGGAAATCTCGACCATCGCACACTCCCTTTCGCGGCCATCGGGCCCGACATCGTCGCGCCCAATGTCGCTTTACTGTCAGAACAATGAGTTAGACGGCTTCGCCAACCGGTTCGGCGGCGGCCCCGATATCCTTGCCGGAGGCCTGCATCTCGGCCGAAATCCCGTCGAGCACCGCGCCGGCGATCAGGTCGCAATACAGCCCAATCGCGCGGATGGCATCGTCGTTACCGGGAATCGGGAAGGTAATGCCCTTGGGGTCGGAGTTGCTGTCAATCACGGCAATGACCGGAATGCCCAGCTTATTGGCCTCCTCGACCGCCAACTTCTCCTTGTTGGTGTCGATGATGAAAAGGATGTCCGGCAGCCCGCCCATGTCCTTGATGCCGCCCAGCGCCTTCTCCAGCGCGTCGCGGTCACGGGTGATCTCCAGCACTTCCTTCTTGGTCAAACCTGCCGTGTCGCCGGACAGCAGCTCTTCGGTCTGGCGCAGGCGCTTGATACTGCCGGTGATCGTCTTCCAGTTGGTCAGCGTGCCGCCAAGCCAGCGATGATTGACGTAATACTGGCCGCAGCGCCGGGCGGCATCCGCCACCAGGTCCGCCGCCGCACGTTTGGTTCCGACGAACAGCACGCGTCCGCCATTTGCAACGATGCCCCTCACTTCGCGCAGGGCTCGCTCCAGCATCGGTTGAGTTTGCTGCAGGTCGATGATGTGCACCTGGTTGCGGACGCCATAGAGATACGGCGCCATGCGCGGATTCCAGCGGCGCGTGTGGTGGCCGAAATGGACGCCAGCCTCGAGCAGTTGGCGCAGAGAAACGTCTGGCATTGCCATTATAATGGCCTTTCCTGTCAGCCGGTTGGGCCTCCGCGGGGCGTCGAGCTGCACCGGCTGCCTCTCAGGAAGGCTGCCCCGCGTGTGAAGTCCGGGCAACCGCCCGGCAGCGGCGATATGGCAAAGCCCGAGCCCCCGCGCAACCCCGCCCCGGTGAAACGCCCGTCAACCGCAGATCCGGGCGAGACGCGCAAGCCCACCCTGCGGCCCGCCGGGCAGTCGAACGCGGCCTTTCGCGATCAGATTATCGAGGCCGAGACTCCGCCCCGCACGCACCTGCGCGAACAGCAACTGGGTGAAGATGAGGCCAACATAGGTCCATGGCCATTCCGTCGGGTCGTTGTAAAGCCCGATCAGCAGGTTGAACACGAACAGGGCGCCGATCCAGCCTGCGAACCGGTTGAACAATCCCAGAGCAAACGCCAGCGTCAAGGCAATTTCCAGCAGATAAACCAGCGGGTTGGTGATCCCGATCAACCGCAGCATCACGTGCATGAAGTCGGCATGAAGCTGAAACGAGCTGTATTTCACGGTCTGGGTGAGCCAGTATTTGAATCCTCCGGAGACCGGGAGCGGCAGCTTCCACAGCGTGCCCTGGTACCACATTCCGCTCAGAACGATGCGCATCGCCGCATTTCCGAGATGATGTGCGGACCTTTGTTCGGCATCTGCCCGCCAGTTCATCAGCCCAACCGTGATGGCCCCGATCAGCACCAGCCAATAGAACGCCGCCGTCAGAATCCCCCCCGTTGGCCCTAGATTCACTTGATCCCCGGTCTGCCCGGTCAGTAACTGGAAGAAAGTGTGAAAAAAATTGTCGCGCATCGCCCGTCCCCCGTTTCAGAGCAGCATTGTCAGTGCGGTCACTACCGCCCGCGTCGCCATCGCCCCCATTGCCTCGCCTTTCTCAAAGTCTCCCTCGTCCTGGGCCATGGTGTTGGTTACGTGGGCGAGGCACAGCACGCGCCGCCCGCGCGCGCGGGCGAAGGCGTAAAGCCCGGCCGCCTCCATCTCGACAGCCAGCACCCCGACCTCGCGCGCCGCGGCGATCGCGACCTCGGTTTCGCGAAACGGGGCATCCGTCGTCCAGGCCATTCCCATATGAGCGTTGATACCGGCCTGAGCCAGCACTGCGGTCGCTGCGGCAGTCAGCTCGGGCTCGGCCTCGACCGTCTCGGCCGGCGGCAGATAATGGCCACTCGTCCCTTCGTCGCGCAGAGCGCGGTCGATCACCACGAAATAAGGCGGCCGACCGGCTGGCAGGATTTGCCCCGCGGATGTGATGCTGATGAGAAGCTGGCAGCCGCTGGCGAAAAGCTGCTCGGCAACGAGCACTGCGAAGGGCGCGCCGACGGCCAGCGGAACGACACCCACCTCCACCCCAGCCGCTCGCATCAGCGTCATCGTCGTATGATAGCAGGCCCAACCGGGATGGCGTTGCGCCTCACCCGATTGCTCGAGTGCCCGCACGAGGTCGCCATCCGGGTCGAGCACGCAGATCGCCGGCACCGCCACGTCCGGCAAGCCCTTCTGCCGCCGCGCCTCCCGCAGCAGGTTCGCAGGTTCGAACACGCTCGCGGCGCGGTGGTCGCGCTTGGGTAAGATCATCGCTGACTGGTCCATGCCATGGTATCCTATGTCCCGGTGGAAACGTTACAGGACAACGTAAAATGGACCGCAATGCTGAACGCGTCTGGCATTGGCGCGACGTCTGGGCTCGCCGCAAACTCGAGGACGTAAGCTGGTTTCAGAAACGCCCTGAGGTTTCCCTGGATCTCATCGCGCGCTCCCGCCTCGCCTCGCATGATCCAGTGATCGATGTCGGTGGCGGCGCGTCCCGACTGGCCGTTGACCTGCGGGCCGGTGGCCACACCGACGTCACGGTCCTCGACATCGCGCCGGAGGCGCTGGCCGCCGCGCGCACCGAAGCGGGCCCGGATGCGTGGCACATTGCCTGGATCGCCGCCGATATCCTGAGTTGGCGGCCACAGCGCCGCTACGCGCTGTGGCACGATCGCGCCGTGTTCCACTTTCTGACCGAGGCGGCTGACCGTGAACGTTACGTTGAGGTCATGGCCGCCGCCATTGCCCCTGGCGGGCAGGCGATCATGGCAACCTTCGCGCCCGACGGTCCGGATCACTGTTCGGGCCTGCCGGTGCAACGCCATGACGCCCAATCGTTGCTAGAGGCCCTCGGCCCGCGCTTCGTCATCGATGAAACATTACGTGAAGAGCACCGAACGCCCACCGGCGTGGTGCAACATTTCTGCTGGTCGCTGGTTTCGATGAAGTCTTCCTGAAGCTCTTGTCATTGGCGGTTGGCTGCCTGGACGTCACGATGACAAGGGCCCAAGAAGCTTGCGCAACCGAGAACTGGAGCTTCGCATGGACATCGAGACGATCCGCAAAACGGCCTTCGCGATGCCGCTCACCGCCCCAGCCTTTCCCATGGGCCCGTATCGCTTCGTCGATCGACAATATTTTATCATCACCTACCGCACCGACCCCAAAGTGCTTGAGCGGATCGTTCCTGCACCGCTCAGGCCGGCATCGGACATCGTCAAATATGAAATCATCCGCATGCCGGACTCGACAGGATTCGGTGACTATACCGAGAGTGGGCAGGTCATTCCCGTAACGCTCAACGGCAAGCAGGGTGCCTACACGCACGCGATGTTCCTCGACGATCATCCGCCGATCGCCGGTGGACGCGAGATCTGGGGCTTCCCAAAGAAACTCGCGAAACCCGAGCTCTGCGTGCATATGGACACAATGGTCGGAACGCTCGATTACGGCCCGGTACGAATCGCCACCGCGACCATGGGCTACAAGCACAAGGCGCTCGACCCCGCCCCCGTGCTTGCCACGCTCTACGAACCGCAATACCTGCTGAAGATCATTCCTCATGTGGATGGTTCGGCGCGGGTTTGCGAGCTGGTGGAGTTCCATCTCGAAGACGTGACACTCAAGGGCGCATGGACCGGTCCCGCCGCGTTGGAGCTGCATCCCCATGCCCTCGCACCGGTCGCCGATTTGCCGGTGCTTGAAGTCGTTTCGGCAACTCATATCGTGGCAGACCTCACGCTCGGGCTCGGGCGCGTCGTCCTCGACTACCTCGCATAAAGGAGAAAGACATGGCTCGCTTCACAGACCAGGTAGCGATCATCACCGGCTCGGCCAGTGGCATCGGCAAGGAGATCGCCATCCGCATGGCAGCCGAGGGGGCAACGGTTGTCATCGCCGACCTCAACCTCGCGGCGGCGGAAGCCGCGGCACAGGAGATCGCCGCCAAAGGGGCACGCACGCTGGCCGTCGCGATGGACGTGACCAACGAGGAGCAGGTCGAGGCCGGCGTCGCCAAAACGATGGCGACGTTCGGGCGGATCGACGTGCTGGTCAGTAACGCCGGCATCCAGATCGTCAAGCCGCTGCACGAATTTCCTTTCTCGGACTGGAAGAAGCTTCTCTCAATCCACCTCGACGGTGCCTTCCTCACCACCCGCGCCTGCCTCAAGCACATGTACGCGGCCAAGCGCGGTAGCGTGATCTATATCGGGTCCGTGCACTCCAAGGAGGCCTCGAAACTCAAGGCCCCTTACGTCACCGCCAAGCACGGTCTGCTCGGCCTCTGCCGCGTGCTGGCGAAAGAGGGGGCGGAATACAACGTCCGCGCCAACGTCGTCTGCCCTGGCTTCGTGCGCACGCCGCTGGTCGAAAAACAGATACCGGAACAGGCCAAAACGCTCGGCATCTCCGAGGATGAGGTGGTCAAGAAGGTGATGCTCGGCGAGACCGTCGACGGTGAGTTCACGACCACCGACGACGTGGCCGAGGCGGTGATGTTCTTCGCCGGCCATTCCACCAACGCCTTGACCGGTCAGTCAATGATCGTCAGCCACGGTTGGTTCATGGAATAGTCCCGAGTGGCCTCGACGCGGGTCAGACGATCCGCGTCGTCTCCGCCCACTTCCAGTAGAGACGCCTGGCTTCCTGGAAGATCGGGCCGGCGTTGAGGGAACGGCCTTCGAAGCGGTTGCACACGACCAGCTTGCCGTAATTGCCGCAGGAAAAAATCTCATCGGCCGAATGCAGATCATCCGCGGTCAGCGCGCCCTCAACTGCCTCGATGCCGGCATCGTTGAGCAGGCCCAGAACGCGCCGGCGCGTAATGCCGGCGAGGAAGGTGTTGTTCGCCGCCGGCGTCACGACCTTTCCACCCTTGGCGATCATGACGTTGGCAAAGGCAAACTCCGCGATATTGTCCCAGGGATCGCGCATCACCGCGGCATCGAAGCCGCGCGCCACTGCCTCACGAGTCGCTCGGTCGGAGTTGGGGTAGAGGCAGGCCGCCTTGGCGTCCGTCGGCGCCATCTCGGGTGCCGGGCGACGATGCGGCGACAGGGTGGCCGAGAACCCACCGGCCGGCGGCAACGGCGCCTCGAACAGATGCAGCACGAAGCTCGTCGTCGTGCTGGTCGCGGTCAGGTGGCCACCCGCGCCGTAGAACATCGGCTTGACATAGAGAACCGCGTCCTTGCCCATCCGCCGGATACCCTCGATCGCCAGCGCCTCGATTTCCTCAGGGGTCATTGCTGGCGCGAGAGCCATGGCACGTGCCGAGTTGACTACACGCGCACAATGGCGGGAAAGGTCGGGGGCCAGCCCCTCAATGGCGCGCGCGCCGTCAAAAACGACCGAGCCCTGCCAGAAGGCGTGGTCGGCCGGGCCAACCAGACGAGGCGGAACATCGGTCCAGGCACCATCGAACCAGAAGATTTCTTTTCGCATCATGTAACCCCGCGCTTCTGCTTCCAGGTCGCGCGCAAGACGCCACTGTGTCAACCCGGGATAGCCGGTCTAAACGCCTCCTGGCGTTAGACCAGATCGTCAACGCGCTCGACGCCGGGTAGAAGCTTCATGGCCTGCGCCAGTCGGGGTGAAAGACTCCAGCCGCCGGGCAGCGTCACTTCGACCTCTTTGCCCTCAGCCAATCGCGGCACCAAAACGATGCGGCCGCGCCCCCTGCCCTCACGCTCCAGCAATGCGCGGATATGTTCCACCGCCTCGGTACGCGCCAGCCATACGCGAAAGCCGCCCCCGGCCTTCGCGGCAGCGGCATCGAGCAGCCCGACCTGGTTGGCGGTGATCCGAAGCGTCTCACCTTCGAGCCGAATATCCGCTTCCACCAAAATGGCGTTGCCCGCCGCCAGCGTCTCACGCACGCGCGACAGCAGTTCGGAAAACACCGTGACCTCAAAACTCCCGCCGGAATCAGAAAGCCTCACCCAGGCCATGCGCGTGCCTGTACGGGTGAAACGCTCCTTCGCTCCGAGTACCAGGCCCGCAAGACGTACCCGCGCGGCACCGGCCTCGGCACGCTGCGCCAGCCGATTCGAGGGGACGACCAGCAGTCGGCGCAGAACCGACGCATAGGCGTCCAGCGGATGCGCCGTGAGATGAAAGCCGATGGCCTCCGCCTCCTGCGCCAGCCGATCCATCGATGGCCAATCGGGCATCGCGGGGAGGCGCAGCTTTTCGGGTTCGTTATCGGCAACGCCAAACAGGCCCACTTGACCCGAGGCTCGCTCTTCGCTGTTGGCATGCGCGCGACGCAGCAGCATCTCCGCACCGGCAAAGACCGAGGCGCGGTTCTGCTCCAGCAAATCAAACGCACCGGCGCGCGCCAGATTTTCGATCTGCATCTTGTTCAGCGCCTGCGGCTCCACGCGTGCCGCAAAATCGGCCAGGCTCGCAAACGGGCGACCTGCGCGCGCCCGAACCACCTCGCGCATCGCCGCCATACCCACACGCTTCACCGCCGCAAGTCCGTAACGGATAGCAAACGAGCCATCTGTCCGCCGCTCCAGCTTGAAGTCGGCGTCGCTCGCGTTGATGCAGGGAGGCAGGATCCTAATGCCCATACGCGACGCCTCCTGCAGCAGCGACGCAAGACGATCAGTATTGTTTATCGCAAGCGACATGCATGCGGCGATAAAAGCCTCCCGATGGTTGGCCTTCATCCACGCCGTCTGCCATGACACCACGGCATAAGCCGCCGCGTGCGGCTTGTTGAAGCCGTATTCAGCAAACTTTGCCATCAAGTCAAAGACTTCGCCAGCCGTCGCGGCCGGAATGCCACGCGCCGTCGCGCCATCAAGGAAAATCTGCCGTTGCGCCTCCATCTCGCTGGCAATCTTCTTACCCATAGCGCGGCGCAGCAGGTCCGCTCCGCCCAACGTGTAGCCCGCCATCCGCTGGGCAATCGACATCACCTGTTCCTGGTAGACCATGATTCCATAGGTCTCGCCCAGGATATCCTGCAGTTCGGGATGCGGCACATCCCACTTCTCGCCATGCTTGCGCGCGCAGTAGGCTGGAATGTTTGCCATTGGTCCTGGCCGGTAGAGCGCACCGGCGGCAATCAGGTCCTCGATCCGGTCGGGCCGCATCTGCCGCAGCACGTCTCGCATGCCCTGGCCTTCGAACTGGAAGACGCCTCCCGCGTCCCCCTTCTGCAGCATATCCCACGTCTTGGCGTCGTCGAACGGTAGCCGCTCAACGTCCACGTGAATGCCTTCCCCCGCCAAAAAGTCCTGCGCACGCCTGAGAATGGTCAATGTCGTCAGACCCAGGAAGTCAAACTTCACCAAGCCCGCTTGTTCAATATATTTCATCGAGTATTGCGTCACGATCATGTCGGAGCGCGGGTCGCGATAAACGGGCACCAGTTCCATCAGTGGCCGATCGCCGATTACCACACCCGCGGCATGCGTACTCGCGTGCCGATAAAGCCCTTCAAGCTGTTGTGCTATCGAAAGTAATCGTGCAATCGCTTCATCGTCCTGCTGCAGCTGCTGAAGACGCTTCTCGCCGGCTATTGCCTCTGAAAGCGTCACCGGCTTTGCCGGGTTGTTGGGGATCAGCTCAGCAACCTTGTTGACATGTCCGAAGGTAAGCCCGAGCACGCGGCCGACATCACGCACAGCCGCGCGAGCCTGTAGCTTTCCAAACGTAATGATTTGTGCCACCCGATCCGAGCCGTAGCGCTGACGCACATACGCAATCACCTCATCGCGCCGGTCCTGACAGAAATCGATGTCGAAGTCCGGCATCGACACACGCTCGGGATTAAGAAAGCGCTCGAACAGGAGATTGTAATGTAGTGGATCAAGATCGGTTATGGTCAGTGCCCAGGCAACGATCGACCCGGCCCCCGAACCACGGCCAGGTCCCACGGGAATGTTCTGCGATTTCGCCCATTGGATGAAATCCGCCACGATGAGGAAATAGCCGGGGAAGCCCATCTTCTCGATCACGCCGAGCTCAAAGCGGAGGCGGTCATTATAAGGCGCACGGTCGGAGATGCCGCTCGCGGACAGCCGTTTCTCCAATCCCTCCTGCGCCATTTCCCGCAGCGTGTCTGCCTCGCTCATCCCCTCCCGAATATCGGGATAGGTCGGCAGCATGGGGCGACATGTTTGCGCCATTGCAGAACACAGGCGAGCAATGGCGAGGGAGTTGTCGCACGCATCGGGCAAATCGCTGAAGGTCGCTCGCATGGCGGCCGGTGGCTTGAACCATGCCTCGGCACTGACCCGCCGCCGCGTGGGGTCCGCAAGCTGTCGTCCCTCGGCGATGCACAGCAGGGCCGCATGCGCCTCATGCATTGAGGGGGCGTCGAAAAAGCATTCGTTGGTTGCGACAATCGGCAACGCTGCATCATCGGCAAGCGTCAGCAAGCCAGGTTCAATCGCCTTGTCGATATCATTCCCATGACGGACTAACTCAACCGCGAGATAGGACCCGAACGCCTCCTTGAACGCCGAGAGAAGCCGGCCAGCATCCTGAACACGCCCATCTGCGAGCAGCCGGCCGAGCGGTCCATCCGGGCCACCCGTCAGAAGAAACAGCCCATCGGAGTGCCGCTGCAAGTGGGCCAGAGTTATGTGCGCCCGCTCGCCTGGCGGCGTTTCCATATACCCGCGCGATGACAGGAACTGGAGGGAGTTCATTCCCACCGCGGTACGGGCAAGTGCGACAACCGGCGCCGTGATGCCACCGTCCGCCAGCAACAACTGACAGCCTATGATCGGCTGGATACCGGCCGAGACACAGGCCTGAGAGAACTCGATGGCACCGAACAGGTTTCCTGTGTCCGCGATGGCAACCGCAGGCATTGCCGCCTTCCGCGCCAGGTCAGGGATTTTTCCGCACTTAATGGCTCCCTCACTCAGAGAATAGCTGCTGTGTACTCTCAGATGGACAAACCCTCCGTTCATGGCAGCACCTCGACGCGTCCCGCATGCAAAGTCACCCGGCGATCCATGCGCGCGGCAAGATCAGGGTTATGGGTCGCTATGAGCGCGGCCACGTTTTGATCCCGAAGGGTCTGCATCAACTGCGCAAAAACAACCTCCGCGGTCTCGACGTCCAAATTGCCCGTCGGCTCGTCCGCAAGCAGCAGAACCGGATTGTTGGCGAGAGCGCGCGCAATGGCTACCCTCTGTTGCTCCCCACCGGAAAGGCGCGTCGGCGTATGATCCAGCCGGTGCCCGAGGCCGAAGCTTTCCAGTAGAGCCTTGCTTCGTGCGGCGGCCTCGCCATAGCTTTTTCCTGCAATCATCTGCGGCAGCACCACGTTCTCCAGCGCGGAAAACTCTCGCAGGAGATGATGGAACTGATAGACGAAGCCAACTGCATCGCGGCGCAGAGCGCTCCGGTCGCGATCTGCCATCGCCATCGTCGGGCGCCCCAGCACAAATACGTCCCCAGCGTCCGGCCGCTCCAGCAGACCTGCCAAATGCAACAGCGTCGATTTGCCGGCCCCCGACGGTGCTACCATTGCCACTGCTTCACCGGCCCCGAGTGCAAGCTCCACGCTTCGCAACACCTCAAGCCGCACATCGCCATTGCGATAGGTTCGCACGACGTTGGCAAGACGCAATATTGGCTCAACCATGGCGCAGCGCTTCAACGGGGTCCGTACGGGCCGCCCGCCATGATGGGAAGATGGTCGCAAGAAGGGAAAGGCCAAGCGCCATGACAACGACCTGCAGGACCTCCTGCCAGCGCAACTCGGCCGGCAGTTGCGACAAGAAATAGACTTCGGGATTAAACAGCTTTGTGCCGGTCAGGTGCTCAAGAAAGTGCTGCAACGTGTCGATGTTGAGGCAGAACACAACACCGAGACCGACACCTACCATCGTGCCAACAACACCGACCGACGAGCCAACCATGACAAATATCCTGAGGATTGAACCCGACGATGCCCCCATGGTGCGCATGATCGCAATGTCCACCGTCTTGTCCTTTACCAGCATGAAGAGCGACGAAACGATGTTGAAGGCCGCAACCAGGATAATCAGCGTCAGGATGAGGAACATGACATTTCTCTCGACCTGGACGGCATTAAAGAATGAGTTGTTACTCTGTGTCCAATCGACAAGGTTGACAGGAGCGCCAATAAACAAGCGATGTAAGGCTGCTGTCGTCGTTCCAACCGCATCGGGATGGCGTACGAAGACTTCGATCTGGGTCACCGCATCCGGAGACTGAAAGAAGAGTTGGGCGGCCTGCAGCGGTAGATAGGCGAAAGAGGTATCCGCCTCATTGAAACCCACGCGGAAGATCGCTACGACCTTGTATGATTTGATACGAGGCACAGTACCGAACGCGGTTGCCATGCCCTGCGGCGACACCAGCGTGACGCGACTGCCGATGCCAAGACCAAATCGCTGCGCCAAACCGATACCAACCGCAATTGCATCTGCGCCGTGCAGGTTGGTCAGCGAGCCCTCGACAATATGCTTCGATACAACAGTTAGTTTGGCCATATCGGCTCGCGAAAGGCCGCGTACCTCCGCTCCCACCGCACCACCCCGATCGGTGGTCAACAGGCATTGTGCATCCACCACCGGCAGCGCAGCGGTAACACCCGGTAGCTTCTCAATGCGTGCGGCGAGCGTCTGATAATGTCGGATCGGCTTTCCAGCAGCATAGATAGCCACATGGCCATTGAGACCGAGAATGCGAGCCAACAACTCTGTTCGGAATCCGTTCATCACCGACATCACGATGATCAGCGTCGCAACGCCGAGCGCAATGCCTACCAGGGAAATGCCGGCAATGATGGAGACAAAACGTTCTCCACGGCGCGCCCGCAGGTAGCGGACCGCGACCATTCGTTCAAAGGCCAGGGACATCAATCGAGGATACGCGTCAGCGCCGAGTCCAGCGAAATCGTCGCGCGCTCTCCGGTTGCGCGCCGCTTGAGTTCAACCTGTCCCGCTGCCGCGCTTCGCGGGCCCACGATCAACTGCCAAGGGTGTCCCATGAGATCCGCGTCGGCAAACTTGGCCCCAGGGCGGTCGTCGCGATCATCGAGGAGCGAGTCGGCACCAAATTTGTCATGAAGTTCTCCAGACAGCCTGTCGCACGCGACATCACCCGGCTTGAGATTGAGGATGGCGACCTTCCACGGAGCAACAGCATCCGGCCATACGATGCCTGCATCATCATGACTCGCCTCGATAATGCCGCCGACCAGGCGCGATACGCCGATGCCATACGATCCCATATGAGGCACAATGGCATGCCCGTCCGGTCCCGCCAGGGACAGCGCCATCGGCGATGAATACTTCGTACCAAAATAAAAAATATGCCCAACCTCGATCCCGCGTCCGGAGCGACGGCGCTCCTCCGGCAGCAGCATAAATGCTGCCTCATCGTGCTTCTCATCAGTCGCGGCGTACATTGACGTCATTTGCTGAAAAAAGCGCTCGAGGTCCTCGGCATTGCCGTATCGGTAGTCAGCGCCGAGCCAGTCGATCTCCTCGAAATCTGCATCATAGAAGACCTGGCTTTCCCCGGTCGACGCGAGAACGATGAACTCATGACTAAGGTCACCGCCAATCGGACCCGAATCTGCCTGCATCGGAATGGCCCGCAGCCCCATGCGCTGGAAAGTTCGCATGTATGCAAGCATCATGGTGCGATAGGAAATCACTGCGCCCGCGTAATCGATATCAAAACTATACGCATCCTTCATCAAAAACTCGCGTCCACGCATAACACCGAACCGGGGGCGCACCTCGTCCCGAAATTTCCACTGAATATGATAAAGGCTCTGCGGCAATTCACGATAGGACCGCACTCCCTGACGGAAGAGATCCGTGATCATCTCTTCGTTCGTTGGCCCATAAAGCAACTCCCGTTCATGCCTGTCGCGGACACGCAGCATCTCCGGCCCATAAGCATCGTAACGCCCGGACTGACGCCAAAGCTCCGCCGATTGGATCGTCGGCATCAGCATCTCTTGCGCTCCAGCGGCGTCCTGTTCCTCACGAACAATTTGCTCGATTTTTGCAAGCACACGCAAGCCGGCAGGAAGCCATGCATAGATTCCAGCGGAAGTCTGTCGAACCAAGCCCGCGCGCAGCATCAGACGATGCGAGGCGATCTGCGCTTCCGCGGGTGTCTCACGGAGTGTGGGCACTAAGCTACAAGACAGGCGCATTATATTTATCCGTTACGGTTTGAGAGACTGGATCAACGTCCGGAAACAGTCAGCAGGTCGTTCGTTGCTTCGGGTCGATCCGAGTTAGCACTTCGCCCTGCTCGAGCATGCATAAGGATCTCGTGAGGAGTCGCTGGCACGCCCCCGATCTCGTGCATAAAGAAGGCGAGGAACGCATCCATCCACTCCACCAGACGCTGACGGTCGCCCTCGTCGCGAACGTACGGATTTCCCCCTAGAACCATCGACGTACTGTGCAATGTAAGATGAAACACACTTTGTCCACGCCGCAGCAATGCGCGCGTAAGTTCCTTTATTTCACCGAGGTGCATTCCCTCCGGCGTGAGGCGTAGCCGCGAAAGTATGAATGAGCGCGAGAGTAAGCCACCCAAGCGTACTGATTCCGCCAACTTTGTTTCCACTAGGCGCTGGACCCAAGGGCCAGCACGCCAAGCAATGCCAGTAAAGCCTGCCGTCACCGGAATCTCAAACAGTGACTGGCCGGGGCCCAGCCAGAAAGGTGCCATGGGCGCAGTTCTAAAATCTCGTCCTCCCTGCTCGCGATAGGAATAATGCGGCATGAAGCTGACGTCGATCTCAAACCCCAAATCCACGAGCATGCTGGCTGTTTCGGAACCGATGCCGAAGCGCCCCGCACGGAAGATCGTCGGGCGCTCATCAAAGCGTTGCTCAAGAAGGGCGACGAGGCTCTCTATCTTCGCTCTTTCCAAAGCCGGTGGGAGATTGGCTTGGAATGAGTTGGCGATACTTGGCTCCTCACCGAAGGGCGGCGTCACCCATGGATGGAGATGTGCCCCGATCCCGCAGCAATCATCATCCCGCCAAGTCCGCAGAGGTCGACAAGCCGATTCGTCAGACGCCACTTGGTAATCGACGACATAGGTGGGCCGTACGCCGTGCTTGTTCAGGATTCGCTGCAACGGCTCGATCTCGGCCGTGGAGCGTACGCTGCAAGGGGTGCCGCGTAGCGGCTGAGCCCAATCAAATTCCTCCTCGCAATCGACCACGACAACCAGTTGCGGGCGCTGTTCCAAAGGTGGGAGCATCCCATCTGCCGCTCCGAACTGCCTCGATCGCGAACGACTCATGCGCGCGGCCAGCCAACCACTCGTCGCTTGATACCACGCAAAAAATAGAACACACCAAGCTCGCGGGCGATACGGCGTACGGCAGGATCAAAAAAGTGATCGTTGGCGATACGGAGGCGATATCGGAAAAACGCGACAGGCGAACGGCAGAACCAATACCAACGAAAGCGCCAAAGTTGCCCTGGCGAAAAGACCTTCGCATTGCCACCAAGTTTGGCAACGCGTGGGGAGAACATTGGGTAAAGCTTCATATTGAATAATTGCGTCTGCATGAAGTTTCCGATCAGCAAGTCGTCGAAATATCCGTACTCCACCGTCTGCAAGAGTGAGCCGCGCGGCACTCGGAAGATGATACCCTTTTGCTTCGACGTAGGGTTGAACTTGCGTCCCTCGCGAAGCATGAAGAGGCGTCGCTGTCCGCCGACCTCAAACCCGATGAAATCCTGCCACGCACGCAGCGTGCGAAACTGCCGTGCGAAGGTCTCGACACGCGCCCACTCCGCCTCATCGAGCGTGGCAGTCCAGTCCTCGCCGGCCTCGGCTCGAACTCGCATTGCGGGGTCTGAACTCACTTCTCCGTCGGTGTGCAGAACAACGCCGGTCAAAGCGTCAACCTGGCTGAAGGGCGGAATCAGCGCCACACGATCGCTGACCCAAAGACGTCGCACGTCCGACCATGTAATGCGGTAATCATTTGCCCAGGCGGAATCTGGTCGGGCATAGACATGCTGGGAAGAAGAGCAGGCATAGGCGTCGCATCCGAGATATTCGGCTGTTTTCCCTACGCTCCAAACGCACCCCGGCTTTTTAGCCTCTGGAGGGTCCAGTAGGCTGCGGTTGTCCGGATCATAAGTGTTGATCATGTCGGCGTCGTAGGCACACAAAGCCAGCAGATATGAGCGCGGAAAGCGACGCACCAACTGCCTGAAAAACGGCCCCTCGCCACAAAACGGCGAGTCATTTTTGTCGAGCACAAGCGTGCCACCTGCGTCGATAGCGATGATCGCATCCATATTTTCGTTTGCGACACACAAGACGCGCAAACCATCGCCAAGATCGACCCATTTCTTCTGGGGCAGAATACGCGGTTCGTGCCCCATCTCGCGAAGTGTACGGGCGAGCTCGGCATCGTAGTGATCCGGCAGCAAGATAACTTGATCGCGCCGCAACTTCTCTATTGACGGAACATGAAAATGATCGGGATGCCCGTGTGAGAACCACACGTATCGAGAGGCAAGTGCTCGGCTGATCTGCTCATCCGTCAGAGGCCGCTCGAGTTCCCAGCTACCGAAATACGCCTCTCCAAACAGCCAGGGATCCGTGACCAGGACGGGGACGCCGTTTTTGGTGATTTGGACGATGGCGTTGCCAAGTGTCTCAAACTGCCAGCTTGAAGGTGATGTTACGGTCATGCCGACGGGCGCCTCATGCGCTTGAGTGGCTTGAGCCAGGGGGATGCCGTGACAACATAGGCGAGGTTCGAAACCGGCGCTTCACCCAATGCCGCCGCCCGCAACAGCATTCCCAGACCACGGCGCGGCATAACCGGATAAATATTTCGCCCCAGTTTGGCCAGTCGGGCTGCCAAGATGGCCTTCCTATCTGCCGCCGTGAGGCGGTCACCGGCCAGCGCGAAGAGGTCGTGGAGCATCGGCAGCACCAACTCGGGCTCTCGCAAGATGTTGCGATGACTAAGGCTCATTGGGCTGTAACCCATCGTGACAAGTATCTCATCGATCATGGCCACGGGGCCACGCAAGGCCAGCCGGATCAGAAAATCCTGATCGTCGACGACGTAGCGGCGAATGTCGAAGCCACCGATGGCACGTACCTCCTCCATTCGCGTCATCACCATGCTGGGAACAAAATACGGGTACCGAAGCATCAATCGCCATGCATCGGATCCGATCGTTGGCGCCCGACCGGCATTGATTTCGTGCGCGACACCGTCGTTCAGGACCTCCTGTGCTCTGCAGCCGACCAGCACAACTTCGGAATGGTCTTCGAGATAGGCGACCTGGTGCGCAGTCTTCTCGGGCGCCCACACGTCATCCGAGTCGAGCAATGCCAGATAACTTCCCCGAGCCGCCTCAATGCCGGCATTGCGGGCCCCCGCACTACCGCGGTTCTGCTCCAACCCGATCACTCGCAACCGGCCACCAAACACCGCCTCATGCTCGTGCAGCAGATCAAGGGTGCCATCGGTGCTGCGGTCATCGACAGCAAGAACCTCAATCGCCGGCCAAGTCTGCTGCAGCACCGAACTCAACGTCGCTGAAAGAGTCCGCGTCGCATTATAGCACGGGATGACCACACTCACGATCGGCAAGGCATCGGTCACGGAAATCTTGCCTCCTCGCGGCCGCACGGGCACCGGTTCATGGTAGGAATATAGACGCTAAGCGCCCTCGCTGATATAAGAACACGGTATCGTTATCCGCAAGCTTCCCGCGCCACTCTCGCCTCAGGACATCTGCTGCGTTCGTGACTGAGAGCAGTGAAATCCTGGTGATCGATGTGCTTAGCCATGGGGGCATGCATCATGCGTTCAACGAAGGCTATCTGCGGGTTCTGCACGCTGCAGTTCCAGGTTTCGACCTGCGGTTCCTGGCTTGTGCCGAGCATGTGAGGCGCCTTGGTCCGGCCATCGCCGACATACCTAGACTTAGTACGAGCGCCATTCCACCGTTCCGCGTTCCCTTAGGATTATCTGCCCATAATCCGCTTGCGGGAACAATCGCCGCCCGCGGCATTCGGCGTTCGATCATCGCGGCAACACGGCCGACAACGCGCCTTGTCGCTGTTCTTGGAGTTGACGCCAACCTGTTCCGTGTGCTGCCGCGTGGGCGACGCGGGCAACCACCACTGCACATGATCCTGCATGGTCAGCTCGGTGAGGCAATGGTTTGGCGCTCGCGAAACCCATGGATTCGCCGCGCCGACTTCATTGCGTCAATCGCCCGGGGTTTACCAACGGGCAGCAAACTGGTGGCGATCGAGTTGGGCGTCGCCGAGGCCGTCTCTGCACTCGCGCCAAACATGGCTGGGAGCATGGTAACTCTCGAGCATCCCGTGCTGACCAAAGAGTGGGCCGATCCCGCTTCGCCGCCATCCGACACTCCTCTTCGCATCGCATTCCTCGGACACGCGCGGAAGTCCAAAGGGTTCGATCTGTTCCTGCGGCTAGCCAGGCGATCCAACACACCTGAGCAACAGTTTTTTGCGATCGGCCTAGCAGGGCCCGAGATGTCTGCGGACGATTTGAGTTGCCTCGTACAGGCTCCTGCACTGACGGCAATGCCACGCGCCGAATACCTGCGCCAGCTGCGTTCGATTGACCTCGTCTGCGTGCCGCATCATTCGCGCGCATACAATTTTACCGCCAGTGGAACCATCAGCGATGCGATTGCGGCACTTCGGCCATTGGTGGCGCTTCGCACTGAGGTCCTTGAAGCAATCTTCGAGCGCTACGGCCCAATCGGCCTGCTCGCGGATAATGAAAGCGAGTTGGCAGGGCTAATCGCAACCCTCGACCGCCAATCCATCACCCCGCATCTCGAGACCTGGACCAACAACTTACGTCAAGTTCGGGAGGCCCGGCGACCCGAGGCCCTCGGACCAACTTATGCAGCGTCGATTGAACCACCCGAACGAGCCAACCAAGATACTTGAAGTCCCCAATTGTTGCGCTGCACCATGATGTGGTGAAAGAAAATGCCACACTCGGTGTTCCGGACGCACGAATCCCCGTGACAGCGTCTTCGACAGGCGATACAAAAAAAGGGCCGCTGCCAAAGACAGTCCGGCCCAGGTTTAGGGAGGAAACGCCAATCACACGGCAGGAAGAGGCAGAAGCCTCTTCCTGCCGTGATGTTTTGCGATAAACGGTTGCTTGTCCATCGAAAACATCCAAAATTCCGAACGAAAATTCAGCGCTTATCGAACATATGACTAAAATATACGCGAACAGCTTGAGATTTAATCGATAATTGAATATTTTATGGGCGTCTATGGCCGGGGAGCCATCCATCCCCTGTCCAACGGTACCCACCCTTCTCGGACCACCACCCACACCCCAAACCAGATAATGCCCGCAGTGATGCTTGTCGCGACAACGAGGCGCCAGAAACGCGGTCGTCCGGATGCCCCGTGCCACCCGCTGACCTCGTCGGCTTCCTCCTGTGGGTGAACGCAAAATGGCAGGACGGCGAATAGCGCCAGCCACCACAGCGTGAAATATAATGCCGCGCCGATGATCGGCCTCATAGCCGGACAAGATGAACTTCGACCTGCGGACGGCGCACGGAGCCGCGTGCCTGGCCACGGGCGATACCACGGCGAAGCGCCGCCCGGGCCGCCTCGGTGAGAGAATCTTCGTTGCCCACCATCGATCCGAGATCGGCAAGCTCGTCGGCAAGTTCTTCCGCAAGCCGATCCGTCTCGCCACTCTCGGGATCGAACACGCCTGGCGCGCTCACCACCGGCATCCCTCGCAAACGGCCTTTGCCGTCTATCGCTAGGCTCGCAATCACGAGACCGCCATGCAGCATACGCCGACGCGCGCCCATGATTGCGCCGTTCAATGGGACCAAACGCCCCCCGTCAAGAACCAGACGCCCGACTGGCACCGCGTCAACGACTTCCGGCAGGCCAGGGGCAAGACGCAGAACATCGCCATCGTCGAGCAAGATCGGTGTCGCACCTTCCCCGCGCGCCAAGGCGGCATGCGCAGCCAAATGCCGACCCTCGCCATGCACGGGCACCGCATAGCGTGGCCGGACAAGCCGATAAAGTGCCCGCAACTCCTCGCGTGCCGGATGGCCGGACACGTGCACTGCGGCATCCGCGTCCGTCACCAGCCGTACCCCGCGTCGAACCAGCGCGTCCGAGACCGCCCCAACCGCTCGCTCGTTGCCCGGGATCACCCGGCTGGAGAAAATAACGGTATCGCCCTCACCAAGGACGATGTTGCGGTGACGGTCCTCGGCAATACGACTGAGCGCACTGCGTGGCTCTCCCTGACTGCCTGTTACGAGCAGCAACAAGTTATCGTCGAGAATGTCATCGGCAGCTTCCTCGGGAAGGAATGCAGGAATGCCGCGGAGGTAGCCACAATCACGGGCCGCAGCCTCCAGGTTGCGCAAAGACCTCCCGGCGATCACCACGCTACGTCCGGCGGCACCTGCCGCCCGAGCGATACTTTCCACACGGGCCACATTGCTCGCGAAGCAGGTTACGACAATACGACCGCGCGTCCTGGCGATGATGGAGGCGAGCTCAGTGCGGACATCATTTTCGGAGCCGGAATGTCCCTCAACCATGGCGTTGGTGCTGTCACAGATCAGCGCCAGGACGCCTTCTCGGCCGAGTTCGGCAAACGCCGCCTCATCGGTCTTCGGGCCCAGCGCCGGAGACGGATCGAGCTTCCAGTCCCCGGTATGAATGACGAGGCCCGCCGGCGTGCGGATCACCAAGGCCTGTGCCTCGGGCGTGGAATGAGCGACGCAGATGAACCGCAACGAAAACGGGCCACTGGCGAAGCTTGATCCAGGGGCGATTACACGAACAGGCACGTCGTTTACGAGGTCCGCCTCCGCAAGCTTGCGACGCAGCACCGCGGCGGCGAAAGGCGTTGCAAAGACGGGACAGCGCAGCCGCGGCCAGAGATGTGCAACCGCCCCAAGATGATCCTCATGAGCGTGCGTAATCACCAGCCCGGTCAGCGCGGCGCGGCGCTGCGCCAACCAGGATGGGTCCGGCAACAAGATTTCCGCCTCCGGCCGCTCGTTTCCACCGAACCCGATACCACAATCCACCGCCAGCAGGCTGGATCCCGCCATGTAGACGCTAAGGTTCATGCCGATCTCGCCGGTACCGCCAAGCGGCACAAACGCGAGGTCTGGAGGCGAAGCGTCCATCAGCCAGGAGCCGGATCGATGTCGGGGAGCCGGGTCCGCCGATAGACCGGTGCCGGATTACGGTTGGCGAGCAATCGCAAACCCTCCAAAGTCAGGTCGGGGTCCGTCTTCTCGATGATCGTCGTACCTTCAGCAAGCAACGGCGCCAGCCCCCCGGTTGCAATCACGCGCATGGCACCTCCCCATTCGCTGCGAATGCGCGCGACGATGCCCTCGATCAACCCGACATAACCCCAGAAGACACCGGATTGCATGGCCGGAATAGTGCTACGCCCAATCACCGCCTGCGGGCGCGCGATGCCGATCCGTGGCAATTGCGCCGCGGCGCGATGTAATGCCTCTAGGCTGAGTTGAATCCCCGGCGCAATTACGCCGCCGCTGTAGTCTCCGGTTGCTCCAACGACGTCGAACGTCGTCGCCGTACCGAAGTCGATGACGATCAGAGGCCCACCATACCTGGCGTATCCGGCAAGCGTGTTGAGCAAGCGATCCGCGCCGACCTCTCCCGGACGATCAGCCCGGATGGCGAACCCCCAGTCAAGGTCTGCTCGCGCGACAAGCGGCTCAACACCGAACCATTCTCGGCACAGCCGGCGCAGATGGTACAGGGCGGCCGGGACCACGGTGCCAATGACAGCTGCTGCGATGTCCTCGCGACGCAGTGACATCTCCCGCAGCAAGGTAAGCAACCAAACACCATATTCGTCGCTGGTACGCTGCGCCTGTGTGGCGATCCGCCAAGTGCCACGCCAGTCGCGGCCATCGTGAACGGCCATGACGACGTTGGTGTTACCCACGTCGATCACCAGCAGCATGAGGGTTCCCTGATGATCGACAAATCAAAACATGAAGATATCAGCACAGACGCCCTGACGCCGTGACCGGCAAGCGAACTTGCACGAGCATCTTGGCGGCGGACTGCCGACGACACGGCGCCATCCCAAGGTCAACCCAAGACCGCGTGTGCCGCCGCCTCAGCAGCAGCGACGATTGGGGCCGGGAAGACAAAAAACAGGCCGGTGAACAAACCGGTCGCAGCAGCGGCAAAGCTCAGCGAGGGAGGCATCGCATCAAAGGCCGTCGTCGCCTCATCAAAATACATTAGCTTGATGATACGGATATAGTAGAAGGCACCAATCACGCTGGTAAGTACGCCAATCACCGCCAACCCCCAAAGCCCCGACTGAACAGCTGCGGCAAAGATAAAATACTTTCCCCAAAATCCTGCAAAAGGCGGAATGCCGGCCATTGAGAACATGAAAATTGCGAGCCACATGGCACGCGTGGGGTCAGTTCGCCCTAGACCGGCGAGATCGCCAATGCCCTCCACTGCCCGACCGTCACGGCGCATTCCAAGGATAATCGCGAACGTCCCCACATTCATAAATACATACGTCACGAGGTAGATCATCACCCCGCGAATACCTTGAGAGCTGCCGGCCGCAAGACCGATCAAGGCGTAACCCATGTGGCCGATCGAGGAGTACGCCATCAGTCGTTTGACATTCTGTTGGCCAATGGCGGCCAGAGATCCCAGCAGCATGGACGCCACGGCAACAACGACGACAAGAAGTTGCCACTGGCCGATAAGGTGACCAAAGGGCCCGTCCATAACACGGACCAGCAGGGCCATGGCGGCAATCTTTGGCGCCGTCCCCATGAACGCCGTCACCGGGGTCGGCGACCCCTCATACACGTCCGGGGTCCACATGTGGAACGGCACGGCTGAAACCTTGAAGGCGAGGCCGGCGAGAACGAACACCACGCCAGCAACCAGGCCGGGGGAGACTTGAGCCGGATCGGAGAGGGCCATGGAAATCGTGGCGAACTCCATTGTTCCAGAAAAGCCATAAATCAACGAGATACCGTAGAGCAGCAAGCCCGAGGCCAAAGCACCAAGAACAAAATATTTCAGCCCTGCCTCAGCGCTGCGCAGATTTTCACGTGAAAGGGCTGCCAGGACATAGATCGGAAGAGACATGAGCTCGACGCCGACATAGAGCGTCATCAAACTTGACGCCGACACCATTAGCATCATGCCGACGACGGAAAAAAGCATGAGCAGCGGGAGCTCGAAGCGTCGCAGATGCTCTTTGCGCGTCCAGTCCATAGCAAGCAGAACCCCGAGCGCGCCGGCGATCAGAATGAGCACATCGGCGAAACGCGCATAGGCGTCCACAACAAAAAGGTCGGAATATGCATGACCGACGCCAGTCAAAAAAATCAACAAACCGGCGATCAGAAACGCTCCGAGTGTTCCCATGCATGTCAGCAAAAAAGCGTTCGCGCGCACGATGACGCCGGCGATGAGCAACGCCATGCCACCACAGGCCAGGGCGATCTCTGGCAGAGCGAGGGACCAGTTCATCGCATCGCTCCCGCAGCAACCAAATGAATCGTATGCGCCAGAGCCTCGCGGTGATGCTGCACCATGGCAGCGACGGTCGCATCCCAGAAGCCGGTAAAGCTCGATGGGTAGATACCCATCCACAGCGTGAGAGCCACCAGCGGCATGAACACCGCGATCTCACGCGGCGAGAGGTCCATGATACCTCGCAGGTCAGCCCGCGTAATCGTTCCGAAGATGATCCGACGGTATAGCCAGAGCGTGTAGGCCGCCCCTAGTATCATACCGAATGAACCAAAAAGTGCCAGCCAGAGGCTCACCTTGAACGCGCCGACAAGAACCAGGAACTCGCCTACAAATCCGGCAGTCCCCGGCAACCCAATGCTCGCCATACTGAACAGCATGAACGCCAGTGCGTAAACCGGCATGCGGTCCGCCAAGCCACCATAACGAGCGATCTCGCGGCTATGGATCCGGTCATAGACGACGCCGACGCAGAGGAAGAGTGCCGCGGACACCACGCCGTGTGAGAGCATCTGGAACAACGCCCCCGAGATACCCTGAATGTTGACGGTGAAGATGCCGATCACCACGACTCCCATATGCGCCACGGACGAATAGGCAATCAGCTTCTTCATATCCGTCTGCGCAAACGCAACGAGGGCGGTGTAGACCACCGCAATCACGCCCAGCGCAAACATGAGCGGTGCGAAGGTGGCTGTCGCCTGCGGCAGCATAGGTACCGAAAAACGCAGGAAGCCGTATGCCCCCATCTTCAGCAACACGCCCGCCAAGATGACGGACCCCGCGGTCGGCGCCTCTACGTGGGCGTCGGGCAACCACGTATGCACCGGCCACATCGGCACCTTGACGGCGAATGACGCGAGGAAGGCCAGGAACAGCCAACGCTGCATGCCGGGCGGGAAGCTGGTGTGCAGCCAGACCACCATGTCGGTGTTGCCCGTGCGGTACCACATCGCCAGCAGCGCCAGGAGCATCAGGACGGAGCCGGAAAGAGTGAACAAAAAAAACTTGATCGCTGCGTAGACCCGACGCGGTCCGCCCCAAACGCCGATGATGAGATACATCGGAATCAACACGCCCTCAAAAAACATATAGAATAAAACAGCATCCAGTGCACTGAACATGCCCACCATCATCGTCTCAAGGATGAGGAAGGCGAGCATGTATTCCCGCACACGCCTGGTAATCGCCTGCCAACTCGCGAGGATGCAAATCGGAGTCAGGGCAGTCGACAGCAAGACGAATAGGACCGAGATGCCATCCACACCCATGCGATAGGTGATACCCCACGCGGGGAGCCAGGGAAGCGTCTCGCGAAACTGAAACCCACTATTATGGGGATCGAAGTCAACCCAAAGCACCAGCGACAGGCCGAAGACAATAAGGGACGTCCAAAGAGCGGCCCACCGTGCGTTGGAGGCAACCGCCGCCTCATCGCCACGCACCGACATGATAACCACCGCACCGACCAGCGGCAGAAAGGTGATCAACGACAGAACAGGAAAGCCTGCGGCATTCATATCGTCACCGTGCGATCAAATAGATGGTAACGAGTGCCACAACGCCAATCACCATGGTAAACGCGTACGCTGCCAGCGAGCCGGTTTGAAGCCGAATGGCACGTTCGGAACTGCCTTCGGTCAGGGACGCCAAACCATTGGGAATGCCGTCGATAATCGTGACATCTCCCGTCTGCCAAAGAAAACTCGCCAGCGCCTTGAACGGTCGCACGAAGATTAGATCGTATAGTTCATCGAAATACCACTTATTGAGTAAGAACTCGTAGCCAAAGCGAAATCTCTCCGCGAGCGCCGCCGGCAGCTCAGGACGAAACATGTACATGACGTAGGCGAGCGCGATTCCGCATCCCGCAAGAGCTGTCGGCACAAGCGTCTGAATGAAGGGCATGGTATCCATGCTGGCCAGGACATGGTTGTTCGGGGCGATGACGATGGCCGAACCCCAGAAGGCGCGCCAATCCGGACCTATAAGCTGATCGCGGAAAACCCATCCCAACACGGTCGCACCCGCGGCAAGTATCAGCAACGGCCAGAGCATTACCGGCGGGCTTTCATGTACGTGCTCCATCACGTGATGGTCGGCACGAGGCTTCCCGTGGAACGTCATGATGATCAGACGCCAGGAATAGAATGCTGTCAGGAAGGCCGCAGCCAACCCACAGATGTAGCCATACATTCCGACGCCGGTGTGCGCGGCCCAGGCAGCCTCCAGGATCGCGTCCTTGCTGAAGTATCCGGCGAAGGGCGGAACGCCGGCCAGCGCGAGGCTGCCAACCCACATAACGCCGTAAGTCACGGGTATAGAGCGCCAAATGCCACCCATCTTGCGCATGTCCTGCTCGTCGGACATGGCGTGGATGACGCTGCCCGCACCCAGGAACAGAAGCGCCTTGAAGAAGGCGTGCGTCAGAAGGTGGAAAATGCTGGCCTGGTAAGCTCCCACGCCCGCGGCGACAAACATGTAGCCGAGCTGCGAACAAGTCGAATATGCAATGACACGCTTTATGTCGTTCTGGACACAGCCGATCGTGGCGGCGAACAGCGCTGTAGATCCACCGACCACCGTCACCATCGTCAGTGCCGCTGGCGCGTAGTCCATCAGCGGCGACATTCGAGCCATTAAGAATACTCCGGCCGTCACCATCGTGGCCGCATGAATAAGGGCTGAAACGGGCGTGGGCCCCTCCATCGCGTCTGGCAGCCACACGTGCAGACCAATCTGCGCTGATTTGCCCATTGCCCCCAGGAACAGCAAGACACCGATCACGTCGAGGACCGGAAAGTTCCGCCCAAACACATGATACGTGTCTTGCACGTGCGCCGCGACATCGTGGAAAATACTAAAAAACGAAATGGAGCCGAAGGTAACAAACACCAGCGCAATGCCAATGGCAAAGAACAGGTCACCCACGCGGTTCACAACGAACGCCTTGATCGCGGCGGCGCACGCTGACGGACGATCATACCAATAGCCGATCAGGAGATAGCTCGCCAGGCCCACGCCTTCCCAGCCAAAGAACAACTGCAGAAGATTATTGGCTGTCACCAGCATCAGCATCGCAAAACTAAACAATGACAAGTAAGAAAAAAAACGCCAGATTGTCTTGTCATGACTCATATAGCCGATACTATATATATGGATCAACGTCGCAACAACCGTGACCATAGCCACCATCACTGTGGACAGGGAATCCTGCCGCAGCGCCCAGTGGACGTGGAACGTCCCGGCATGGACCCAGCTTGCCAGGATCACACTGTTCTGTGGTGCCCCGAGATAAACACGATCGAAAAGCCCAACGACACCGCAAACTGATGCAAGTAGCATGCAGCCAATCGTCACGGCCTGGGCCGCCCGATCGCCGATCTGACGACCTAGAAGCAACGCAGAGAGTGAGCCGACCAGCGGCGCAAACACGGCAACGGCGGTCAGCATCTGCGCCAATTCCTCAAGCAATAGGTTTCGTTGACGTAACCCGCCTCAACGAGGTCATCCGAACGACGCTTTCGCATCATGTCACCCTTTCATCATGGTGACATCCTCGACCTCGATCGAGCCGCGGTTGCGGAAGTAGATCACCACAATGGCCAGCCCGATCGCAGCCTCCGCGGCAGCCACCGTCAGCACGAACATCGCCAAAACCTGCCCCGCGAGGTCGCCGTGCGCCGCCGAAAACGCAACCAAGTTAAGGTTGACCGCGAGTAGAATGAGTTCAATCGACATCAGAATGACGATGACATTCTTGCGGTTAAGAAAAATTCCAACCATCCCAAGGACGAGTAAAATCGCCGATACACCAAGATAAGGGCCGAGCCCTACGGGCAGAGCATGTAGCATCCTAGTGGCTCCCATGGTGCTCCCGCTCGGTGCCGGCAGGCTCGGTGTTGGCAGACTCGGGATCTGTTCCCAGGAACTCAGACGCACCGGCACCAATTGCAACGTCCATCAACATCAGCGTCGCGGCCGGATCGCGGGACAGTTGTTTGGCGATCGACTGCCTCCGAGTAGTAGCGCTCTCGCGGTGGGTCAGTACGATGGCCCCAATCATCGCCACCAGCAACACAAGTCCCGCCGCCTGAAAAAGCAGGACATAGTGCGTGTACAGCAGCGTCCCGAGTTGTTCCGTGTTGCTCATCGTCATTACAATCGGCGTCGCGCGCAGTCTCGATGCCGCCGCTGAAATCCGCCAGCCGCTCAGGACCACCCCCAACTCGATCAGCAGCAGAATCCCCACCGCAGCGCCCACCGGCGCATAGCGCTGGAAGCCCTCGCGCAGCCGCGTAAAGTCGATATCAAGCATCATCACGACAAAGAGAAAAAGCACCGCGACAGCACCGACATAAACGATGACCAGGATCAGCGCGAGAAACTCCGCACCGGCCAGCAGGAACAGGCCAGCCGCGTTGAAGAAGGCGAGAATGAGAAACAACACCGCGTGAACGGGGTTTCGGGCCGAGACGACCATGGCCGCCGAGGCAACGAGGATCGTTGCCAGAACCCAAAACGCTATCGCCGGAAGCGCAGCGGCAATCGCCGCAAAAAAGGCCATTTCTGTCCTGTCCTCAGCGGTATGGCGCGTCGAGTTCGAGCCGGCGCGCGATCTCAGCCTCCCATCGGTCACCGTTCGCGAGCAGCTTCGCCTTATCGTAAAGCAACTCCTCGCGGGTCTCGGTCGCAAACTCGAAATTCGGCCCTTCGACGATAGCATCCACCGGACAGGCCTCCTCGCAAAGACCACAGTAGATGCACTTTGTCATATCTATATCGTAACGTGTTGTGCGTCGCGAGTTATCGTCCCGAGGCTCTGCCTCAATCGTGATCGCCTGAGCCGGGCAAACCGCCTCGCACAGCTTGCATGCGATGCAACGCTCTTCGCCGTTAGGATAGCGTCGCAGAGCATGCTCGCCCTTGAACCGAGGAGAGATCGGCCCCTTTTCGTATGGGTAGTTGATCGTCACCTTGGGCCGGAAAAAATAGCGCAACGTCAGCGCCATTCCGGAGATCAACTCCCCAAGCATCAAACTGCGCGCGGTTCGGTCCAAAATCGCCATGCCTAAACTACCTGCTTCAAGAGACCGGCAGCCAGCCGGCCAGTTCCAAGACGCCGGCCGTCAGCACCAGCCAAACTAGCGACAGCGGCAAGAACACCTTCCAACCCAGCCGCATCAACTGATCATAGCGATACCGGGGAAAGGTCGCCCGAACCCAAAGAAAGGTGAATAGGCAGAGAGACATCTTCGCAATGAACCAGATCGGGCCCGGGACCCACGTGAACGGCGCCATCCCGAACGGCGCCAGCCAGCCTCCGAGAAACAGACTCGTCGTGAGGGCGGCCATCAAAATCATGTTGGCGTATTCGCCCAGGAAGAAGAGTGCGAAACTCATCGACGAGTACTCAACGAAGAAGCCGGCGACGATCTCACTCTCTCCCTCGGGGAGGTCGAACGGTGCTCGGTTAGTCTCAGCGAGGGTCGAGATGAAGAACACAATGAACATCGGGAACAGCGGGAAACAAAACCACCAATGCCGTTGCGCCTCCACCACCGCAGTAAGGTTGAGGGAGCCGACGCAAAGTAAGACCGTCACGATAACGAAGCCCATCGACACTTCGTACGAAACCATCTGTGCGGCTGAACGAAGCGCCCCGAGGAATGCGTACTTCGAATTGCTGGCCCAGCCCGCAATGATCACGCCGTATACGCCGAGCGACGAGATCGCAAACAGATAGAGGACACCGACATTTATATTGGCGCTTGCCCAGCCGGCGCTGACAGGGATCACCGCCCACGCGATCATGGCAAGCGAAAACGTAAGCATCGGCGCAAACAGGAACAGACCGCGATTGGCGCCAGCAGGAAGGATCGTCTCCTTCGTAATCATCTTGAGGGCGTCGGCGAAGGGTTGAAACAATCCGAATGGTCCCACCACATTCGGCCCCTTGCGAAGCTGCATCGCTGCCAGAACCTTGCGCTCGGCGTAAGTGAGATAAGCAACGCCGATCAGCAACGGCACCAGCAACACCAGAGCCTTGATGACGGTCCAGACAAGCACCCCGAGGGGGGAGGTGAAAAAACTATGCATGCTCATTCGGCGGCCATCGCCCGGCCGCCAAGCGCCTTGGTACACGCGGCCATCGTAGCGCTTGCCCGGCTGATCGGATCGGTGGCGTAATAGTTAGCTACGGCGACGCCAAATGGGGTGTTGCCCATCGGGCCGCGTGCAGCGGGCCCAGCGGTGTCGGCGCAACCGAAGCGAGGCAGGATGTCTAGATTACGGAGCACCGGGTGCTTTGCCTCGATCGCGGTCCGGAGCGCGGCCAAAGAATTATAAGGCAAAGTTATACCGAAAATCTCAGCGGCGGCACGCAGGATGGCCCAATCTTCGCGCGCCTGACCAGGCGGGTCGCCCGCGCGCTGCCCGCGCTGGACGCGTCCTTCGGTGTTCACCCAGGTTCCGTCCTTCTCAGTGTAAGCGCACCCGGGCAAGATCACATCCGCCCGGGCCGCGCCGCGATCACCGTGATGGCCTTGGTAGATCACGAAGGTGGAAGGTGGAAGCTTCGTCAGGTCGGTCTCGTCCGCTGCAAGGAGCCACAGGACCTCAACACCACCCGCGACCATGGCCGCGACGTCCTTGCCGCCCACGCCCGGCAGAAATCCGACGTCGAGCCCACCCACCCGCCCGGCGGCGGCATGGAGGACGTTGAAGCCGTGCCACTCCGGTGTCAGCATCCCGGTCGATGCAGCGATTTTCCATGCTGTTGCAAGAACCGCCGCACCATCCGCTCGTGCCAGCGCCGCCTGGCCGAGGATCAACATCGGCTTCTTTGCGGCCCTCAGCACGGCCACAAAAGGATGCCCACCAGAGGCGAGCGCCTCGAGCGTCGCCGGCCGGTTCTCTAATGTTTCGATCGAGTACGTCAGATCTACCGCTTCGCCGACAAGAGCTACGGGCATATTCGCCTGCAGCCAGCGTTTGCGCAGCCTCGCGTTGATGAGTGGTGCTTCGACGCGGGGGTTGGTGCCGATCAACAGCACCGCGTCCGTTTCCTCGATTCCGGCAATCGTGGTGTTGAAGGTATAGAAGTCGCGTCGGCTGGCGTCCAACGCCGCCCCGTCCTGGCGGCAGTCGAGATTGCGTGAGCCCAGCGCGGCCATCATGTCGCGCAACACCACCAAGCTTTCGATCTCACACAGATCGCCCGCGATAGCCCCGATCTTCGCCCCATCAAGGCCAGAAAGCCGTTTCGCAATCGTGGCAAATGCGTCGCTCCAGGACACCTTCACAAGCTTGCCGCCCTGGCGAACCCAAGGATGGTCCAGCCGACGCCGACGGAGGCCGTCGAGCGCAAAGCGCGACTTATCTGCCAGCCACTCTTCGTTCACGTCCTCGTTCAGCCGCGGAAGAATACGCAGCACTTCGGGCCCGCGCGTATCAACGCGGATCGCGGCACCAACGGCATCCATCACATCGACAGAGTCGGTCTTCGTTAGTTCCCAGGGCCGCGCGACGAATGCATACGGTTTCGAAGTCAGGGCGCCCACCGGGCATATATCGATCAAATTGCCGGAAAGCTCGGAGGACAGCGCCTTTTCAACATAGGTGCCGACCTCCATATTCTCGCCGCGCGATGTCGCGCCAAGCTCCGAAACGCCGGCAATCTCGGTCGAGAAGCGAATACAGCGCGTGCAATGGATGCAGCGCGTCATCACCGTCTTGACCAGCGGCCCCAGTTCCTTGTCGCGCACTGCCCGCTTGTTTTCGGCGTAGCGCGAATGATCCACCCCGTAACCGACGGCTTGGTCCTGCAGGTCGCACTCGCCCCCCTGGTCGCAGATCGGGCAGTCGAGCGGGTGATTGATCAGGAGAAACTCCATCACACCGCGCCGCGCAGCACGTACCATTGGCGAGTCGGTGTGAACAACCATACCGTCGGCCGCCGGATAGGCGCATGACGCAAACGGCTTCGGCGGAGCCTTTTCGATCTCGACCAGGCACATCCGGCAATTGCCAGCAACCGAGAGGCGTTCGTGATAGCAGAAGCGAGGGACCTCCTTGCCAGCCGCCTCGCAGGCCTGCAACACGTTGGAGCCAGGCGGGACCTCTACCTCGACTCCGTCAACGGTCACTTTCATCGCCCTACTCCGCCGCCATGCGGTGGCCAGCCTTGTAGGCGGCGATCCGCTCTTCGATCACCGGACGGAAATGCCGGATCAACCCCTGGATAGGCCACGCCGCCGCGTCGCCCAGCGCACAGATCGTGTGGCCTTCCACTTGTCGGGTAACCTGTTCGAGCGTGTCGATCTCCTGCGGCTCTGCGCGCCCCTCGACCAGGCGGTTCATCACCCGCATCATCCAACCCGTACCCTCGCGGCACGGCGTGCACTGACCGCAGCTCTCGTGCTTGTAGAAGCGCGACAGGCGCGCGATTGCACGGATGATGTCAGTCGATTTGTCCATGACGATCACGGCAGCGGTGCCAAGCCCTGATTTCACGTCGCGCAAGCTGTCAAAGTCCATGAGCACGTCGTCGCATATACTTTTCGGCAGGACCGGAACACTCGACCCGCCTGGAATGACTCCCAAAAGATTATCCCAGCCACCACGAACGCCGCCGGCATAACGGTCGATAAGTTCACGCAACGGAATTCCGAGTTCTTCCTCGACGTTGCAGGGTTGGTTCACATGCCCCGAGATGCAAAACAGCTTGGTGCCGGCATTCTTCGGTCGCCCGAGCGCTGAAAACCAGGCCGGGCCACGCCGCAAAATAGTCGGTGCCACCGCGATACTCTCGACATTATTCACGGTCGTCGGGCATCCATACAACCCCACCGCGGCCGGGAATGGCGGCTTCAACCGCGGCATTCCCTTCTTGCCTTCCAGGCTTTCGATTAGCGCTGTCTCTTCCCCACAGATGTAAGCGCCTGCCCCGCGGTGGACATACAGATCAAAATCCCAGCCCGACCCGCAGGCGTTCCTGCCGATCAGACCGGCCTCATAGGCCTCGTCAACCGCCGCCTGAAGGTTCACAGCCTCGTTGTAGAATTCGCCTCGGATATAGATGTAGCAGGTGTGAGCACCCATCGCGAACGATGCAAGCAGACACCCCTCCACCAGCTTATGGGGGTCGTAGCGAAGAATATCACGGTCCTTGCAGGTACCCGGCTCCGACTCATCCGCGTTCACAACAAGATAGTGCGGTCGCGGACCGATATCCTTGGGCATGAAGGACCATTTCATACCAGTGGGAAATCCCGCCCCACCTCGCCCACGCAGACCTGAGGCTTTCATCTGCTCGATAATCGCTTCGCGGCCTCGCGAGATGATCTCCGCAGTTCCATCCCAGTCGCCGCGCCGACGGGCACCGTTCAGGTGCCAGTCGTGCTGGCCATAAAGATTGGTAAATATCCGGTCTTTGTCCGAGAGCATCCGTCTACTCCACCGGCACGTCGAGGAGCGTTGTCGGGCCACCTTCCGGTGCCGAGCCTTGCCGTCCGGCCATCGAGCCAGGTTGCGGTCTCTCGCCACGACGCAAGGCCGTAATCAGCGCCTCGGTCTTTGCACCGTCCATGTCTTCGTAAAAGTCGTCATCCACCTGGAGAATCGGCGCGTTCACACAGGCACCGAGACATTCCACCTCGGTCATGGTGAACACCCCGTCCTCAGAGGTCTCCCCCCAACCCTTGATTCCAGTGGCATTCCGACACGCCGCCGTCACCTCGTCAGAACCGCGCAGCCAGCATGGCGTCGTCGTGCAGACCTGCAGGTGGTATCTGCCAATTGGCCTCGTGTTGAACATGAAATAAAATGTTGCGATCTCATAGACGCGGATCGGTGCCATCCCGAGGCGAACAGCGATCACGTCCATGGCCGCGCGCGGCACCCAGGCACTGCCGGTCGCGCGCGCCACCTGGCGCTGCGCGAGATCGAGCAAGGCCATGACCGCGCTTGCCTGCCGACCTGCCGGATATTTGGCAAGAACTGCTGATATCCGCACCTCGCTTTCGGCATCAAAGGCGAAGGTCAGCGGCTCGGTCATCGATCGATTTCCCCGAACACGATGTCGAGAGACCCGATGATGGCCACAGCATCGGCCAGCATATGACCCTTCGCCATCGTCTCGATCGCCTGCAGATGGGAAAAGCCGGTTGCGCGGATCTTGCAGCGGTAGGGGCGATTGGTGCCATCCGACACGAGGTAGACTCCGAACTCGCCCTTGGGTGCCTCAACGGCGGTGTAGGTTGCGCCCGCCGGCACATGAAAGCCCTCAGTGTAAAGCTTGAAATGATGGATCAGCGCCTCCATCGAGCGCTTCATTTCATGGCGCGTCGGCGGACTGAATTTATGGTCCTGCACCTTCACAGGGCCAGGTTTCATGGCCGCGAGGCACTGTTTCACGATCGACACACTTTCTCGCATTTCCGCGATGCGCACCAAATAGCGATCGTAACAGTCACCGTTGCGACCGACCGGAATTTTGAATGCCACCTTGTCGTACATTTCGTACGACTGGGCGCGACGCAAGTCCCACGGGATACCTGAGGCGCGAATGCAGGGGCCTGAAAACCCCCAGGCAAGTGCCTGCTCCGGAGACATCACCCCGATGTCGACGGTACGCTGCTTCCAGATGCGGTTGGCGGTGAGCAGACCCTCAATATCATCGATGAATTTGGGAAACTTTTCGGCCCATTCCGCGATCCGTCCCTCCAATCCCGCAGGCAGATCCTTTGCTACTCCGCCCGGCCGAAAATAATTGGCGTGAAGCCGCGCACCGCAGGCGGCCTCATGGAACTCCATCAGCACCTCACGCTCTTCGAAGCCCCATAGACTTGGCGTAATCGCACCGCAGTCGAGCGCGTAGGTCGTAATGTTCAGCAGATGATTCAGCACCCGCGTGATCTCGCTGAAGAGCGTACGAATCCACTTCGCACGCTCCGGCGCCTCAATACCGAGGAGCTTTTCGGTCGCCAGCGCGAACGCGTGCTCCTGCGTCATCGGGCTCACGTAGTCGAGCCGATCGAAGTAGGGCACGGCCTGGATGTATGTCTTGTGTTCGATCAGCTTCTCGGTGCCACGATGCAACAGGCCGATATGCGGGTCGGCCCGCTCCACAACCTCGCCGTCCATCTCGAGGATCAGCCGCAGCACGCCGTGCGCTGCAGGATGCTGAGGACCGAAATTGATGGCGTGGCTATCAATCTCGACGGTCTTGACCACCCGTTCCGCGGTCTCGCTCATGCTGCGCCACCGTCCTTCGGTGCGTCGCGCGCCGCCCGCTGCGCGTACGCCTTTTCATCGCCCGGGAGGGTCGTCATCGCCTCCCACGGCGACAGGAAATCGAAGTCGCGAAAGTCCTGTACCAACTGCACAGGCTCGTGCACCACACTCTTCCGCTCTTCATCGTAGCGAACTTGCACATGGCCGGTGAGCGGAAAGTCCTTGCGCAGCGGGTGCCCCTCGAACCCGTAATCAGTCAGGATCCGCCGCAGGTCTGGTTGGCCCGAGAAGACAATGCCGAACAGGTCCCAGGCCTCGCGCTCCCACCACGTGGCGACTGGCCAGACGTCGTGCACGGACGGAACGGGTTGGATGCTGTCGGTAGTCACCACCACGCGCAGCCGCTGGTTCTTCGTCACCGATAGCAAATTATAGACGATCTCGAAACGTTCTTCGCGCTGCGGCCAATCGACACCGGCAATATCCATGACCTGTTCGAAATCGAACCCCGGAGTATCGCGCAACGCGGTCATCACCGCGACGAGCATGTCGCGTGTCACCTCCGCGACCGGCTCATCCCCGTCCATCCGTGTGGAGGTCACGCCGGCAAGGGCGGCAACGGCTTCGAGGTCAACCACGCAGGATTGTCCCGGTGCGGCGGATTTTCTTCTGCAACTGCATTATTCCGTACACCAGCGCCTCGGCGGTCGGCGGACATCCGGGGACATAAATGTCGACTGGGACGACGCGATCGCAACCGCGCACAACCGAGTAGGAGTAGTGGTAATAGCCGCCGCCGTTGGCGCAACTGCCCATGCTGATGACCCAGCGAGGCTCTGGCATCTGGTCGTATACCTTGCGCAGCGCCGGCGCCATCTTGTTGGTCAGCGTGCCCGCAACGATCATCACGTCGGACTGCCGCGGCGACGCGCGCGGGATGATGCCCAGCCGATCCAGATCGTAGCGCGGCATGTAGGCGTGGATCATCTCAACGGCACAGCAAGCAAGCCCGAATGTCATCGGCCATAGGCTGCCGGTGCGAGCCCAGTTCACGAGTTTGTCAACGTTCGCGACGACGAAGCCCCGACCAGTGATCTCGCCGGTAATGCCGCGGATCACTGCATCCTGTTCCGGGCCAGGTGGCAGTTCCGTCGAATTCCAGGCCAGCGTTTCGGTCATTCCCAATCGAGCGCCCCCTTGCGCCATTCGTAGATGAAGCCGACGGTAAGGACACCGAGAAAGGCCATCATCGAAAAGAACCCGAACAGCCTAATGCGGCCGAGCGAGACCGCCCATGGAAACAGGAACGCGACCTCAAGGTCGAAGATGATGAACAGAATCGCCACCAGATAAAAGCGCACATCAAACCGCCGGCGAGCGTCATCGAACGGCTCGAACCCACACTCATAGGCGGATGTCTTTTCGGCGTAGGGATTCTGCCTGGCCGCGATGAGGGACCCGCCCACCATCGCCATCGCGATCACCCCAGCTATTCCCATGAATACCAGGACCGGAAACCAGTGGGCTAGCTGGACGGGCATCCTGATCCGGTCCTTCCTTGTCAATGCCGCGGTGCAGCAAGCTACAAGACCGGCTCAGTCGCGGCAATCGGTCGGTCATCCAAACGCCAAAACGAGGCTGGCGCGAGTGACGGGGCTCGAACCCGCGACCTCCGGCGTGACAGGCCGGCGCTCTAACCAACTGAGCTACACCCGCAATAGCGCGCCGGGCGTTTAGGCCCCCCCCCGGATGTCGTCAAGGCGGGCCCGTGGAGCGGGTTCGGAATGGGCGGTGACGGGTTCGAACCGCCGACCCTCTCGGTGTAAACGAGACGCTCTACCGCTGAGCTAACCGCCCCCAGAGCCGACCTTATCGAGCCGACCAGCGCGTTGCTTAGCCCAAGGCTAGGCTGGAGACCAACGGCACCTGAATGCGCCTCTGGCGGTCCACGATGCCCTCCGGGCATAATGGGGATAATGACGAGGGAAGCCATACTGTGACCGCCGCCGTGCGCACGCATTCCAGGGTAACGCCTGCCATGCCGGCCGAACCCACTCAGGCGCGTCGGTTCGGCAAGGCACGTTCCGCACGCTCCGCCACCCAACTCGAGGACTATGTGGAACTCATCGCTGATCTTATCGCTGTCCACGGCGAGGCTCGCGCGACTGATGTGGCCAAGCGACTCGGCGTCACCCACCCGACGGCAATCAAGACTGTGGGGCGCCTCAAGCGCGAGGGCTTGGTCACCGCACGCCCGTATCGAGGAATCTTTCTCACTGAACTGGGGGCAGCCATGGCGGAACGGGTACGCGCGCGCCATCGCCTCATGGTCGATTTGCTGCGCGCCGTGGGAGTTCCGGCCGAGGCCGCAGAGGCAGATGCAGAAGGCATGGAGCATCATGCTTCAGACATGACGCTGGCGGCGTTTTCTCATTTTCTCGGGCGTCAGCGATAGTTGGCTGCGACGCGCTCGTCGGTTTAGACTCTTTCTACATTTGCACGTATGAGAGGCAATGAATCGCGACGGTTTCGCCTCCGAACCTGCCCAGCGTCGCCACCGTGTGGCATTCACGGTGGTCATCGCGGTGCTTTGCGCGATCGCTGCGCTGGCATTTGCCGATGCGCCCCGACCGCTCGCCGGATCGCCGGAGTTCCTGGCGACCACGAACACGGCGGTGCTGCTGGGAGATCTGATCACAAGCTACCTGATCTTCATTCATGCCCCGCTGGCTGGCCGTGCGGACCTACCATGGCTGGGTGGCGCATATCTCTGGGCGGCAGCGATCGCTTTTTCTGAGTTGCTGGTCCTCCCCGGCGCATGGTCGGCCGCAGGGCTCTTCGGGGCCAGCTCGCAGAGCGCTACGTGGCTCTGGATCTTCGGGCGAACCGGCTTTGCGGTCCTGGTGCTCGCCTCCCAGATCGCTGGGGCCCGGCAACGCCGCTATGGGGCCGGCCGGCCAATCCGGGTTCACCGCAGCCAGAGCGCCCTCATGGCCATCGCCGTTCTCGCGGTCGTGATGGAGATGGTGCTGCTCGCCACGCGCTGGCAAGCATCATTGCACAGCCTGTTCGGACACGGCGATATCGAGGGCCTCGGGGCTTCCACCATCGGATGGACGCTGTCAGGTCTGACGGCCGCTGCGCTCGTTGCCGTGATTCTCGGTACCCGCGGCCGAGCAGTGCTTGACCTCGGGCTTATCGTTGCTCTGGTCTCGGCTCTTGCCGATGTCCTTTTGACTCTGCGCGGAGGTAGTCGGTTTTCGATCGGGTGGTATGTCGCGCGTTGCGCGGCCATGGTTTCGAGCGGCGCCCTCCTCGTCGCCTATCTGCGTGAGGTGGCATGGCTGCATAAACGGGTACTGCGGCTCAACGGCCGTCTCGCGGAACAGGCGGCGATGGATGCCACCACCGGTCTCAACAATCGCCGGCACCTCAATCGTCAGCTCGAGCTCGCGTTGCGCGATGCCCGCCGCCGACGTGAGGATGTAAGTCTTGTGCTTCTCGATATCGATCATTTCAGCGCCTACAATGAGCGTTATGGGCATTTGGCAGGCGACGATTGCCTGCGCCGTGTTGCCGGGGTCATTGCCGGCACGGCCCGCCGGCCGCAGGACGTCACGGCACGCTATGGTGGCGAAGAGTTCGCAGTGCTGCTCCCGGGTACGGGAGGCGAGGGAGCCCGGCATGTGGGCTCAGCAATCATCGACGCCGTGCGTGCCCTTGCGGTCGAGCACGCGGACAACGCTCCAGCGGGCGTTGTCACCGTCAGTGCCGGTGTCGCGACCGTCCCGCCAGGCGGGCGAATGGAAGACTTGATTCGGCAGGCCGACCGGGCACTCTATGCGGCCAAGGAGGCCGGGCGGGACCGTGTCGTGAGCCAGGACGCAGTCCTGGTTTAGAGATCCTTTTAGCTTGGTGCGCACCCGCAAACGACCTGGATATCGCCGAGCGCCCCACGCGCTTGTGGTGATAATCAGACGGATGAGCCTGGCCCAAAGGGCGGAAGGCAGTTCGTTGCACGTCATAGCAAAGGCTTTTCCATCTAATTGATTGGCGCTCCCTATTCCGCCGGCGGCATCGCGTTCACCGTCACCGCGGGCGCGACGCCGTTCGCTGCCGGCGACGCCTCCACAGTGACTGTCACCGAGAGCGGGCAGACGCAGGCGCTCCAGGCACTCGCCGCCGAGGGCATTGTGGCGAGGTAGGGCTCCGGGCGCCAGGCTGCCGAGTGCTGGCCGTGTCGCGGCTGGACGGTCAACATTTGTCACCTCGGCGCGCGGGTTCACGATGTCACGGGCCGATAACGATGGTTTTTCAGAGAATCCGCGGCGCACCCGCGAGGAAGCGGCATGCCGATCGTCGCCTCCAGACCATTTCGTGGGCCTGCTCGTCGCGCCTCGTGGGCGCCGGTGGTGAGCGATGACGGCCGCCTGGTTGGCTACCATACCGGCCCCGACGACGACGTCTGGCGCAACGGCCTCAGGGTAGCGCGGCGCGCCCCGCTGTCGGCGCGATTCGGGCGTCAGGTCGCGCGCGTGTTGCGAGGCGCCCTGTTGCTCGTCCTGCCGTTCAGCCGGTAGCCGACGAGCGAGCTCCGGAAGGGAAAAGTTGGACGGAATTGGAGCATCCTCGCGCATACCACGCAGCCAACACGACAACGAAACGTGCTGGGACAACTTGGAACAACAAGGACGGCCGCGACGCCAGACGCGGCGGTATCGTGTCCCCGACGCATCCCCGTGGAAAAGTCGGCCGATTTATGTCCCCAAAAAGCCACTATAAAAACGTCTAAGACATTGAAAAGAATGGCGCGCCCTCCTGGACTCGAACCAGGGACCCACAGCTTAGAAGGCTGTTGCTCTATCCACCTGAGCTAAGGGCGCGAAATCATGGGGCAAGCGTGGGAGGAAGGCAGAACCCGGTCCGTCGCAGGGCGCTGATGAACGGCTGGCCGAACGGTGCCGACCTCAATGGGTCCAGTTCTCAGTACGTCCGAAGCGAAAATTGTCCGAGTAGGATTTCGGTCGGATCACTCGCTCGCGCGGTCGCTCAATCTCGTAGGCAAAACCCTCACGTTCGGCAAAGGCCACCGCCTCCTCGCGCGTGGGGAATTTCAGCTCGACCTGGGTCTCCGTGCCGCCGCCGCCAATCCAGCCCATCAGAGGGTCCGGTCGCCTTGGCCCCGGCAAAAATGCCAACACCCACTCATGCGTCTGGGCCATGCCGGACTGCATCGCCGTCCGCGGCCGCCGCCAGATCCGTACCCGCCGCTCCATTATAGCTCCTCGTCCGTTGGTCGGGGCGGCCGGACTCGAACCGGCGGCCTCGTGTACCCAAAACACGCGCGCTACCAGGCTGCGCCACGCCCCGACATGGCCGGGAAACTAGGGACATGACCGGCGCCGAGCAACTACGAACCTGCTGCGAGTGCCTTACTCTCAACCTTGTCACCCACCCGCAGGTCGAGCCGCGAGGCCGTACCCGCAGCGAGTTCGAGCGTGGCATGGACAGCCACCTGGCTATCGATGATCGCCAGGCTCTGCGGGACCGTGTTCTCGACGATCGCCTTGATGGTCCCGCCCGCGCCGATGAACACCATGTCGAGCGGCACCAGCGTGTTCTTCATCCACATCTGGGAATCCTGCACGCCCTTCCAGACGAACAGCATCCCCCCATTCGCGGCGACGGACTTGCGAAACATCAGTCCGGTCTCCTGCTCGACCGGCGTCGTCGCCAACTCCACCTGGAAGAGGTGGTGCTTGCCGTCGCGGGTAATGATGGTGAGCGGGACGGTCGGCAAGGTTGGCTGCGCTTTGGTGGGCGTCTGTCCCAAGGCCAATCCCGACGAGGCCAGAAGCCCGATGATTCCCAACCCAAAGCTTCGCCGCCTCATGCCAAAATCTCCCTTGTGAGCCGCTCGACCTCCGGCCGGACCGCGCCTTCGCGGGGTGCATCGGCGAGCGATGTGAACCAGTGCTCGGGCGGGTTGCGTCCGGCCGCCCGGTTGTAACGCAAGCCGCGCAGCACCGCCTCCGCCTCCGGCGTGGTCCGCGCAGGAATGGTGATGCCGTTCAGCTCCGCCCAGACGCAGGCCCAGGCGCGCCCCACCGACCAGGGATTATAGCCACCACCTCCGACCACGACGAGGCGCGGCGCCACTCCGAGCGCCATTATCGCCGCAAGGCGATGCGAGGTATTGGACAGCGCGAGCCTGGCCAAAGGGTCTTCGAGAAGACCGTCAGCGCCGCATTGCAGCAACAGCGCCTGCGGCTGATGCGCCGTGATCGCCGGGATGATCGCCTGTTCCATGAGAAACCGAAACTCGGTATCCTGAAAACCCTGCGGCACCGGAAAGTTCACGATGCCGCGCGAAATCTCACTCGTGAGCCCCGTGCCAGGCCAGCGGCCTGCCTCGTGCACCGAGATCGTCAGCACGCGTGGATCGTCGCGAAACGCATCCTCCACACCGTCGCCGTGGTGCGCATCGATATCGAGATAGGCGATCCGTTCGAGTCCGGCATCGAGCCAGGCCAGAATGCCGAGCACGCAATCGTTGACATAGCAGAACCCGCAGGCCCGATCGTGTCGGCCGTGGTGCGTCCCGCCGCCGGGGCAGTGGACGACGCCGCCATCCATGACGAGCCGCGCCGCCAGCATCACGCCGCCGGCGGATGTCGCGGGCCTGCGAAACATCTCCGGATAGACCGGGTTGCCGTTGACGCCGATGTCGTGGCGCCGCCGTTCGGCTTCGCTCACGGTTTGGGTGACCTCCGCACGACGCAGTGCGGCGATGTACTCTCGATCATGAAAGCGCGCGAGCGCATCCTCGCTCGCCATCGGCGCGTCGCGGAACTGTTCCTCGTCGAGCCAGCCCATCGCCCGAATGAGATCGGTCACGGTCGAGACGCGGGGCACCGCCAGCGGATGGTTAGCGCCATAGCTGGAACGACGATAGATCTCGGACCCGATGAACAGCGGTCGCGCCAGGGCCACGCGGCGATCAGCTCCGCTGCTGCATCGCGGTCGGAATGATCGTTGTGACGATGGACGCGTCGAGCGCCTCGTAGTCGGCGTAACCGATCGTCTCGTAAAGCTGGGCGCGGGTCTGCATGCGGTCGATCATGCCGTGCGTGCCGCCGTCATGCGCGATGGCGCTGTAAAGCTGCTCCTGCGCGCGCGCCGCCACGCGCAGCGAACTCACCGGCCAGATCACCATCGAATAGCCCATGGCCTCGAACTCGTCGGCGGTGAAGAACGGGGTGCGGCCAAACTCCGTCATGTTGGCCAGCAGCTTCACCTCCGGCAGCCGTCGCGCGAACTCACGGAACATATCGGCGCTGGTCAGCGCCTCGGGGAAGATCGCATCGGCCCCGGCCTCGAGATAGCGCTGGGCGCGCGCCACGGCAGCGTCCATCCCCTCGCTGGCAACCGCGTCGGTCCGCGCGATGAGGTAGAGATGCCGCCTCGCCTTGCGCGCGGCGGCGATCTTGGCCGCCATGTCGTGCGCATCCGCCAGCCGCTTGTCGTTGAGATGCCCGCATTTCTTGGGCAGCAACTGGTCCTCCAGGTGCACGCCGGCGGCACCGGCCGCCTCGAACGAGCGGACCATGTTCATCACGTTCAGCGCCTCGCCATAGCCGGTGTCGCCATCCACCAGGACCGGCAGCCCGGCATTCGCCACCTGGCGGATGAAGAAGCACACATCCTCCATGGTGATGACGCCGAGGTCCGGCAGCCCCATGGAGGCGCTCATCGCGCCGCCGGAGAGGTACAGCGCCTCGAACCCGGCGCGACGCGCCTGCAGGGCGGCGAGCCCGTTATGCGCACCGGGCAGGCGAAGGATCCGCGACTGCCGCAGCAGGCCGCGCAGAAGCTCGCCCGCAGGCATGGAAGGAAGATCGTCGGCCACCAGATACGGCATGCTGTTATGGTCCATCCTGTGCGGAAAGGGCCCGCCGGCGGCGGGCCCCGAGGTTATGTGTTGCTCGATCGACCAAGATCAATGCAGCTTCAGCCGCGGTCGCAGCACCTGATTCACATGTCCGATGGCGATGAGCACCGCGCCCTTCAGCCACCCATGCACGCCGATGAGGTGGATCCGGTAGAGCGAGACATAAACAATCCGTGCCAGCCGCCCCTCCACCGCCATTCTTCCGCCGACGAGATTTCCCATCAAGCTGCCCACGGTGGAGAAGCGCGAGAGCGACACCAGCGACCCACGATCGCGATAGACGAAGTCGCGCAGCGTGCCGCCAGAGAGCCGCGCCTCGATGTTGTGGGCGGCCGTCGCCGCCATCTGGTGCGCGGCCTGCGCGCGCGGCGGCACGGCGCGGGTCTGGCCCGGCAATACGCAGAAGGCGCAATCACCAATCGCAAAGATAGTGTCATCCTCGGCCGATTGCAGCGTCGGGCGCACCGGAATCTGGTGCGCTGGAGTGGTTGCGAGGCCGCCGATCCCAGCAAGAAGGTCGGGGCCCCTCACCCCGGCCGCCCAGACGCGAAGCGCTGCCGGAACAACGGTGCCATCGGCGGTCACCAGCGCGTCCCGCGTCGCCTGGGCGACGGCCGAGCCGGTCAGCACCCGCACCCCCAGCGCCTCCAGTTCCGCACGGGCGGCCTTGACGAGTTCCTCCGGGAGCACGGGCAGGATGCGCGGTCCCGCCTCGATCAGCGTCACCGAAAGCCGCCCGCGGTCGAAACCCTCCAGCCCGTATCCGGCCAGCGACGTCGCGGCATTGTAGAGTTCGGCGGCCAGTTCCACGCCGGTGGCGCCGCCGCCGACGATGGCGACCGCCACCATGGCAGACGATGCGGGGTCCGCCGACACGTCCCGCGCCACCCGCATGCAATGGCCGAGCAGCTTGCGGCGAAAACGGTCGGCCTGCTGACGATCCTCAAGAAATAGGCAGTTCTCGCGGACGCCCGGGGTGGCGTAGTCGTTCGAGACCGCACCGACCGCCAGGACCAGAATGTCATAAGGAATGCGATGACGAGTCAGCAGCTCGCTGCCGTCGTCGTCGAGGATGGGTGCGACGACGATCTCCCGCCGGTCGCGATCGACGGCTTCGAGCGCGCCCTGAACGAAACGGTACCGCCACCTCGCCGCATGGCTCGCATAGCCAACCGCATCGAGGTCGGCATCGAGCGAGCCGGCGGCGACCTCGTGCAGCAGCGGCTTCCAGATGTGGGACGCGTTCCGATCGAGCAGCGTGACGACGCCGCCTCGCCGGCCGAGCCGCATTGCCAGCCGGCGAACCAGGTGCAGACCACCGGCGCCGCCGCCGACAACGACGATACGCTTGCCACGGGCCTCGTCGGACAACGAATCACCCCTCCTTTGTCGGATCCATCCCGGTGCGGCCGTCGGCGACGAAATGCCGGGCCCGCGTGCGAAACAGCCGCACCCGGTCGGGTGGTGCGTCGTTCGTCCGCCGGGCCAGGTTCAACCCGCGAGCCAATAGCCGATCAGGTACAGCCCCGGCGCCATCGCACACCCCGCGATTGCGGCATAGCGAAAAAATCCCGGCATCCGGATTCCGGCATGGCTGGCAATAGCCCGAACCATCAGATTTGGGGCGTTGCCGACATAAGTCAGCCCGCCGAAGAACACCGCGCCGGCGGCAATGGCGGCCAGACGCGGATCGCCGGCAGCCGCCATAGCCGCGGGCGTCGTGCCGCCGAGATGCGTGAAAACCAGATAGGTCGGCGTGTTATCGAGCACCGATGACAGGATGCCCGTGGTCCAGAACAGCCCGGCCGGGTCGAGAGTCGCCACCGCTCCGGCGGACATGTGGCGCAGCATGGCGATGACCGGCGGCAAGGTGACGAAGATCGCGGCGAAAATGACAAGAACCTCGGCCATCGGATCCCAGGAAAATCGGTTGCGCGTCCGGATGCCGTTCGAGGTGATCCGAAACGAGACCAGCGCGATCAGGAGCCAGGCGAACCCGCACGGTACCAGGGCGGCCGTCCCCATTCGACCGGCGGCCGCAACGAGCATCACCGTGAGCGCCACCAGCACGACGTTCGACCGACCGCGCATGCGCAACGGGGTGCGGCGTGCCACCAGCTCCCCGCGTCCCAGCCATGCATCGGTCACCAGGAACGTGACCAGCAGGATCGCCGCCAGGACCAGCATCTTGGGGCCCAGCGTCCGCAACGGCCACAGAAAGGGCACGCCACGCAGGAATCCGGCCATCAGCGGCGGGTCACCGAGCGGCATGCTCGCTCCACCGACATTGCCGGCGAGCAGAATGAGGAAGATCATCAAATGCGCCCGGTATCGTCGATGCACGTTGGCGCGAAGCAGCGGGTGCACGATCACCAGCACGGCCCCGGTTGTGCCCAGTACGCCGGCCAGCAAGGTGCCGATCGCCAGCAGCAGCGTGTTGCCGAGCGGGCGGCCCCACGGGCCTCCGGAGACGAGAATTCCCCCGCCGGTCGCATAAAGCGCCAGAAGCAGCGCCGAAAACGGCATCCATTCGTGCACCAGCGCCCCGGCGGTCTGGGTGATCGCCACCGCCAGGCCGGCGCGGAAGGCCGTGCCCAGAAATGCCAACGCCGACAAAAGAATCAGCACCCGGACCCGGCGGCGATGCCAGAGCCGGGGAAACAGGGTCGGGCCCAGCGCAATGCTTGCCAGCACGAGCACGAACGGGCCGGCTTCGAGAATCGCTGCCAATTGCATGCTGGCCTGCCTAGGGTCTAGGAACAGGACACGCAACGCGGATACTTCAAGCATGGACATGACTGGTGAGCGGCGCATCCGGGCGCCGCGCGAGAAAGTCTGGAACGCCCTGAACGACGTCAACATCCTGAAGGCCGCTATTCCCGGCTGTGAAAGCCTGGAGCGCACGGCCGAGAACGAGATGAAGGCGATGGCGAGCGTCCGCATCGGCCCCATCGCGGCGAAGTTTACCGGCAAGGTGTCGTTGCTGGATCTCGACCCGCCCAACGGCTATCGAATCGAGGGCGAGGGCCAGGGCGGTGTGGCCGGCTTTGCCAAGGGCGGCGCGACGGTCAGCCTCGCGGCCGAAGGGGCCGACACCGTGCTCAGCTATGACGTGAAGGCCCAGGTGGGCGGCAAGATCGCCCAGCTCGGGGCGCGCCTCATCGACGCGACCGCCAAGCAGATGGCCGATACGTTTTTCGACCGCTTTGCCGCGGCTGTGGCGGCGCCCGCAGGTGCAGAAGCGCTACCCGGCGGCGAGGTTGCCGGCACCGCGCTGATGCCGGCCGAGATCGGTGGCCTGCCGATCGTCGCCTGGATCGGCGGGGTCGCCTTCCTTGCCATCTTCATCCTCATCTTCAGCGCCTATCTCTGACGTGACACCCTATCCCTGCTCCGTCGCCGAAACCGCGGCCCTTCTGGCGGCTGGCGATTACATTGCCGACAACGAGCTGGCGACCACCGTGCACCTGGCGCTCGCCATGGGCCGTCCGCTCTTTCTTGAAGGCGAGCCCGGAACGGGCAAGACGGAGATCGCCCGGGTCCTCGCCGCCGGGCTCGGCCGGCGGCTGGTGCGTCTGCAATGCTACGATGGGCTCGATCTTGCCTCAGCGGCGTTCGAGTGGGACCATGCGCGCCAGTTGATGGCGATCCGCCTGGCGGAAGCCTCCGGGGCAGCAAATGCCGATATCATGGCGGCGGACATCTACGCCCGGTCCTTTCTGCGGGCGCGTCCGTTGCTGAGCGCCATCGATCCCGACCAGCCGCCCGCGGTGCTGCTGATCGACGAGCTTGATCGCGCCGATGAGCCGTTCGAGGCTTTTCTCCTGGAGCTGCTCGCGGATTTTCAGATCACCGTGCCCGAGCTCGGCACCATCCGCGCCGCCAGCCCGCCGGTCGTTGTCCTGACCTCGAACCGGACCCGCGAGGTACATGACGCGATCCGCCGGCGTTGCCTCTATCACTGGGTGGATTATCCGGATGCCAGGCGGGAGCGCATGATTCTGGCGCGAAAGGCGCCGCATGTCCCGGAGCGGCTCGCGGCAGAGATTGTCGCTTTCGTCCAGCGCCTGCGGGGCGAGGATCTGTTCAAGCTGCCTGGCGTCGCCGAGAGCATCGACTGGGCAGCCGCACTGACGGCGCTCGACAAGACGGAGCTGGCCGCCGAAACCGTCGATGACACACTTGGTGTTCTTTTGAAATATCAAGATGATATCGCAAAAATCAAAGGCGCTGAGGCGGCCCGCCTGGTGGCTGAGGCAACGGCCGCGACGCGAGCAGCCTAGGTGATCCGGCCGCGATGACCGGCCATCTCCCGGCCAACCTCATGCACTTTGCGCGGTTGCTGCGCCGCGCCGGCGTGCCGCTCGGGCCAGCCGATCTCGTCGCCGCCGCCGAGGCCATGGCATTGGTCGATCTTGGCAGCCGGCTGCAGGTGCGCACCGCGCTCCGCGCGACCATGATCCACCGACACGAGCATTTTGCGGTGTTCGATCAGGCGTTCCTGCTTTTCTGGCGCGACCCAGAGGCGGGACGCCACGCCGCGGCGATGGGCGCCCTCGACGGGCACCCCGATCCGCAGCCGGAGCGCGCGCCACCCGGCAGCCGGCGCCTCGCCGAAGCGATGCGCAGCCGCATGTCCGCCGATCCGAGGCCGGAGCCACCGCGCCAGGAGGTGGACGCTGTCCTGACGGTCAGTGACCGTGAGCGGCTGCAGACCATGGACTTCGAAGCCATGTCCGCGGACGAGATCACCGCCGCCAAAGCCGAAATTCGCCGCCTGACTCTGCCGCTCGACCTGCGGCGGACACGGCGGCGGCAGCCCGACCCGAATGGCCCGCATGCGGACCTGCGGGCAACGATCCGGCGCAGCCTGCGGCAGGGCGGTGAAATCCTGGAACTCGCCCGCTCGCGCCGCACGGTGCGGCCGCCACCACTCGTCCTGCTCTGCGACATTTCCGGGAGTATGGCGCGTTATGCCCAGATATTGTTGCATTTTCTTCATGCTGTCGCGAATGATCGAGACCGCGTCAGTGTGTTCCTTTTCGGGACCAGGCTGACCAACATCACGCGCCAGCTCCGCCATCGCGATGCCGAGGTTGCCTTCCAGCTCGTCGCCCACGCCGTACCGGACTGGTCCGGCGGAACGCGCATCGGGGAGACGCTGGCGACATTTAACCGGCTCTGGGCAAAGCGCGTGCTGGGCCAGGGCGCGGTGGTACTGCTTGTTACCGACGGTCTCGATCGTGACGGCGCCGCGGGCCTCGCCCAGAACATGGAGCGGCTGCACAAATCCGCCCGCCGGCTGGTGTGGTTGAACCCGCTGTTGCGCTGGGATGGGTTCGCACCCAAATCCCAGGGCGTTCGCGCGATGCTGCCCTACGTGGATGAGTTCCGACCGGTGCATAGTCTTGCCAGTCTGCGCGAACTTGTCGCGACGCTCTCGCGTCCGGCATCGCCGCGCGCCATGGACCGCTGGAGAAATGCCGCATGACCGATTCCGAGGATATTCTCGCCACCGCCCTCACTTGGCACGATGCCGGGGAAGAGGTGGCGCTGGCCACAGTCACCGAAACCTGGGGCAGTTCGCCACGTCCGGCGGGCAGCCAGCTTATCGTGACCGTTTCCGGCCGGATGGCCGGCTCCGTTTCCGGCGGGTGTATCGAGGGGGCGGTGGCCGAGGCGGCGAGGGAGACGATCGCCACCGGCAAACCGCAACTCCTCGACTTCGGCATCACCGACGAGCGCGCCTGGGAGGTCGGGCTTGCTTGCGGCGGCAAGTTGAAAGTCTTCGTCGAGCGCTTCGCATGACACCGAGTCTCGCTCGCCGTCTGGCGGCGGCACGATCGGCCAAGCGCCCGGTGGTGCTGGCCACCAGCCTCCCGGACGGGCGCGAGCTCATCTGGCCCGACGATGATGCGCCGAGCGCGCTCGCCGACGCGGCGGCCGACGCGCTCGAACGCGACGTGAACGGCACGGTCCGCCTGGCGGATGGCGGCACCTGGATGCTGACGGCCTACAACCCACCCTTGCGGCTGATCGTTGTCGGCGCCGTCCACGCGGCGCAGGCGCTGGTGCGAATGGCCACCGCTACCGGCTACGTCACGATCGTGGTTGATCCGCGCCGCGCCTTTGCAACCACGGAGCGGTTCCCCGGCATCGAGCTCGTGAATGAGTGGCCCGACGACGCGATGGCGGCGCTCTCGCCCGATACGCGGACCGCAGTCATTACCCTCACCCATGACCCGAAACTGGACGACCCCGCGCTCGACGCCGCGCTGCGCTCTCCGGCATTCCATATCGGCGCTCTCGGCAGTCGCCGAACCCATGCCCGCCGCCTGGAGCGGCTGCGTGCACTGGGGCATGACGACACCGTGCTCGCGCGTATCAAGGGACCCGTCGGGCTCGACATCGGGGCGGTGACGGCGGCGGAAATCGGTTTGTCGATCATGGCGGAGGTCGTTGCCGTGCGGCGCCACGCCATCCAGCGCGTGGCTCAAGCAGCGTGATTTTCGGCACCTTCGCGGTCGCAGAGGCGATGGGCTGCGTCCTTGCGCACGCGCACAGACTGCCGGGGCGGGTTGTCCGCAAGGGAAGTTTGCTGGATGCCGACGCCATCGCCGCCCTGACCGAGGCTGGAACGACGCATGTCATCGCCGCACGGCTGGAACCCGGCGATATCGGTGAAAACGAGGCGGCGACACGCCTCGCCCGCGTCTGCGCGTCGCCTGGTCTCGTTGCCCGGGTCGCACATACGGGCCGAGTCAATATTCATGCAGAACGACCCGGCCTGCTGCGGGTCGATGCCACTGCGCTGGCGGCATTGAATACCTTGGACGAGGCGCTCACCATCGCGACTCTGGCCGATGCAACGCCTGTCACCCGTGGTACCATGGTAGCCACGGTCAAGATCATTCCTCTCGCGGTGCCCGGATCGTTGCTCGCCGGCGCGGCAGCACGGCCATCCCCGCTCGCACTCGCACCCTTCCGCAGGCTCACGGCGGGGCTTGTGGTGAGCGAGTTGCCAGGCCTCAAGGAAAGTGTCGTCGAGGGTACGATCGCCGCGACGGCCGCGCGCATGCGGGCGATAGGCGGCTCGCTGCTGCCAGCGCTTCGGGCACCGCACGCCGAGGCACCGCTCGCCGCCGCGCTTGCGCAGCTCCGCGACGCGGGGGCGGAGCTTCTGCTCATTGCCGTGGCGTCTGCGACGGTTGACCGGCGCGATGTCGGCCCCGCCGCGATCGAACGCGCCGGCGGCTGTATTCTGCATTTCGGCATGCCGGTCGATCCCGGAAACCTCATCTGCATCGGCGAATGGGACGGTCTGCCCGTGGTCGTCCTGCCGGGCTGCGCCCGCTCACCGCGAGCAAACGGCATCGATCTGGTCCTGCGCCGCTATGCCGCCGGTCTGCCGGTCGGCCGCGCCGAGATCATGGCGATGGGCGCCGGCGGCCTGCTGGCCGACACCGACGCCCGCCCATTGCCGCGGGCGCGTGCCGTTGCCACCGAGCCGGTGGCAGAGCCGAGCTGTGCCGCGGTGGTGCTGGCCGCTGGTGCCTCCACCCGAATGGCGCCCCACCACAAGCTGCTGATCGAAGACCGTGCCGGCCGCCCGATGATCGAGCGGACGGTCGCCAATGTTCTGTCGAGCGGCGCGCGCCCCGTCATCGTCGTCACCGGCGCGCGCGACGCGGAAATCCGTGCGGCACTGGCCGGCAAGCCGGTCACCTTCGTGCACGCCCCCGATCACGCGGAGGGGCTCGCCGCGAGCCTGCGCGCCGGTATCCGCGCCCTGCCGCCGCAGACCCCGGCGGCGTTGGTCGTTCTCGGTGACATGCCGCTCGTGCCCGGCCGCGTGCTCGACCGGCTGATCGCAGCCCATGCGCCCGTCGAGAGCCGATCCATCATCGTGCCGACGCATAAGGGCCGTGCCGGCAACCCGATCCTGTGGGATGCGGGACTCTTTCCCGAGATCCTCTCGCTGACCGGTGATCGCGGCGCGCGTACGCTGCTTGCGCTCCATGCCGAACAGGTCGCCGAGGTTGAAGTCACGGACGAGGGCATTCTTCGCGATTTCGATACGGTCGAAAGTCTCGCCGATCTGCCGGCGCGCCAGCGACCCGCGTGGATCGCTCCAGGCTGAGAGCCGGATCCATTCCGATTGGGGGCACCCGCCGGGAATAAAATCAGGCTGGTCGTGCCCGGCTGTTCACTTCGCCTTCATATCCGCCGGCGACGATAGCGAGTGCCTCTCGACACAGATCCACGCAGCGCACCGCCTCTGGTGTTGCTGCCTGACATGACCCTACCAACCATCCTGGGAACGGCGGTGCTTGCAACCCAGGCCTTCGCGGGAGCTTCCCTCGCTGCCCTGCTGGAAACGATTCGCATGGGCGCCGAGGAGCCGGTGGGCACCGCCTTCGATCAGGGACTGGCGATGCAGCTGTCGTTTCGCCACGAAACGGGGCTTGCGCTCCAGGCCGCTGCCCTTGCTCGTTCGAAGATGTTTCGCCTCCGCACCCATCAGGCGGCCAAGCCTCGCGTTCTCGCAATCTGTGCGCCCGGCGACCTGATGACCAACACACCGCTCGAGTTCCTGGCCGAGGGTGCCGGGTTACAGCTTGATCTGCTCTTCGTCGATGTCGAGCGCCCTCTGCCAGACCACGTACCCGACCATGATGTTGCGTTCTGCGCCGTTTCGGAAACGGCACCAGCAGTCTTGGAGCGCCTTACCCCCTGGCTGGCCACTTGGCCACGCAGGGTACTGAACAGACCACCCGCCGCGGCGCGCCTGGCCCGAGATCTTGCCGCGCAGGCGCTTTCAGACCTCGACGGATTACTCGTGCCGGATGCCGTTTGCCTCGATGCCACGGCACTCGCTGCAACGCCGAACGACTGGTTTCCCTGCCTGATACGTCCGGCGGGTTCACATGCTGGTGATGGGTTGACCCTGGTCGGGGACCATCAAGCCCTGGAACAAGCGGCCCGCGGTCTTGGGGCCAAAAGATACAGTCGCACGCGATTTGTGGATTATCGCTCCAGCGACGGGCTGTACCGGAAATACCGCGTAGCCCTCGTCGCAGGCCGGCCGTTGCTTTGCCACATGGCGCTCTCCGACCACTGGATGGTTCACTATCTTAACGCAGGCATGGCCGACCATCCCGAGCGGCGTGCCGAAGAAGCACGAACGATGGAGGATTTTGCAGCAGGCTTCGGCCTCCGCCACGGCCGCGCCTTCAGGGCTATAGCCGAGCGCCTTGGCCTCGACTGGGTCGTCGTCGACTGTGCCGAGGCCCCGGACGGACGGCTTCTGTTCTTCGAAGCGGACGTTGCGGCCATCGTCCACGACATGGACCCGCCAGACCTCTACCCCTACAAGCGTCTGGCCATGGCGCGCGTCTTCGACGCCTTCCGCGAGATGCTGCTCAATGCCAACTCGATGTGCGGGCGCGAGTTGGGGGGATGAAGCGCCGCGGGATTCCAAGTGCGCCGGCTCAGGCTGAGGGAGCGGGTCGCTGGTTGAAGCTTGACGAGGATTGAGGCGGCGGCGGCTTTCCAGACGAAGGGCATCGGCTTGGTGAGGTGTTCGGCGACGTAGCGGGGGACGAACTCCTTGTGCCGGAGCTGTTTCATGCCGCGGCCGAGACTATCCGGGATATTGTGCGCGAGGCCATAGGATGGAGAGGAGGAGACCCTCGCCATGGCAATCGACAAGGAAGTTCTGGACCAGTTGCTGGCAGGCCGTGAGCCGCAGGAGCTGTTCGCCAAGGACGGTCTGATTGACGAGCTGAAGAAGGCGCTGTCGGAACGCATGCTGGCAGCGGAGCTGGACGATCATCTGGAGAACGAGAGCGCCGGAGGCGCCACCAATCGGCGCAACCGCAGCTCTCGGAAGACGGTGCTGACGGGCACGTCGAAGGTGACGCTGGACATTGCGCGCGGCCGGGCGGGGATGTTCGATCCGAAGCTGATCGCCAAGCACCAGCGGCGCTTTCCGGACTTCGACGACAAGGGAGCGGCACGTCGGTGGCGCCGAGCAGCCGCGTGCCGGTGTCCGAGGTGACGCGGCCTCCCTCGAAAGCGGGTACCACGGCACGGCACTCGACCCGTGCGAACTCCGACAAGGGCTGGCAACACCGTGCAGGCATCCCGACCTCCTGCTGGTCAACGGAAAATGCCTCTCGTAAAAGAACTCCATCGAATCCGAGGCCCGATGCCCCGATGCGGTGTGAGATAGGCGGGTTAGGCGAGGAAACACGCGATGACCATGGCCACCCCAAAAGCGATGGGCCAGGAAGCAACGCGATGGTCGCGGCCGCCGATGGCCGCCCGCCTCGCCGCCGACATTCTGGCAGGCTGGTGCGCCAATCTCGGCATTGGCGCTCCGACCATGGTTGCCGACCCTATGCCGCTCGAACGTCAGGTGATCGTCCCGTCCGAGAATAGCGAACGCGGCATAGCGACGGTGCCGGCCGCGGGTGGCGCGATGGACCTCGCGGCCGAGATCAGCCGCGAGAAAATTATGGCGAAGACCGGCGCGTTGCTTCGTTTCCCATGAGCGATGCCGCCGACCTCGACGAAGCCGTGCGGCTGATCCGCGATTCGGCATGTGGCATCGCCACGCCAGGCCAGACGGCGCGTATCCGTGCGCTGCGCTTCTCCGCGACGGGCTTCGACCGCGCCACCTGGCGGGAGATCTGCGCCATGGGCTGGCCGGGCCTGCGCGTGCCGGAGGCGGCTCGCGGCGCCGGGCTTGGCATGCGCGAATACATTGCGCTGGCCGAGGTACTGGGCGAGGGTCTGGTGCCGGAGCCGGTGATCCCGGTGGCGATGGCCGCCCATGTGCTGCGCGGCGGCGCACTGGCCGCGCTATTGAGTGGCGAGCGCATCATCGTTCCCGCTTGGCAGGAGGAAGCGTCAACGCTCGGCGTGGGCACGGCGACCACGCTCGGCGCCCGCGTCAACGGCCGGAAATGCTTTGTGCCGCTCGCCGCCGGGGCGGATGCGTTCCTGGTCGCGGGCGATGGCGGTCTGGCGCTGGTGGAGGCGCACGCGCCCGGCGTGCGGATCGACATCCAGAAGACACAGGATGGCGGTCATGTCGCAACCGTCACGTTCTCCGACGCGCCCGCGGAGCCGGTCGCAGGCTCGCTTGATACGGCGATCGAGGAAGCAACTCTTGCCACCGCGGCGATGCTGCTGGGCGTGATGGAGCGCGCCTTTGCGCTGTCGCTCGACTATCTGCGCACGCGTGAGCAATTCGGCCGCCGCATCGGTAGCTTCCAGGCCCTGCAGCATCGTGCCGCGGACCTTGCGATGCAGATCGCCCTGACGCGCGCGAGCGTGGAGGCCGCCGCGGCGACGCTCGATGCCGCAACCGGGCTCGCGCAGGCGCGCGCCGCCGTCTCTCGCGCCAAGGCCCGCGCGTCGGAGGCGGCGATGCTGGTCACCCGCCAGGCGATCCAGCTGCATGGCGGTATCGGCTACACCGACGAGTACGATGTCGGGCTCTATCTGCGCCGCGCCATGGTGCTCGCCAACAGTTTCGGGGCGGCCACCGCACACCGCGCGCGCTTCGCTTCGCTAGCGCCGGAGGGAGATCCATGACCGACAACCCCAGCATGCTGCGCGAGGCCCGGGAGGGCTCGGTTTCTATCCTCACCATGGATCAGCCGGTGCGGCGCAACGCGCTCGCCGTCGCGATGCGCGAATCCCTGGTCGCGGCGATGGACCGTATCGAGGCGGACGCGGGGGTGCGTGCCGTCGTGCTCACGGGGGCAGAAGGCAATTTCTCCGCCGGCGGCGATATCTCGGGCATGCGGGCCGAGGATGTCGCCGCCGGGCGCGCGCGCTTTCGCGTCACCCAGCGCCTGGTGCGCGGCTTCATTGGCAGTTCGAAACCGATCGTCGCGGCGGTCGAGGGCTGGTGCGTCGGCGCCGGGCTCGGCATGGCGCTGTGCTGCGACACCATCGTCGCCGGCGCCAGCGCGCGCTTCATGGCAGGGTTCAACAGGATCGGGCTGATTCCGGATTTCGGGCTGCTGCACACGCTGCCGCGGCGTGTCGGCGAGGGGCGCGCGAAGCAGATCATTCTCCACCCCGAGCCGATAGAGGCCGCGGCGGCACGCGACATCGGCCTGATCGACCGGGTGGCGGCGGATGGTACCGCGCTCGATGACGCGAAAGCCCTTGCGGCCACGCTCGCCGAGGCCGCACCGCTGCCGATCGCGCTCAGCAAATCCTGGTTCGGTCAGGGGCTCGACGACGCGCTGGAATGGGAGCGCAACATCCAGTCCGCCCTTTTCACCACCGAAGATCACGCCGAGGGCAAGGCGGCCTTCATGGCCAAGCGCGCGCCGAGGTTCGCCGGGCGATGAGCACGGAGCCCACGCTCGACGACCTCGACGCGATGGACGACCAGGCGTTCCGGCTGACGTTGCGCCAATGGATCGAGGCCAACTATCCCCAGACGTTGCGCAACCCGCCGAAGCGGCTGCACTGGCGGGAAAACCGCGCCTGGTACCTCCGGCTCGCGGAGCGGGGATGGCTGGCACCGGGTTGGCCACGCGAGCATGGCGGCATGGGCCTCTCGGCGGCACGCCAGCTCATCATGACCGAGGAGCTGGAGCGGCATGGCTGCGCGCGCACCAACGACCACGGCGTCGTGATGGTGGGACCGTTGCTGATCCGTTACGGCACGCCGGAGCAGAAGGCGTTCTTTCTGCCACGCATCCTCGCCGGCGATCATGTCTGGTGCCAGGGCTACAGCGAGCCCAATGCCGGCTCCGACCTTGCGGCCCTGCGCACCGAGGCGGTGGCGGACGGCGGGGACTGGGTGGTCCGCGGCCAGAAGACCTGGACCACGCTGGCCAACGACGCCAACTGGATCTTTCTGCTGGTGCGCACGGACAAGACGGCGAGGAAACAGGAGGGAATCTCGTTCCTGCTGGTGCCGATGGACAGCCCCGGCATCACCGTGCGCCCGATTGTCAACCTCGACCTGCACGACGAGTTCTGCGAGGTGTTTTTCGACGATGTTCGCGTCCCCCGTGCCAACACCGTGGGCGAGGTCAATGGCGGCTGGACGATGGCCAAGGCGCTGCTCGGGTTCGAGCGCATCTTTCTCGGCTCGCCCAAGCAATCCGCCTACGCGCTCGGCCGGTTCCGGCTGCTGGCCGAGCGCATGGGCGTGTGGGACGATGCGGTGTTCCGCGACCGCTACACCGCGCTGCGCCTCGACCTCGAGGATCTCAAATGCCTGCATGCGCGGTTTGTTGTCGCGCGGCAATCAAGCTGAGAAGCCCGCGACAATCAGGATGAGAAACTGGCTGGGGGTGGGGATGGCGTAGGGCGTAGCCCGGAGCCATTCCCACCCCCAGCCGGCGGCGCCGGTTTCCCCTGG
>JAJXXT010000069.1 GCA_021780935.1 Pseudomonadota bacterium
CGCGTGAAGGGCCGCATCTCGCTCCTCCGACGCGACACCGGTTTCGACGCGCCGAGACAGAACGATTCGTTCGCACGTGCGAAATGGCAACCCTGTCACAAAATCTTCGCGGATAACGGAGGCGTGAACTGCATTTATTCCAAGGGCCTCGCGCAAGTGCTCAATCGCGCGTTGAGTGCCGGGCGTCGTTGACTCTGCCATTGCGCAGCATCTGCTTCCAGCCGGAGTTCGCCATCCATTTGGCCCGGGCGAGATGCGTCTCGTACGCCCGCCGGGCGCGGACGGGTTCCTTGGCCGGATCGACCTGTAGTGCCTCGCGGGCAACATCCGCCCACGCCACGTCGTCGCGCTCGGCATCGAGCAGGATCACGTAGTGGATGACATGGACTTCATCGTAGTCGGTGAGCTGATCCGAGTTGGGCGGCTCATCGGCGATCGGCGCATCGAGGCGCGGCCTGAGCATGTTTTTGCACTCCCAGCGGCCAATTTTTGGCACGCCACTATATGCGAAATCGGGCCCATTCGACAGGGGCTGAACCATTGCGGAGATAGGTCCGATAGTCCGCGTATTATAGTGCGTAGCGCCGCGATACGCGAGTGCGCTCCATCCTCCGGATGGACATCCGACGGCGCTTCGGCACGAATCTGCGGCGATGCCGCCTGGCGGCCGGCCTCAGCCAGGAGGAAGTGGCCGAGCGCATGGGCGTCGACCGCGCGCATGTCTCCAGCATGGAGCGCGGCCAGCAGAATGTCACCCTGATGACGCTCAGTTTGGTGGCCGAGGCGCTGAAGATTGATCCCGCCGAGCTGCTGGCGCCGATCTCGAAGGCGTCGGAGCCGAACGCGGCCCGGAAGGTAGCGCCGCGGCGGCGGCGTTTGTCCTGACGCACCGGCCGCGGGCCTCGGCCGAAAGGCCGGACCCGTTGCGGGCCCGGCCTGGTGGGCGGCGTTCAGAACGGAAGCTCGTCCTCGGTGATCGGCGGTTCGTCCCGGCCCCAGAGGATCGCGGTCTCGGTCACGCCGTCGGGCCAGCGGTAGGTCTCGATGGCGATGATGTCGTAGCCGGCCTCGGTCATCGCGGTGTTGAGGACCGCGCAGTCGGTGTGGCGGATGATGGTCATGGTCTGCTCCCTTGCTGGTCAGCCGATTGCTGACGGGAGCGGCGGACGCCGGCCTTCGGGGTGGCTCAGCCCCTGAGGTGCGCAACCGGGCGGGGTCGGGCTGCGACGGGTGCGGACCGCTTGGGGTCCGCGACCGGTGCGGCCTGGCCCTGCTGTAGGTTGCGTGCCGAAGCCGCGCGGCCTGGCGCGGCGCCGCAGGCGGGGTTGAACCGGCCCGACCTCCGGCCGGCGTGACAATGGAAAGCCCGCGGAGGCGCTCTCTTCCTCCTCGCGCGTGCGGGCGCTGACGGTCCCGTTCACCGTCCTGGCGCGTGCGTACACACGAAGCGCCCCGCCCGGTGGGGCGGGGCGCCGCGGTGGTCAGCGGGACCAGATCAGGTTGTAGCTCCCCTCCGCCTCGGCCTCGACCAGGCTCGCGTAGATCGGCTGCGGGAAGCTCGGGTCGTCGAGCTTGACCGAGAGGTATTCGCGCCCTGTCTCCTTCGCCTTGCGGGTCCACCCTGCGCCGAGCTCCACGTTGCCCGGTGCAAAGAGGCGGAAGTCGGGCGCCTTGTCGGTGCCACCCTCGGCGGGGACCAGCCGCGCCTTGGTGTTGATGCTGAGCGTGCGGACCGTCCCGGTGTAGCCGTTCGTGTCCTTGGTGAAGCTGCCGATGATCGCCATGGAAAGTCTCCTTCGCTTGGGTTCTCGGGGCCGCCTCGTGCGGCCTCGATGGCGGTTCTGGGGCCGGGAGGCGATCGACCCGCACCGCTTGCGGCCGCAGCGCAGCGGAGGACGGCGCGGCGAGACTTTCTTGCCTCGCGAGGAATGGCACGCTTGGGTGCCAGGGGAAGAAAGTCGCAGCGGCGCCGTTGCGGGTAGGCGATCGGGGCGCAGCCCGCATCTCCTGGCCGAATCCGCCCATCGAGAGGCCGAACGCGCGGCAACGCACCCCAGCAGGGATGAGACGACGGTGGCGAGTCGCGGCGCGGCTGATCAAGGTGTCACGATGGCACCGTGGCGGGAGACCTCGCGCCAACGCGGCGGGCAGATGGTCCTGGCCTATGGTGCCACGGCGCGGTGAGATCGGAGTCGGCACCGGCAGCGATCGCGGTGGCGCCGGATCGGCGAGGTTCGGGCGGATCGGATGCGCTCGGCTCTGAACGGCGACCTCAGGAGTGCCCAGCCGCCCGGGCCATGGCCCTCAGCCGGGGTGCAACGGGTTGGCGATGCGCAGCCGGTCCCGGATGACGAAGCCGTCGTGCACGTCCTCCGACCAGAGCGTGTCGCACTCGGCGTGGAGCGCCGAGGCGGCGATCATCGCGTCGTAGATCGAAAAATCGTAGCGCTCGGTGAGCGCCAGCCCGGTCTCGTGGGTCTCCACCGTGATCGGCCGCACCGGAAGCGCAAAGCAAGGCGCGGATCATGAACAGATGCGCGTGGGTCTCGGACCAAGACATGCGCATCGTGCGGCACGCGTTATTGTCACGCTCGCTCGGTACCTGCACGCTGATCGTGCCGCTGCCCGCAATGATCTTCTCCGCCCGATCCGCCTTCACCGGGTCGCCGGACGCGACATATACCAGGACGCTGGTGTCGATGAAGCTACCGGGCATTCGCCTCGTCCCGGTCGAACTTGAAGTCAACGGGTAGGCGCCCGCGGAAGCCGCGGAGGCGCTTCAGCAATTCCCCCCCGCCGTGCATGTACCCCCTTGCAAGTCTGAAAAGGGGACATTATATAGCCACCGAGTGGCAGAAAGACACAGAGGTGGATGTGACCACGATCGCCCCTCCGGCACCGACGATAGCGCAGTTTCCCATTGCAGCGATTGATGCCTGCCTTCGTGGCGAACTGATCGAGGCAGTCAAGGCGGAGGCGTCGATCAAGGGCGTTTCGCTGCCTGCCGCGGCAGCGCAGATCGCCAAGACAGCCTTCCAAGTCGACTCGCTCGTGGTCGTCTCCATTCTCTGCGCCGTCGAGCCGATCATCGGATTCGAACTGCCGGACAGCGTCGTGCGCGCCGGCGGTTACGTCTCGGTGGAGAGCGCCCTCGGGCACCTACTCCCAGGGATCGAGAAGGAATGGATCAAGAGGAAAGGAGCGAAGCCATGACGGATCTCGCACTACAACAGGATAGCGATGAGGAAGAGCGCCGGCGCCTGGGCGACCGGCTGAGGGAAGCTCGCAAGTATCTCGGCCTCAAACAGGAGGAGGTCGCAACGTACCTGAAGATCCCCCGGACCGCGCTCACCGATATCGAGAATGGTCAGCGCCGGGTGGGAGCGATCGAGCTCATGCGTCTCGCCAAGCTCTACCGGCAGCCGGTCGCCTATTTCACCGGCGAGGACGAGGCGTCGGCGAGCCTACCGGTCGATGTCGCCCATCTTGCGCGCCAGGCAGCCGACCTGTCGCAGCAGGACCGCAATGAACTTGGCCGCTTCGCCGAATATCTGCGCGGCCGGGCGCGTGCGGTCCAGGGTTGATCCGTGGCAGCTGATTACGCAAGCGCTGTCCGCGCTGGAACGATGGCCGCAGCGCGGCTGCACCAACGGCTCGGCCTGCGTCAGCAGGTCGACGGGCGGGGTGGCAATGTCGACGTGTTCTGTGCGATCCAGACCGTCGATCTCCCGTTGCTCCTCCGCCCCCTTCAGGGGCTGCTCGGCGCTTTTCTAAGGGATCCCGCGCCCGGGGTTCTCATCACTACTCAGCGGCCGATGAGCATCCAACGTTTCACCGCCGCACACGAACTCGGTCATTTTTCGCTGCGCCACCAGCCGAGCCTCGACGATGAAAGCATACTGCGCCGCATGTCCATGGTGGGGGAGCCGACGGGCAATTTCCAGGAGGTGGAGGCGGACGCGTTCGCAGTCATGTTCATGATGCCGCGGTGGCTCATTCTCTGGCATGCCGACCGCCAAGGCTGGACGGTCGCTGCGTTCCGGCGGCCGAATATCGTCTACCAGCTCGCGCTGCGGATCGGCGCCAGCTACGAGGCGACCTGCTGGACGCTTGTCCGGCATCGTTTCATTCAGGCGCAGCTCGCCCGCGAACTGCTCCAGACTCAACCGCGCGCGCTCAAGGCTGAGTTGCTCGAATCCTATCGGCCGCGGGATTACCGGGGCGATGTCTGGCTGTTAACAGAGCGGGACGCCGGAACGCAGATCGACGGGAGTCGTCACGATCTGTTCGTCCTTCGGCTCGAAGAACATAGCGGCGGCGGCTATCTCTGGGACATCGATCAGCTCAAGGCGAGTGGGTTCGGCATCGTCCGTGACGAATTAGAAGCGGTCAATGACGAAGGCGTCGGCGGCCCGGTGATTCGGCGCGTCACCGCGGCGCCGCCGGACACACATCACGGCTGCATGTCTTTGGACGAACGGCGCCCGTGGGACCCCGACCCGCCGCTCTCAAGCCTCAAGGTAGACTTCGACCTGACCGGCCCCGAAGAGGAGGGGCTTTCTCGCGCGGAGCGGCGGAGCGTGCTCGAAGCGGCATGAGTGACGTCGTCGTTTCGGTCGATCTTCGCCCGCAGTTCGGTCCCGCTCGCAACCAGGGGCCGCGCCCAACTTGCATGGCGTTCGCCGCCAGCGACGCCCATGCGGGGCTGCGTCGCGGTTGGGCGCCGCTGTCGTGTGAGTATGCATTCTATCAGGCGCAGCGGCGGGCAGGCCGGCCGCCTACGATGGGAGCTTTGCTGTCCTCGATGCTCGAGGCCTTGCGCCAGGACGGCCAACCGGTGGAAAGCGGATGGCCCTATCTCGCAGCGATCCCGGTCAATGCGGCGTCATGGACGCCGCCAGCTGAGGTTGGACCACTGTTCGGCCGCAATGGAGCGAAATCCCGTCCTTCGCTCGATCAGGTGATTCATGAACTCGACTGTGGTCGACCCGTGATCATTCTCCTGATGCTCTCGCGGGCCTTCTATAGTCCTAGCCCACGAGCGGTGATCCACCCAGCCAGTGATGAAGTTCCGGAGCCGGCGCGCCGCCACGCGGTCGTCGGGGTCGGTCATGGCGCCATTGATGGACAGCGCGCGATCTTGATCCGCAACAGTTGGGGCCCGAAATGGGGCGAGGCCGGCTATGGCTGGATAACCGAGCAGTTCCTCGGCCCGCGCATTTTCGCCGCCGCCACGCTGATGGAGGAAGTCGATGTATCTGCCCATTCCGCAGCAACCTGACTGCGCGCGCGCTTGGCGTGAAGCCGTGCGGTCTGTCAACGCACGACACGGCCATTCCGCCTACAACGTAATTATTGATATCGCCGATCCGACCGCCAATACGACGCGGGGGGATCCCCGCATCGCGGTCGTCGACGAATTCCTGTCCGACTACGACAAATCGGTGGAAACCGTCGCCAACACGATCTTTCCGGCCGGCCTCTATCATCGCTATGGCGCCCCAGCCTTCTTCGACGTGTTTCGCGACAAGGTGCTACAGAAGGTGCGCCGGAGCGAGCGGTGGTCGGGCTACTACTTCGAGCGGATGATCCAGTATCCGGTGCCGGCTGGAGAGCCGCTGAACCAGCTCTGGGACATCGTCGAACGAATTCGCGACGATCATGTCCGTGCATTGAACAAATTCGAGTTGCCACTGTTCGATCCGACGCGCGACGTCGACGGGTCGCCCTATGGTGGCCAGTGCCTAAGCTTCCTGAGCTTCAAGCTACAGCCGGGCGACCCCAAGACGCTGGCCTTGACAGCCATGTACCGGAACCACTTCTACATCGAGAAGCTGCTCGGCAACCTGATCGGGCTGGGACGCCTGATGGCGTTCGTCGCCCGTGAAACCGACCTCAAGGTCGGCAATCTCACTGTCGTCTCCACTCATGCCGAGATCGACCAACCCAAGCGCGCGTCACGGTCCAAGATCGAGGCGATGATCGCCAAGTTCGATCAGGCCGCGGCGTCGCCACTCGCGGCATGACCGCCCGCCAGCGGAAGTTCGAGCGTCTCCGCGTCATCGCGAGCCTGAACGACGCCGTAGATTTCGTGGACGCCGGCGATGAATTCCGCCCGACCGCCATAGCTTGGGTGTCGCACCACCCGCACCGGGATCTCGATGCCCGCGAGTGCCAGGCCGGCGTCACGACCGATCGCCACGATGCGCCGGGGCTGGATCATCGCGATCAGCTCCAAGAGAAGCGGCCAGGTGGCGTCACGCTCTGCGCGGGTGTGGCAGCGGTTCGAGAAGGGGTCGTCCGCCTCGTGAGGATGCAGCGGGAAGATATTCCAGAGAACCGCAGGCTCGCCGATGCGCGAGAGGACGCTCCAGACGATCGCCGCGGTGCGCTCGGCGACGACTGGGCCGCGTGTCGCGCGATCCAACTCGATCCCACCCAGGAACGCGCCAGCCTGACTGAGATGGATTTCGTCCGTGAGGGGAACGCCCGTCCTGCGGCCGCCGCGGTAGCCGAGATCGCGCGCGATCCAGATCGTATCGACGTGCGCGGCCAGCGCCGCTTCCAGACAGCGCACCAGATTGCGCTTGCGCAGGCGCGCGGCGTCGGCGCGGTCATGGACGGGACAGAAATCGCCGTACGGGTTGAAGACCGAAGGAAGGCGGGTCTGGGACAGAGCGGCAGCAAAGGACTTAGGTGTTTTCACGGGAGCGTCTCGATGGAAAGGCGATGGTTCATCATGTCGATGTGGATGCGCCCACGACGGTGCTGGCGCAGGAACCGGAACGCGGCGTAGCCCTCCAGGATCGCTTCCTCCCAAAGCCAGAGCGGGCATTGCTCGGCCTCATAGCCGGCAACAAATTGGCGAACGTGCTTGAGCAGATCGAACGGCAGCTCGCCTGGTTTCATATTGGCAAAGAACTCCAGCTCAACCGCCTGACCGAAGATCCAGGTCGTCACGCCTTCCTCGATGAGGGTCGCCCGCGCACCGTCCTGCGCATCGTCGATCTTCGGATCACTCTTCCGTTTTAACCGAAGCAGCGACCTGACGACGGGGGACCAGGTCAGCACAGCCACGTAGGCATAGTGGAAGACATCGTGAAAGCGATAGTCGTCGGCCGTCATTGCATTGTCCGTGAGCCGATCGCCAATGTTAATCCCATTGCAGCGCTGAAATACATACGTCTGGTCGCGCACCTTGCGCTCGAATATGTCCACATAGAGATCGCGCGGCAACCTCTCCTCGGGCTCGGCGTGACTGTCGAGCGGCCCGGGATAGACCCGCTCGCGTGGCCATCTGTCGAAGATCTTGTTGAGATTCTTAACGGCCGCAGCTTCGAGCGTAACACCGGCTTCGTTCGCTGCTAGAACCAGCATGCACAGGATAGCGATCAGCCGGCCAGCAAGCGCCGACCGGTCCTCTGTCAGGCGCCCAGCTTCATGATCGGCGACGAGGCGGCCAACCTCTCCAGCAAGACGAAGCAAGGTTTTCTCGAAGGCCGCGGTGGGCTCCGCCGCCCGTGGCATGATCTCGGGCTGTAGCGAGGCAAAGGAAAGCGTCGTGTCGGCGGCGCGCTGCCAATTGGAGTGTTCCCGGCCAAGATTGGCGGCGATGTCGCTCAGCGTGAGTCCCGCTCGGGCGGCGAGGGTCGTGAGATACCAAAGAACGTCTCCCAGTTCCTCAACGACAGCGCCAGCGTAGCCGACGTAGGATGCCCGATCGCGCTGCTTTTTCTTGACCTCGCTGAGGAGGCTCCCTGTTTCACCGAACAGGCCAAGCAACGGGAAACTCAGAGAGCCACTGTCGCTATGCTGGTCAGTCGTTAGGGCTTGGGTGACGTAGTCTTGGATCGTGAGCGGGGTGAATTCGTCCGTCATGAAGGCTGCTGCTTACGTCGATCAGAGATAATTCCTAGTGGTACGAACAGGCCATTGGCCTGCAGCGCGCATAGGGCAGACACGGATCCCCTCTCTCGTCTCGACGGCCAGAAACCCCAGCGGGGCTTCATTATCGCCGGCACCTGGATCTGAAGGTGCTCGTAAAGCTTGTCCATGGATAGGGTGGTCGCGTCGTTCATCGATGAATCTTAGCATGAAGTCGTGGAACCACAACGCGTGCCCTTGATATCCCCGGCTGCTGTGCGGTCGCGATGCCCCCGCCGCTACCCGAGACACGCGTCCGGGTTGGCTGCTCTTGGCGCACCTCAGCCGTCGGCTCGCCTGACCGGAGCGTCCGGCTTCATCTCGTGTGCGAGGCGGGCTCCGAGCGCTCGGTGCGTCGGTCAACGTGCGAACGCTGCCGTCAGGATGGCGGGCGGTGGACGGGGGAAGGTCTCTGGCCGAACCCGCCTTGCCGCTGGGCAAGGCGGCGCTCACGCGCCGCCCTCGCCAAAGCGCCAGACGGGGATGCCAAGAACCCGGGCCTTGTCGGCGAGGTTCTCGCAGATGCCCGAGCCGGGGAAGACGACGACCCCGATCGGCATCACCTCGAGCATCCGGTCATTGCGCTTGAACGGTGCTGCCTTGTTGTGCCGAGCCCACTCGGGCTTGAAGGCGATCTGCGTGACCTTGCGGGCTTCGGCCCAGCAGGCGGCGATGCGCTCGGCGCCGCGCGGACTGCCGCCGTGCAGCAGCACCATGTCGGCGTGCTTGCGGTGCACCCGGTCGAGCACCGCCCAGATGCGCACATGGTCGTTGAAATCGACCCCGCCGGCAAAGGCGATCCGTGGCCCGGCGGGCAGCAGCACCTCGGTCTCGGCGCGGCGTTTGGCGGCGATGAAGTCGCGGCTGTCGATCATCGCCGCGGTCAGGGCGCGGTGGTTGACCATCGATCCCGCGCGCGGGCGCCAGGCCGAGCCGGTGTGGCGTTCGAACAGCTCGGCGGCGTGGTCGCGGAGAAGCTCGAAGGCGTTGCGCCGCTCGATCAAGGTCAGCCCCTCGGCGATCAGGCGTTCCAGCTCGACCGAACGGATTTCCGAGCCGTCCTGCTCCTGCTGGCTGCGGCGCTGCCGGTGCTCGTTGGCGTCGAGCTCGCGCTGCACGCGGTCCACCGTGCGGTGGAACAGATTGACCTGCGACCAGAGCAGATCGGCAAGGTCGGGTTCCAGGCGCGTCTCGGAAAGGGTGGAGACGAAGGCGTCGAAGATGTCGGCCAGCGCGCCTTCGAGCCGTGCCGCCTCGGGCAGTGGCCGCGGGTCCGGATCATCCTGGTAGGGGCGATGGCCGTAGAGCTGCAACTCGTCGAGCAGGCGGGCGGTCGGGGATGCGGCGTGGGCTGGCTCGGCGTCGTCGTGGTGTTGAGAGAGGCAGTCGGTTGCCATGATCGGTGTCCTCGTTCGGCTGGCCGCGCCCATCGCGGCCTTCACGGCGATCCCTTGGCCGGGGCCGGGCCGGGGCTGCACCGCCAAGCTCCGCGCGGGCGGCCGGAGCGCAGCGGAGGACGGCGGGCGGCGGCTATTTTGCCTCGCGATGCAAAGCGCCCCTTCTGGGGCGCGGCGGAAAATAGTCGCCGCCCGCCGTTGCGTCCCCGGCCCAGCTCTGGCCCGATCGCCGCTCCCAGAAGGCCGTGGGCACGGCCCACTCCCGGACACGAGGCACACTGGCGACCGGCGGCGCGCTCCGGACACGGCGCGTTACCGGGCTTCTCACGCTGAAGCCCCCGGCCGGGTGCTGCCCGATGCCAAGCGCTCGGCATCCTCCGGGGTGAGCTGGACCCGCAGCCGTACCAGCAGAGCGTCGGCGCCGAAGCGGCGCAGATCGGCATTGAAGTCGTTGGTCACCGGCCAGAGGATGCGCGCCTCGGTCCCGGCCGCTCTGGCTCGGTCGCGCAGGCGCATCGCCGCATGACGGCCGGCCGCGTCGTTGTCGCGCGCGATATAGAGGCGGCGCAGCGCCGGCGGCAGGATCAGGGCAGTGAGGTGGTTGGCCGAGAGCGCCGCCACCATCGGCATGTCGGGCAAGACGCATCGCAGCGACAGCATCGTCTCGATGCCTTCGCCCGCGATCATGACGTCGGACGCCATGCCGAAGCGGACCGCGTTGCCGAGGAGATGGCCCAGAGCACGCCGTGGTGTGGCGATCGGCGCCTTGCCGGCGCCATCCCGGTCGAGCCAGGTGCGGTGCACGCCGGTGATCGTGCCGTCGGGGTTGGTGACCGCGGCGATCAGCGCCGGCCAGGCCTCGCGGGGGGCAGCGTCATGCGCCCGGTAGAAGCAGGCAGGGTGGAAACGGAGTGCGGGCATGCCCTCCAGCCCCGCTGTGATGCCGCGGTTGCGGAGATAGGTCTCGGCCAGGGTCCCGACGATCGGACGCGAAAGAGCGAACAGCCGGCGAGCCGAGTTCGACGATCCCGCTCGTGCCGGTGCGCGCGGCAGCCCCGGCTTCCGCAATCCGAGGAAGGCCCGTGCCTCGCCCAGCGCATCGCCCAGGCGGTCGAGGCCGCGGTTAAGCCGGATCAGGTCGAGCAGATCGCCATGCTGGCCGGTGGCGGCGTCGGTCTTATGTGCAGTTGAACATAAGACCGAACATGTTGCGGCGAAGGTTATGTTGCAGGTCTGCGATCGGGCCTTGTCCTGCGGGCGATCGCCGGCGCGCACGCAACATAATGTCAGGACGTGGCGGGGGTTTTGGTGATGCCCCGGGATG
>JAJXXT010000110.1 GCA_021780935.1 Pseudomonadota bacterium
AAGCGCCGCAACAACACGGTTACGCAGATCCGTCGACAACGCTCGCGTCATGGGTCGCTGGCCTCCGCCCAGCCAGCAGCTTGAATCAGAAGTCACCCCGCGCCGGAATCCCAAATCCGATTCCGTCTATCGCGATCACGCTCTAATTCGTAATTCTCAAAACGACACGAGGATGAACGCCGTCTACCTGGGAGCGGACGCGCCGGAACAGTCAACCACCCGATGAGCGCGGCTCCGTCGCGCGCCCACGGTCAGGCGGTCGCGCCCTGGCGTGTCGCGGCTCGTTCGGCCTCGAGCATGTAGTCGCGCGCCAGCGGCAGCGCGGTCTGGTCGCGGACCAGCTGGATCTGGAAGTTCATGTGGTCCTGGCGGCGGAAAGCGAGTTCCGAGCCGGCGAGGTAGAACTCGAACATGCGGCAGAAACGCTCGTCGTAGAGCCCCTGGATGGCGTCGCGATTGGCGGCGAAACGCCGGCGCCACTGGCGCAGCGTCATGGCATAGTGCAGCCGCAGGATCTCGATATCCGTCGTGCGCAGGCCAACCCGCTCGACCGCCGGCAACACCTCCGACAGCGAGGGCGAGTAGCCGCCGGGGAAGATGTACTTGGCGATCCACGGGTTGGTGCCGGACGGGCCGTCGAAGCGCCCGATCGCGTGGATCAGCGCCACCCCGTCCGGTGCCAGGCAACGCTTCACCACACGGAAGAAATGATCGAAGAAGCCGACGCCGACATGCTCGAACATGCCGACCGAAACGACGCGGTCGAAACTGCTGTGCAGCGCGCGATAATCCGCCAGTTCGAAGGTGACCCGATCGGACAGGCCTTCGGCCGCGGCGCGCGCCCGCGCCTCCGCGAGCTGTTCGGTCGACAGCGTGATGCCGGTGACGCGCGCGCCGTAATCCCGCGCGAGGGTGAGCGCCATGCCGCCCCAGCCGCAGCCGATGTCGAGCACCGTGAGGTCCGGCCGGTCGAGCCGCAGCTTGGCGGCGATATGGTGCTTTTTCTTGATCTGCGCTTCCTCCAGCGTCTCGTCGCCATTCGGGAAATACGCACAGGAATACTGGCGGTCGCGGTCGAGGAAGAGGGAGTAGAGGCGGCCATTGAGATCGTAATGATGAGCGACGTTGCGGCGCGAGCGCGGTGCCGGGTTGAACTGCGCGATGCGGCGGGTGACGCGGCCGAGCCATTGGCGCTGCGATACCAGCGGCAGAGCGCGGGTCTGCGAGCCGGTGTTGGTCATCAGCACGTCGAGCACGTCGTAGATGCTGCAATCGACCGGGCTCAGCGTGCCATCCATGTAGGCCTCGCCGAGATGCAGGCCGGGATTGGCGACAAGGCGGCGGATGGTGGCGCCGTCGGCGATTGCCATGACCGCCTCCGGGCCTTTTTCGCCGGCATAGGTGGTGATGGAACCGTCGGGCCAGCGGACCGTGAGCCGGCCGAGGACGATCAGTCGCCTGAGAATGAGATCGAGCACCGCCCGCATCCTGCCCTCCAGCGTTTCGTAGGTCGTTAGACAGGTGGAGATTGGACCGGCAACGGGCGGGATGGCAACCTTGCAAGGTCGCGTTCAGTGCAACGCAGGGACGACCCTGTAGAGGCCGATGCCGGGACGTGCGGCCAGGCGCACGAGATGGCCGCCGAGCAAGGATTGCGGCGCGCCGCTCCACAGGCCGGTGACGATCATCACGTCGAAATGCCGCAACGCCAGGGTGAGGCTGCCGCCGGGCGGGCGGCCCAGCAAAGCATTCACGATGATCGCCTGTGCGGCTTCCGTCACCGCCTCAGCGGGAACCGCCTGCAGCGGCTGCTGGCCGGGTTTGTCGAACAGAGCGGGGATGAAACGGTTGGAAATCGCCGCGATGTAAACCGGAAAATGATAGTCCGTAGGCCAGGTCAGGTCGATGATCCACGGGCTCAATCCAACCGGCGCCTCGCGCTCCTGCACCTCGCCCAAACGCGCCTGGGGCGGAGCTTGATCGAGAATCCATATTACATCGCGCAGATATGAGCCCGTTCGAGACCACGCGACAAGCATGATGGCAAGCCGGAAGGCCAGCATCGCGCCGAGCACCAGACTGGCGATGCGCTCGGCCGCGCGCTGCCGGAACGTCGGTCGGAAAACGACGCTGAGCAGCACGCCGGCCAAAATCTGGAAACGGACGTTGATGAAGCGAAGCCCATGCTCGGCGAACGGCATGGCAAAGCTGAGCGCGATCATCACCAAAAGCACGATCATGCCGGCCGGCGCGACTGCGACCTGGCCCAAACGGACAGCGCGTAGCAGCACGCCGATCAGTATCAGCCCGGTGAGCGCGCCGATCAGTACCAGATAGCTGAACCACGCGCTGCTGATACTGTGCAGCATCATGTCGATCGGTTCATAGAAGAACCGTCCGCCAACGGTAAGCACCTTGGTCCTCTCGTAGAGAACCGCGAGCATGACCGCGGCCGGCAGCGGCGGCAGCAGGGCGGCGGCCAGCCGCGCGTTGCGTCCCGGTACCGCAGCACGCCCCCGCCAGGCGCGAACCAGCGCGTCGGCACCGAGAAAAGCGCCAAAGACAAAGGCGCCGAAGAGATGGGCGACAAACAGAACGAAGCCGAACGGCAGCGCCAGTACCGCGAGGCCGCAAAGGCCGCGCGCCGTGGTGACGCGGTTTCGCAGCAACAGCCACGCGCCGGCGGCCCAGAAGGCCAGCATCGAGGACAAGCAGTAGTTGATGAAGCCGCCGAGCAGCCCGCCGTTCCAGGCGGTGAAGGCGGCGGTGAGGAACCAGGGAGACCAGCGCCCATGCAGCGCGCGGCCGAGCAGACCAAGGCCGCCCATCCACCCGACCACGATGAAGGCAACCAGAAGCTTCGCCGCCGCGTTGGCCGACATCAGGTGCAGCAGCGGCGGCACCAGCAAGTCCATGCCGAGATTGGGCACGAACACCCAATGCACGCGGTAATGGCTCGCGACCGCGCTGCCCCTGAGCTGGCCCGCCAGCAGCATCATGCGGACCATGTGATTGGGCAGGTCGGTGAGCGGTGGCATCCCCACCAGCAGCAGCGGCGTGCAAAGCACGAGGCCGACCAACAGGGTCCATAACACCGGCGCCGCCGGTTGCCGCCACCAGGCGGGTGGCAAGGCGTCAGGCCGGGCCACGTTGTTCACTTGTGCACCATCGCGCGCGAGTGTCACGCGGGCGTCTGATTCGTCCAACTCGGCGGTGACCGCGGGTCAGCGGCAAGGCCAGGTCCGGCATGAAGGGCCGGACCTGGACGCGGTGTCAGACTTCGGGTTGCGGCGCCGCCTCGGGGTCGAGCAGGGCCTCGATGTCGACCACTTCGGCCTCTTCCTCGACGCCGACCGCCTCGCCACGGGCCTGCTTTTCGGCCTCCTCGACGCTGCGCGCGACATTGACGCCCACCGCCAGATCGACCTCCGGGTGCAGGGCCACCGTGACGGTGTAGACACCCAGGGCCTTGATCGGGTGCACCAGCGTCACCTGCGCACGGTCGATGGTGAGCCCGGCCGCGGTGCAACCCTCCGCGATGTCGCGCGCGGAGACCGAACCGTAGAGGCTGCCGCTCTCGCCGGCCTGGCGGATGATGACGACGCTGAGACCGGCGACACGCTCGGCAACGCGCTCGGCCTCCTCGCGGCGCTTGATGTTCTGCGCCTCGAGCTGGGCCCGCTGCGTCTCGAACCGGGCGAGGTTCTCCTTGCTGGCGCGGATCGCCTTCTTCTGCGGCAACAGGAAGTTGCGGGCAAAGCCCGGCTTCACGCGGACGATCTCGCCCATCTGGCCGAGCTTTTCCACGCGCTGGAGGAGGATGATTTCAACGGCGGCCATGGCGGTTCTCCTCAGGCGACCGTGTAGGGAAGCAGGGCGAGAAAGCGTGCGCGCTTGATGGCGACCGCAAGCTCACGCTGCTTCTTGGCCGAGACCGCGGTGATACGGCTGGGCACGATCTTGCCCTTCTCGGAGAGGAAGCGCGACAGCAGGCGCACATCCTTATAGTCGATCTTGGGCGCGCTGGCGCCGGCGAACGGGCAGGATTTGCGCCGGCGGTAGAACGGGCGGCGGGCGCCGACGGCGGTGCGGCGGGCGGCGGGATTGATGTCGTCGGACATGGCTTACTCCTCCTCCACGCCGAAGCCGTCGCGCACGGGTTCGTCGCGCGCACGAAACTCCTCGCGGTCGTCGTAGGGATTGCGCTTGCGGCCGCTGTCGAAGCGGCCGGAGGGCTTCGGACCCCGGAAAATCTTGTCGCGGTCATCGCTCTTCTTGGCGAGCATCGCGCTGGGACCTTCCTCGATTTCGTCGATACGCACCGTCATGAAGCGCAGCACGTCCTCGTTGAGGCGGAGCTGCCGCTCCATCTCAACGATCGAGGCCGGCGCGGCCTCGAGGCCGAGCAACATGTAATGGCCCTTGCGGTTCTTGTTGATACGATAGGCAAGGCTGCGCAGACCCCAGTATTCGCGCTTGGCGACGCGGCCGCCCTCGCCCTCGAACTGCGTGGCGATGCCATCGGCGATCGCCTCGACCTGCTGCTGCGTGACGTCGTTGCGTGCGATGTACACGCATTCATAGAGCGGCATGTGAACTCCCTCTGGCTTGTCTCCGCCCCGACCTTGAACCAGGTCCGTGCCGGGATGACACGTGGGCATAGTCGCGCGAGGGCCGTCCCCGAGCGACAGGGTGACGCGGCTTATACGGGGATTTCGCCCCTTTGCAAGCAGACCAGTCACGCAGACCGGGCACGCAGGCGGGGCGCGGCAGCGGCGGGCGGGGCCTAGCCGATCAGCGCCGCGCGCATGGCGGCGGCATCCGGTGCTGCGCGCAGGGCGGCGGCGACCAGAGGGTCACGCAGGCGCCGCGACAGGGAAGCGAGCGCCGCGAGATGGCCCGCATTGTCCGTAAGCGGGCTCAGCAGCATGCAGACCAGGTCCACCGGCGCACCGTCCACCGCCTCATAGACGACGGGCCGGGCGAGGCGGACCAGCCAGCCGCTAAACGCCGGCAGGCCAGCGAGCCTGGCATGCGGCAGCGCAATGCCCGCGCCGACACCGGTGCTGCCCAGCGCCTCACGGGCGGCGAGCGCCGCGGCAAGCAATGCGGCATCCATCCCCGTGCCCGCCGCGGCCAGGCCCGCGAGCAGACGCAGCAGCGCCGGCTTGTCCGCCGCGCGTTGCCCGGCCAGAGCGTGCGCCGATGGGATGAGGACGGCGAGATCGGGGATGGGGGGGATCATGGGTCTTCCGCCAGACGATAACCGACGCCGGTCTCGGTCAACAAATGCTCGGGTTGCGTGGGGTCATGCTCGATCTTCTGGCGGAGCTGGCGGACATAGACGCGCAATTGCTGTACGTCGCCCGACGCCCCCCAGAGCCGCGCCATGACGAAGCGATGGGTGAGCACACGCCCGGAATGGGCGACCAGCAGGTCGAGAATATCGTACTCGCGTGGCGTGAGATGCACCTCGATGCCCGCCACCGTCACCCGGCGGCGGACGCGGTCCACCACCAGGTCGCCATGGCGGAACGGCGCCGCCTCCCCTTCCCTCGCCACCCGGTGGCGCAGCGCCGCGCGCAGCCTGGCCGCCAGCTCCGCCACGCCGAACGGCTTGGTGACATAGTCGTCGGCGCCCAGATCGAGCGCCGCGACCTTACCGCGCTCGTCCTCGCGCGAGGAAACGACGATCACCGGCACGTCGCTGCGCGCGCGGATGCGCCCGAGCAGTTCGAGCCCGTCCATGTCCGGCAGACCGAGATCGAGCAGCACGAGATCCACCCCGGCGGCGATCGCCGAGAGGGCGGTGCCGGCGTCGGCCGCCTCGCGCACCCGGTAGGATTCCGCCTCCAGCACCGTGCGCAACAGGCGCCGGATCGGCGGTTCGTCGTCGACCACCAGAACCAGCGCGCTCACGGTTGCACCGGCGGGGGTCGGGCCGGCAGGGGTCGCGTCGGCAGCGTGAGCGTGAAGACCGCGCCGGTGTGGTCATCGCGGTTGGCGACGCGGATGCCAGCCCCCATGGCGGTGAGAAAACCATGGCAGATGGCAAGGCCAAGGCCGGTGCCGGCGCGCCTGCGGTCCGCCCCCTCGGCGCGGACGAATTTCTCGAAGATGCGGGGCATGATGTCGGCCGGAATGCCCGGTCCGGCGTCCTCAATCGCCAGTTCCACGCTGTCACCGGCGGCGCGGGCACGCAGCGTGATGGTGGTGCCGGCCGGCGTGTATTTAGCGGCGTTGTCGAGCAGGTTGACCACGACCTGCTCGAACAGCACCGGATCGAGATCGAGCAGCGGCAGGTCGGCTGGCACATCCGTCCCGATACGATGGTGTTCGAGCACCCGCCCGGCGCGGCGCACGGCGCTGCCGATCGCCTCGTTGAGATCGACCGGCTCGCGCCGCGCGGTGACCGCACCGGCCGCGAGCCGGGTCATGTCGAGCAGGTTGGCGACAAACTGGCTCAGCCGCTCGGCCTCCTCGCGGATGGTGCGCAGCAGGTCCGCCCGTTCCTGCTGGCGCAGGCCGGCGCCATAGGTCTCAAGCCCGGTCGCGGCGCCGAGAATGGCGGCGAGCGGCGTCCGCAGATCGTGCGAGAGCGAGGTCAGCAGTGCCGAGCGCAGGCGTTCGGTCTCGGCGTGGCGCTGCGCCTCCACGACATCCTCGGCAAGGCCGATGCGCTCCACGGCGACTGCAATCTGGTCGGCGAGCGCATCGAGCAGACGGCGCTGGCCCGTGGCCGGGCCCGGGCCCGGGCCGGAGACGGAGCCAGGCGGCGGCGTGCGCGACGGTGCGGCGAGACCCGCATCGAGCCCGAGCACCCCGACCGGGCCGCGCGCCGTCGCCAGGGGAATGAACAGGCGGCGCGCCCCGGGCAGCGTGTCCGAGCCGTGCCCGGTCGGCTTGTTGTTTCGTATACATAACGTTGCCGCGGCGAGGTCCGCCTCCTCCAGCACATCCTCGGGCGGGTAGCCGGCGCGCACGGCCAGCCCCTCACCCTCCGGCAGCAGCACGACAACGGAGAGACGCAGCATCGAGGCCACCTGGTAGCTGCTGGCCCAGAGCAGGTCGTCGAGCGAGTTGATCGCCGCGATCTTGCGGCTGAAGCCGTACAGCTCCTCGGTGGTGCGGGCACGGCTGCGGGCGGCCAGCGTCTGCTCGCGCAGGCGCGAGGCGAGCCGGCTCGCGAACAGTGCGACGGCCCCAAAGAAGATGAGCGCCACGATGTTGCGCGGGTCGTCGATGGTAAAGGTGTAGAGCGGCGGCAGGAAGAAGAAATTATAGGCGAGAACGCTCGCGATGACGGCGGCGACCGAGGCCCATAGCCCGGCCATGGATGCCACCGCGAGGATGGCCGTGAGAAAACCCATGGTGACGCTGGAATCACCACCTACTTTCCGCAGACCCTCACCCGCCACGGTGGCGGACACCACCGCCGCGGCGGCGATGAGCCAGCCGCTTGGCGCCGGCACCGGGCGCTGGCGAACACGACGCTCCGGCCGCTCACCGGCCTCCCGCCCGATGACATGGACCGGGATGTCCCGCGCCTCGATGACCAGCCGCTCGACGACGCGGCGACGAAACCGCCAGAACCGCCTGATGCCGGCCGTTCCGATAACGATATGGGTGGCATTGACCTCGCGCGCGTACGCGAGAATCTCGGCGGCGACGTCGCGCCCGGGGCGGGTGACGGTCTCCGCACCGAGAGACTCCGCGAGGCGCAACGTCTGTTCCACGCGCTCGCCTGCCTCGGCGGTGGCGTTGGGGTTTTCGACGTAGAGAGCGACAAAGGCGGCGTGCAGGCGCTCCGCCAGGCGGCGGCCATAGCGCACCAGCCCGGCCCCGGCCCCACCCGGCGTGACGCAGACCAGAACCCGCTCCCCGGCGGCCCAGGGGCCGGCGATCGCGTGCGCCTGCATGTGGTCGCGCAGCTGGTCGTCCACGCGCTCGGCGGTGCGGCGCAACGCGAGTTCGCGCAGCGCCGTGAGATTGCCCGGGGAAAAATAATGCGCCAGCGCGCGCTCGGCGACTTTCGGCAGATAGATCCGGCCCTCCCGCAGCCGCTTGATGAGATCCTCGGGCGTGACATCGATGACCTCGACCGAATCGGCGCGGTCGATGACGCTGTCGGGCACGGTCTCGCGCACGCGGATGCGGGTGATGCGCGCGACGATGTCGTTCAGGCTCTCGACATGCTGGATGTTGAGCGTGGACCAGACATCGATCCCGGTCTCCAGCAGTTCCATCACGTCCTGCCAGCGTTTCGGGTGGCGGCTGCCGGGCGCGTTGGTGTGGGCAAGCTCGTCGACCAGCACCAGTTTTGGCCGGCGAGCGAGCACCGCGTCGAGATCCATCTCCCGGAGTTCGTGGCCGCGATGCACGATGGCGCGGCGTGGCAGGGTCTCGATGCCTTCGAGCAACGACGCGGTTTCGGCGCGGCCGTGCGTTTCCACGACCGCCGCCACCACATCGATGCCCTCGGCAATGGCGGCGCGGGCGGCGGAGAGCATCTCGTACGTCTTGCCAACGCCGGGCGCGGCCCCCAGAAACAGGCGCAGCCGCCCCCGCCCTTCGGCGGCGGCGGCGCGCAGCAGCGCCTCCGGCGAGGGGCGGGCGGATTCGCTCACGAGCCTCCCGATTTCCGGGCGAGCCGGTCGAGGGCGAGGTTGAGCTCGAGCACATTCACGTGCGGCGCACCAAGCACGCCGAGCGTGCGGCCGACGACCTGGCGCTCGACCAGATGGCGCAGCGTTGCGGGAGCGAGATGACGGGCAGCGGCCACGCGCGGGATCTGGAACAAGGCGGCGGCGGGAGAGATATCCGGGTCGAGCCCGCTGGCCGAGCTAGTCACGAGATCGATGGGGATGGGGTGGCCAGGATTCTGCGCCTGGAGCTTCATGACGCTCGCGGCGACGCGCTGACGTAGCGCCCTGGAGGTCGGGCCGAGATTGGAGCCGCCGGAGTTGTCGGCGTTATAAGGCGCATCGACCGTCTTGCCGTTGGCGAGCGTCGCCGTGGTCGCCGAGGGGCGGCCATGGAAATAGCCGGCGCCGGTGAAGTTCTGCCCGATCAGGCGCGAGCCGACGGGCTTGCCGCGGCGCAGGATGAGACTGCCATTGGCCTGCGCCGGGAAGGCGAGCTGCGCGATGCCGGTGACGAGCAGCGGATACCCCACCCCGGTGAGCAGCGTGATGCCCAGCAGCATGACCAGCGCGGGACGAAGATGTTTCATGGCGCAACGACCTTTCTACGCGAGACCGATGGCGGTGACGAGCATGTCGATCAGCTTGATGCCGACGAACGGAACGACCAGCCCGCCGAGCCCGTAGATCAGCAGGTTGCGCCGCAGCAGCGAGGCGGCACCGACCGCGCGGTAGGCCACGCCCTTCAGTGACAACGGGATAAGCGCCACGATGATCAGGGCGTTGAAGATGATCGCCGAGAGAATGGCGCTGTCGGGCGTGGACAGATGCATGATGTTCAGCGCCTGAAGCTGCGGGTATATGGCGATGAACATGGCCGGGATGATGGCGAAATATTTTGCCACGTCGTTGGCGATGGAAAACGTCGTCAGCGCGCCGCGCGTCATCAGAAGCTGTTTCCCGATCCCCACGATCTCGATGAGCTTGGTGGGGTCGCTATCGAGATCGACCATGTTGCCGGCCTCCCGTGCCGCCATGGTGCCGGTGTTCATCGCGACACCGACATCGGCCTGGGCGAGTGCCGGCGCGTCGTTGGTGCCATCGCCGCACATGGCGACGAGCTTGCCCTCGGCCTGCTCGCGGCGGATCAGGGCGAGTTTGTCTTCGGGCGTGGCCTGGGCGAGGAAATCATCGACCCCGGCCTCGGCGGCGATCGCGGCGGCGGTAAGCGGGTTGTCGCCGGTGATCATGACCGTGCGGATGCCCATGCGGCGCAGCGCACCGAACCGTTCGCGGATGCCGGGCTTCACGACATCGCGCAGCTCCACGATGCCGAGAAGACGGCCGCCATCGGCGACGGCCAGCGGGGTGGCTCCCTCGCGGGCGACACGGTCGGTGATCTCTCGCAGCGCGCGGGCGGCGGCGTCGGAGGGTGCTGCCCGGACATGGGCGAGCACGGAATCCACGGCGCCCTTGCGGATCCGTCGTATGCCGCCGCCCGCGGGGATGTCGACGCCGCTCATGCGGGTCTGCGCGGTGAACGGCACGAAGCTGGCTTCCCCGTCGGTCACCGCCTGCCGCCCAAGCCGCTGTTGCGCCAGCGTGACGATCGAGCGACCCTCCGGCGTTTCGTCGGCAAGCGAGGACAGCAACGCCGCCTCCGCCAGCGTCTCGGCGCCGATGCCGCCCACCGGGAGGAAGGAAGCGGCCTGGCGGTTGCCAAGCGTGATCGTTCCGGTCTTGTCGAGCAGCAGCGTGTCAACGTCGCCCGCGGCCTCGACGGCGCGCCCGGACATGGCGAGCACGTTGAAGCGCACCAGGCGGTCCATGCCGGCGATGCCGATCGCGGAGAGCAGCGCGCCGATCGTGGTCGGGATGAGGCAGACGAACAGCGCCACCAGCACCAGCACGGATTCCCTCCCGCCGGCATAGGCGGCGAAGGACGGAATGGTGGCGACGGCGATGACGAAAATCAGCGTCATCCCCGCGAGCAGGATGTTGAGTGCGATCTCGTTGGGCGTCTTCTGCCGTGACGCTCCCTCGACCAGCGCGATCATGCGGTCGAGGAAGGTGTGGCCCGGTGCCGCGGTGATGCGCACGAGAATGTGGTCGCTCATGACCTGGGTGCCGCCGGTGACGGCGGAGCGATCGCCACCGGCCTCACGGATCACGGGGGCGGACTCGCCGGTGATCGCCGCCTCGTTGACGGAGGCAACACCCTCGATCACCTCGCCGTCGGACGGGATGATCTCGCCGGCATCGACACGGACGATATCGTTCTGATGCAGGGAGGTCGCGGGGACGGCTTCCTCGCCGCCCTCCGCCAGCACGCGACGGGCCATCGTTTCGGTGCGGGCGCGGCGCAGTGTTGCCGCCTGGGCGCGGCCCCTGCCCTCCGCCACGGCTTCGGCGAAATTGGCGAACAGTACCGTAAACCACAGCCAGAGGTTGATCTGAGCCGCAAAAAGAATGTCGGGCCGACCCACCACGATGTCGCGGATCAGCAGGATGGTGGTGAGGCTCGCCACCACTTCCACGGTGAACATCACGGGGTTACGCCAGAGCTGGCGGGGGTCGAGCTTTTGCACGCTCAGCCGGGCGGCGTCGCGCAGGATGGCGCGGTCGAACAGCCGGCTGTCGGCACGGCGGGCGTCGTGGGTATCGTTCATCGTTACAACCTCAATACGTCCTGCCAGCCAGCATCGCGAAATGTTCGACGATCGGGCCGAGGGCAAGAGCCGGGAAGAAGACCAGGCCGCCGACGATCAGGATGACGCCGACGACGAGGCCCACGAAAAGCGGGCCGGTGGTGGGAAACGTGCCGGCGGAGGCCGGCAGCGTCTTCTTAGCCGCGAGCGATCCGGCGATGGCGAGAGCCGGCACGATGACGAAGAACCGCCCGATCATCATGCCGATGCCCATGGTGATGTCCCAGAAACTGTTGCCCGAGAGGCCGGCGAAGGCGCTGCCGTTGTTTGCCGCCGCCGAGACATAGGCATAGAGCGCCTCGGAGAAGCCGTGCGGGCCACTGGCCGAGATCGCCGAGGTCGCGACCGGCAGCACCACCGCGAGTGCGGTGAAGCCGAGCATGACAAGCGGCAGGCAGAGGATGGCGAGCATCGTCATCTTCACCTCCCGTGCCTCGATCTTCTTGCCGAGATATTCCGGTGTGCGACCGACCATGAGACCGGCGACGAACACCGCGACGATGGCGAACAGGAGGAACCCGTAAAGCCCCGAGCCGACGCCGCCGAAGATGATCTCGCCGAGCATCAGGTTGACCATCGGCACCATGCCGCCGAGCGGCAGGAAGCTCTCGAACATCGCGTCCACGGCGCCGCAGGAGGCAGCCGTCGTCGCGGTCGAGAAGATCGCCGTCCCGGCCATGCCGAAGCGGACCTCCTTGCCCTCCATGTTGCCGCCCACGATCGGACCCTGGCCGCGTGCCACGTGCAGGGCCGCGAGGATCGGGTTCGGGCCGCTCTCGATCGCGTAGATCGCGGTGACGCCGACGAGAAACATCAGGCCCATGGCGGCAAAGACCGCCCAGCCCTGGCGCTCGTTGCCGACCATGCGTCCGAAAGCATTGGTGAGGCCAGCGCCGAACACGAAAATCGAGAGCGCCTCGACGAAGTCGGTGAGCGCGGTGGGGTTCTCGAACGGGTGGGCGGAGTTGGCGTTGAAGAAGCCGCCACCGTTGGTGCCGAGCATCTTGATCGCCTCCTGGGAGGCGACGGGGCCGAGGGCGATGGTCTGGCGCGCCCCTTCGAGCGTGGTCAGCGCCACCGCACCGTGGAAGGTCTGCGGCACGCCCTGCCAGACCAGGAACAGCGCGTAGACAAGACAGATCGGCAACAGACCATAGACCGTCACGCGCACCAGATCCGCCCAGAAATTACCGATCGAGGTGGCGGAGCGGCGGGAGAAGCCGCGCACGAAGGCCAGCGCGATGGCGATGCCGGCAGCGGCCGAGGTGAAGTTCTGCACCGCCAGCGCCACCATCTGGCTGAAATACGACATCGTCGTTTCGCCGCCGTAGAACTGCCAGTTGGTGTTGGTGAGAAAGCTGATCGCGGTGTTGTAGGCGAGGTCGGGCGGCACCGCGGCCTGACCGTCGGGGTTGAGCGGCAGCTGCGCCTGCAGCCGCAGCACGGCATAAACCGCGAGGAAGCAGGCGAGCTTGAAGGCCAGCATCGCCGCGGCGTAGCCGATCCAGCTTTGTTCCGACGACGGATCGACACCGGCGGCGCGATAGAGGCCGCGCTCGATCGGGCCCAGCACCGGCACGCGGATCGGCCGGCCGGTGTCGGCGAGACGCGCGAGCAGCCCGCCCACCGGGCGCGTGACAAGGATGACGAGGAAAGCAAACAGGCCGATTTCCACCCAGCCGAACGTGGTCATGTTGCTGCTGCCTCAGAACTTGTCCGGCCGGATCATCGCCGCCACGAGGTAGACGAGCAGGAAGGCGGTCACGATGCCGCCGAGCACGAGGTCGAGCATCGCCTAGATCCGCGCACAGAGCAGAACGAAGCTCCAGCAGGCGGCAAAGCCCGCCAGGCCGAGCAACAGATAAGCGGCGTCGAGCATGGGAATCCCCGGTTGATGACGGGGCAGAATTGTTCGCAATCGCATAGGGAAGCGATGCGGACGGCGCGGCGCCCGCATAGGAATCCCATAGGGACGCCGAGCCGGGCGGCTCAGCCGGCGCTATAAGCTTCCCAGCCGCGGCGGCGCAGGTCGCAGGCGGGGCAGGTGCCGCAGCCATAACCCCAGTCGTGGCGATGCGTCCGGTCGCCGAGGTAGCAGGTGTGTGTTGCCTCGCGCAGGAGGGCGACCAGCGCCTCCCCGCCGAGCGCGTGCGCGAGCCGCCAGGTCGCCGCCTTATCCAGCCACATCAGCGGCGTGTGCAGCACGAAGCGGCGCTCCATGCCGAGATTGAGCGCCACCTGCAGCGCCTTCAGCGTGTCGTCGCGGCAGTCCGGATAGCCGGAATAGTCGGTCTCGCACATGCCACCGACGAGGTGGCGCAGGCCACGGCGATAGGCGAGGGCGGCGGCAAAGGTGAGGAACAGCAGGTTGCGGCCGGGAACGAACGTGTTGGGCAGCCCATCGTCGCGCAGACGGATCTCGGCCTCGGAGGTGAGCGCGGTGTCGGAAACCGCGGCGAGGGCGTCGAGCGCCAGCGTGTGATCCTCGCCCAGGCGCGCGGCCCAGCCGGGGTTCAGAGAGGCGAGCCCGGCGCGGCAGGCGGCACGGCAGTCGAGTTCCACGCGGTGGCGCTGGCCGTAATCGAAGCCGATGGTCTCCACGCGATCGAAACGGTCGAGCGCCCAGGCGAGGCAGGTGGCGGAATCCTGCCCGCCACTGAACAGGACCAGCGCGGCCCCGGTCGTCATGGTCCCCGTCAACGCCGCCTCAGGCGGCTTCGGCAAGCGGCCGGCTCCAGGGCCCGAGCTCCGCGCGCTCGCCCTCCCTGGCCACCATGAAGCCGCCGATCGGCACGGCGTGCCAGTCCTCGCGGTGGCTGTCGATCGGCTCCGAGACGATGGTCAGCCCGGTCTCGTCCTCGCGCCAGTAGAGCGTGGCGGGCTTGTCGTCGGAGGCCCAGCGGAAGGCCCAGATCGTCTGCCCGTCGGTCAGCGCCGCGGTGAAGCGCAGGGCCTCGCGGATGCCGTCGGCCAGCATCATGGCGCGGATCGAGCGGAGAGTCGCCGCCAGCGCCGCCGGCGGGTCGGCGTCCAGCCCCTGGGCCGTCGCGGCGAGCAGGATCGCCTCGGAGTCGGTGGTGCCCTGGCGGGCGGCGAACAGCTCGTCCGGGATCATCGCCTCGATGCGCCGGCGCAGGCGGCTCCAACCCCCGATCTGCCCGTTATGCATGAACATGAACCGCCCGGCGACGAAGGGGTGGCAGTTGGAGCGCGAGGTCGCGGTGCCGGTGGAGGCGCGGACATGGGCGAAGAACAGGCCGGAGCGCACCTGGGCGCAGATGGATCGCAGATTCTCGTCCGACCAGGCCGGGCGGACCTCCCGATAGAGGCCGGGTGTGGGCCGCTCGCCATACCAGCCGATGCCGAAACCGTCGCCGTTGGTGCCGGTCTTGGCCTCCTGGGCGTGCAGAGATTGATCGATGAGGGAATGGGAGGGTGCGGCGACCAGCTCCTCCAGCAGGATTGGCGAGCCGCGATAGGCGAGGAATCGACACATGGGCTTACTCCGGACCCGGCGCGTGAAAATCCACTGAATCCCGCCGCCGTTTGACAGTATCTTGAGGCGAAACTAAGCGCGCCGCCAGGGAAATTGGCCGGCAAGTCGCTCGGCCAGCCCATCGGGGGGAGCGTTCATGGCGGTTCACGCATTTCTGTTTCCGGGCCAGGGCAGCCAGGCGCCGGGCATGGCCCGGGAGCTGGCCGCCGCCTTTCCCGCCGCCCGTGAGGTGCTGGAGGAGGTGGACGACGCGCTGGGCCAGCACCTGTCGCGGCTGATGGCCGAGGGCCCGGCCGAGGAGCTGACGCTGACCGAGAACGCCCAGCCCGCCCTGCTGGCGCACGCGATGGCGGTGGTGCGGGTGCTGGAGCGTGACGGCGGCAGGCATGTCGCGGCGACCGCGGCGGTGGTCGCCGGCCATTCCCTCGGCGAATACGCGGCGATCGCGGCAGCCGGCGGCTTCGCGGTCGCCGACGCCGCACGCCTGCTGAAGCTGCGCGGCCAGGCGATGCAGCGCGCGGTGGCGCCCGGCGAGGGCGCGATGGCCGCCCTGCTGGGCGCCGAGATGGCGCAGGCGACCGCGGTCTGCGAGGAGGCCGCGGCGACGCCCTCCGGCGGGCGGGAGGTCATCGGCGTCGCCAACGACAACGGCGGCGGGCAGGTCGTGGTCTCCGGCCATGCCGGGGCGGTGGAGCGGGCGATCGAGATCGCCAAGGCGAACGGCATCCGCCGTGCGATGAAGCTGCCGGTCTCGGCACCGTTCCACTGTGCGCTGATGGCGCCGGCCGCCGATGTCATGGCCGAGGCCCTCGCCAGGACGCCGCCGCGTGCACCGCTGGTGCCGGTGATCGCCAATGTCACCGCGGCCAAGGTCACCGACCCCGCGACCATGGCGCGGCTGCTGGTGGAGCAGGTGACGGCGACGGTGCGCTGGCGCGAGAGCGTCCTGGCGATGGCAGCGCTGGGGGTCGACTCCTTCATCGAGCTGGGCAGCGGCAAGGTGCTGACGGGCTTGATGAAGCGGCTGCTTCCGGAGGCGCGGGCGCTCGCGGCGGGCACCCCCGCCGAGGTCGAAGAACTGATAAAAATACTTTAGGAACAGAATAATGTTCAAACTCGATGGAAAGACGATCCTGGTCACCGGCGCCTCCGGCGGGATTGGTGCCGCGATCGCCAGGACGCTTGCGGCGCAGGGGGCGGTGGTAGTGCTTTCCGGCACGCGCATCGAGGCGCTGGAGGCGCTGGCGGCGGAAATCGGGGCCGCGCATGTCTGCCCCGCCGATCTCGCGGACCCGGCGGCGGCCGACGCGCTGGTGGGTGCCGCGGAGGCCAAGGCGGGCCCGCTGCACGGCCTGGTGAACAATGCCGGCCTGACCCGCGACATGCTGGCCCTGCGGATGAAGGACGAGGACTGGGCGCACGTGCTGGAGGTCGATCTCGCGGCCCCGTTCCGCCTCGCGCGGGCGGCGCTCAGGGGCATGCTGCGCCGGCGGGCCGGGCGGATCATCTCGATCGGCTCCATCGTCGGGGCGACCGGCAACCCGGGCCAGGCGAACTACGCCGCGGCCAAGGCCGGGCTGATCGGCATGACCAAGGCGCTGGCCCAGGAAGTGGCGTCGCGCGGCATCACCGTGAACGCGGTGGCCCCGGGCTTCATCGCCACCGCGATGACCGAGGCGCTGTCCGCCGAGCAGAAGACCCGGCTCGCCGAGGCGATCCCGCTCGGCCGGCTGGGCACACCGGATGACGTGGCGGCGGCGGTGCTGTATCTGGCCAGCGACGAGGCCGGCTGGGTCACCGGCGCCACGCTGCATGTCAACGGCGGCATGGCGATGATCTGAGACCGGGAGCCCGGAGCGGGATGGACGGGATGGGAATTGAGGCCGGTTGGCGGCTTCGCGGGCGTGTGCTAAGCGCCGCGCCGCCGCGAGACTGCAACGGAATCGTCGTCGTCTGATAGGGACGCGTCTTCCTGCCCGTCCCTCGGCCCGAGATGCAGCGAAACGGTCCGATGTGACCAAACAGACAGAACGGAACCAGTGACATGAGCGAGATCGCCGACAAGGTGAAGAAGATCGTGGTCGAGCAGCTCGGCGTTGAGGAGAGCAAGGTAACGCCGGAAGCCTCCTTCATCGACGACCTCGGCGCGGACAGCCTCGACACCGTCGAGCTGGTCATGGCCTTCGAGGAGGCGTTCAGCGTCGAGATCCCGGAGGACGCGGCCGAGAAGATCAGCACGGTGAAGGACGCGATCGACTACATCGAGAAGCAGAAGGCGGCCTGAGCCCGGCGGCTGGCGGGAGAGGCGCGATGCGGCGCGTGGTCGTGACCGGCATGGGCATCGCCTGCCCGCTCGGGCTTGGGGTGGAGCATGTCTGGAAGCGGCTGATCGCGGGCGAGAGCGGCATCGGGGCGATCCAGTCCTTCGATGTCAGCGAGCTGCCGGCGAAGGTGGCGGGCGAGATCCCCCGCGGCGCCAAGGCCGATGGCGGGCTCGACATCTCCGAGTGGATCCCGCTGAAGGACCACAAGAAGATGGACCGCTTCATCCAGTACGCGATGGTGGCGGCCACCGAGGCGGTGGAGAATTCCGGCTGGCTGCCGCAGGACGAGGAGGGCCGTTGCGCCACCGGCGTCATGATCGGCAGCGGTATCGGCGGGCTGGAGACGATCTACGAGGCCTCGGTGCAGGTCTATACCGGCAAGGCGCGCCGGCTCTCGCCGTTCTTCATCCCCTCGGCGCTGATCAACCTCGCGTCCGGCCACGTCTCGATCAAGTTCGGCTTCAAGGGGCCGAACCACAGCGTGGTGACGGCCTGCGCCACCGGCGTGCACGCGATCGGCGACGCATCGCGGCTGATCGCGTTCGGCGATGCCGACGTGATGGTGGCCGGCGGCGCCGAATCCGCGGTGAACCCGATCGGCATCGCCGGGTTCTGTGCCAGCCGCGCCCTGTCCACCGGCTTCAACGACACCCCGACCCGGGCCTCCCGCCCATGGGACCGTGACCGCGACGGGTTTGTGATGGGCGAGGGCGCCGGCGTCGTGGTGCTGGAGGAATACGAGCACGCGAAGCGGCGCGGTGCCACGATCTACGCCGAGGTCGGCGGCTACGGCCTCTCCGGCGACGCGCACCACATCACCGCGCCGGCCGAGCATCACGAGGGCGCGTTCCGGGCCATGAAGGCGGCGCTGCGCAACGGCGGCATCGCGCCGGAGCAGATCGGCTATGTCAACGCGCACGGCACCTCGACGCCGCTCGGCGACGACCTGGAGCTTGAGGCGGTGGAGCGATTCTTCGGCGACGCGGCGCGCGGGCTCGCGATGTCCTCGACCAAGTCCGCGACCGGGCATCTGCTGGGGGCGGCCGGCGCGATCGAGGCGATCTTCTCGGTGCTGGCGGTGCGCGACCAGGTGGCGCCGCCGACGCTCAACCTCGACCATCCGAGCCGGGAAAGCGTGATCGACCGCGTGGCGCACCATGCGCAGGAGCGGCGGATCGACGTGGCGCTGTCGAACAGCTTCGGCTTCGGCGGCACCAACGCCTCGATCATTTTCAAGCGCGCCGCGTAGCCGCATTCTCCGATGCGCGGGTTGCTCGCGACCCTTGTCATGCTTGCGGCGATCGCCGGCGGCGGGGCGTGGTACGGCCAGCACCTTTACCGCGCACCGGGGCCGCTCGCCGCGCCACGCGACGTGGTGGTGCCGCCGGGAACCATCAGTTCGGTCGGCGTGGTGCTGCGCCGGCAGGGTGTGGTGCGCAGCGCGCTGGCGTTTCGCGTGGCGGCGGAGCTGACGGCACGACAGGGACCGCTGCATGCAGCCGAACTGGCGTTCCCCGCGCATGCGAGCCTCGCCGTGGTGCTGGGCGTGCTGCGCCATGCAAAGCCGGTGGAGCACAAGGTGACGATCCCCGAGGGGCTGACCTCGGCGCAGATCGCGGCGCTGCTGAGACATAGCAAGGTGCTTTCCGGCCCGACGCGGACGCCGCCGGAGGGCGCGGTGCTGCCGCAGACCTATGACGTGACGCTCGGCACGCCGCGCGCGGCGGTGCTGACGCGGGCGGAGGCGGCGATGCGCGTGGCGCTCGCCCGCGTGTGGGCGGCGCGCGCGCCGGATTTGCCACTCGCCACGCCCGCGCAACTGGTGACGCTGGCCAGCATCGTCGAGCGCGAAACCGCGCTGCCGGCGGAGCGGGCGCATATCGCGGGCGTGTTCATCAACCGGCTGCGCCTCGGCATGCGGCTGCAATCAGACCCGACCGTGGCGTTCGCGGTCTCCGGCGGCCGGACGATCGACGGTGCCGCGATCACCGAGGCCGATCTGCGATTCAAGTCGCCCTATAACACGTATCGCGTGGCCGGCCTGCCGCCGGGGCCGATCTGCTCGCCGGGCCTCGCCTCGCTGGAGGCCGCTTCGCACCCGCTGGCGACGAAGGACCTTTATTTCGTGGCCAACGGCAAGGGCGGACACGCCTTCGCGGCAACCCTGGCGCAGCATCTGCGCAATGTGGCGAAGTGGCGGGCGCTGACGAAGTAGCGCGGCGCCCCGCACCGAAACCGGGACGATAGCGGAACGATCTCGGGCAGAACGGTCCGCCCGGGCATCGCTCAGGCCGTCGGCATCCACACTTCGGGGATGAAGCGGTAACCCTCCGCTTCGCGCACGACGTGGCCGAAGGCGGGGAAGTCGAGATGCATGCCGCAGACCCGCAGCCGGTCGGTGCTGGCCATGTCGAACACCCGGGCGCGGGTGGCGTGCGCCTGCTCGCGGTCCGCATCGAACGCCACGCCGGCCCGGGGCTCGCGGAATTGCAGGCCCGGCAGGTGCACGATGTCGCCCCAGATCAGCAGCGCGTCGCTGCCCTGTTCGAGCAGCCAGCCGCTATGGCCGGGCGTGTGGCCGGGCAGGTGCTGGATGCGGATGCCGGGCGCGGCCTCCTGGCCGTCCTTCAGCAGCTTGAGTCGGCTGCGATAGGGTGTCAGCGCGTTGCGGGCGGTGGCGAAAGCGCCCTTCATCGCCTCGGGCGCCGCCGCCTCCTTGGCGTCGTCGAGCCAGAACCCGGCCTCCGCCTCGTGCAGCACGATGTCGGCGGCTGGAAAATAGGCCCCGCCATGTTCGTCGATGAGGCCGCTGACATGGTCGACATGCGCGTGGGTGACGAGGATGGTGCTGATCGTGGCCGGATCGATGCCGAGGCGCGCGAGGCGCGGGCGCACCTGGCCGCCGGTCATGTTCGCGCCGACGCCGGTATCGACGAGGATGTGCTGATCACCGATGGTGACCAGGAACGCGCAGACCGAGATGCGCGCGGGCAGGCGGCGGAAATTGCCGCGCAGAATGGTCTCCGCCTCCTCCACGGAAATGCCGGCGACAACGCCGGTGCCGGCCTCGAAAACGATGTCGTTGAGCGCGGTGACGGTGGCGCCACCCACGGCGAGATGGTGGATGCCGGAGTTGATGGTCTGCACGGTCGGCTCCTTGAAAGCTGCCGCTCGATTTGGCGGTTCAGTCGCGATCGCGCAAGCCTTGCGGGCCGAGGCCAGGCTTGGCCCCCTGCCGGGCGAGCAGCGCCAGCGCCCAGGGGGCCGGCAGCACGCCCACGCCGCGCGCGAGGGCGGCCATCCACCACGGGAAGGCAATGCGCGCCCGCCCGCGCGCGAGGCCGCGCAGGATGATGGCGGCAGCGCGCTCCGCCGACATCAGGCCGGGCATCGGATACGGGTTGGCCGCGGTCATCGGCGTGGCGATGAAGCCCGGGCAGACGCTGGTGAGCCGAATGGCGGCACGCGCGGCGGCGGGTGCGTGGCCGAGCACCCAGGTATCGACCGCGGCCTTGGCGGCGGCGTAGGCCGGCGCGCCCGGCGCGGGGATGAAGGCGGCAATGGAGGCGATGGCGGCGATCGTGCCGCGCCGCCCGTCCGCGCCCGGCGGCTGCCCCGCCATGCGGTCGAGCGCCGGCCAGACCGTGTTCAGCACGCCGTCGAGGTTGACGGCGAACAGGGCCCGGCACTGCGACTCCGGCTCGGCGCCCGACGGCCCCGGGCCGCCGGAGATGCCTGCGTTGGCGATGACGAGATCGAGCCGGGAGCCGGTTCCGGCCCCGGTGATCCAGGCTCGCATCGCCGCCTCGTCTCGGACATCGGCGGCGCAGGTGAGAACGGTGGCACCGCGGGCACGGCAGGCGGCCGCGACGGCGGCGAGCCGTGGCGCGTCGCGCCCACCGAGATGCAGCACCGCATCGGGGCCGGAGAGTGCTGTGGCAAGTGCGGCACCGATCCCGCTCGATGCACCGGTGATGAGTGCCGTATGCATGGTGGGCCTCCGATTTTGGGACTGGGCATGCGTGCTGTTACAAGACGCTATGCAACAGACGGCATCGGCGCCCGCGCCGCAATCCACCGGCGGCCAAACCGATAGCGCCCCAACGGGTGCCACGCCGACCGACCGGCCCCGCCCGCGCGCCGGGCAGCCCGCCCGGGTGCAGTCGATGACCGGGTTCGGGCGCGCCGACGTCGCGGTGGGCGGCCACGCGGCGGTGTGGGAACTGCGCAGCGTGAACGGGCGGGGGCTCGATCTGCGGCTGCGCATGCCACCGGGCTGCGACGCGCTGGAGCAGGCACTGCGCGAGGCGGCGGGCCGGCTGAAGCGCGGCAATGTCTCTGCGACGCTGACGCTGACGCGCGAGACGGAAGCCAAGGTCGCGATCGACACCGCGGCGCTGGAGCAGGCGCTGGCGGCGGCAACAGCGCTTGCGGCGCGCATCCCCGGCGCACCCGCGCCACGTGCCGAGGCGCTGCTGGCGCTGCCGGGCGTGATGCGCGCCCAGCGCGGCGATGGCGGCCAGGAGGCGTTTGACCTCGGTATGGACGCCGAGGCGGCTGCGGTGCTGCACCAGGGCTTCCGCCAGGCGCTGGAGGCGCTGCTCGTGGCGCGCGGGGCGGAGGGCGCGCGGCTCGCCAAGGTGGTGGGGCGGCTGCTCGACGAGATCGCGGCGCTGCACGAGCAGGCAACGGCCCAGGCGGCGGAACAGCCGCGTCTGCACCGCGAGCGGCTCACGGAATCGCTGCGCCAGTTGCTCGGCACGACGCCGCCTGTGCCCGAGGAGCGTCTGGCGCAGGAAATCGCGCTGCTCGCCACACGCTCGGACGTGCGCGAGGAGCTCGACCGGCTGGCGGCGCATGTGGCCGCGGCGCGCGCCCTGCTCGCCGAGGGCGAGGCGATCGGGCGGCGGCTCGACTTTCTGGTGCAGGAGTTCCTGCGCGAGGCCAACACGCTGTGCAGCAAATCGGCCTCCGGCGCGCTCACCACGACGGGGCTGGCGCTGAAGGCGGCGATCGAACAATTACGTGAGCAGGTACAGAACCTTGCCTGACGACTCGCATCGCTCATGACCCGCATGGCTGACATTCCGCGCCGCGGCCTGTGCCTGGTGATCGCGGCCCCATCCGGCGGCGGCAAGACCACGATCGCGCAGGCCATGCTGGCCGCCGACCGCAAGCTGATACGTTCTGTCAGCGTTACGACACGCCAGCCGCGGCCGGGTGAGGCGGATGGGCGCGACTATCATTTCATCGACAGCGAGCGCTTCGCCGCGATGCAGGAGGAGGGCGCGCTGCTGGAATGGGCCGGCGTGTTCGCCCGGCAATACGGCACGCCGCGGGCACCCGTGGAGCAGGCCATCGCCGCCGGGCGCGACGTGGTGCTGGCGATCGACGTGCAGGGCCACGCGCAGGTGCGCCGGGCGCTGCCAGGCGACGTCGTGGGGCTGTTCGTGCTGCCGCCGTCGATGGCGGAACTGGCGCGCCGGCTCGACACCCGCGCCGCCGATTCCGCCGAGCAGATCGCGACCCGGCTCGCCACGGCACGCCACGAGATGGCGCGCGCGGTGGAGTTCGACCACGTGCTGGTGAACGACGATCTCGACACCACGATCCACCGCGCCCAGGCGGTTCTGGAGGCGGCGCGTTGCGCGCGCGCGCGGCTGTCGGGGCTCGGCGCTTTTATCGCCGGCCTCGACTGAACGGCGGATCGCGGTCTTGGTGGAGCAGCTTCTGGGGGTCGTGGCGCCGGTCTTCGCGCTGATCGCGATGGGCTGGACCGCCGCGCAGCGTGTCTGGATCGAGCCCGCGGGCGCACGGGGGTTGACCAATTTCGCCTATTTCGCGGCCATGCCGGCGCTGCTGTTCGGCTCCATCGCCGGCGCGCCGCCGCTGCACCTGGTGCATGTCGCGGGCAGTTTCCTGGTCGGCGCGGTCGCATTGCTGCTGATCAGTGTGTTCGTGGCGCAACGACTGATGGGGCTGAAACTGGCGCCGGCGGCGATGTTCGGCCTCACCGGGGTCTATGGCAACACGGTGATGATGGGCGTACCGGTGATCCAGTCGGCCTATGGCGCGGCGGGGGTCGCGAATCTGCTGGCGGTGGTGGCGTTCCACTCCGCCTCGTTGCTGCCGCTGGCGACGGTGATGATCGAGACCGGCCAGGGCGCACGGCCCGGCCTTGCGGCGACGCTGCGCTCGGTGGGGCGCGGGCTGTTCACCAATCCCGTCGTGCTCTCGGTGCTGGCGGCGATGCTCTGGCGGGCCGCGTCCCTGCCCGTGCCGGCGCCGCTGCACGCGCTGCTGCACCTGCTCGGCGGTGCGGCGGCCCCGGTGTCGCTGTTCTGCCTCGGCGCCGCACTCCCGCCGCCCGGGATGTTGCGCGGCCATCTCGGCGCTAACGGGCTGGGCCTGGGTGCCGCGGTGCTGACCAAACTGGTCGTGCTGCCCGTGGTGGTCGGGCTGATCGCGCATGCCGCGGGCGTGCGCGGGGTTGCGTTTTCGACCGTGGTCGTTGCCTCTGCGATGCCGACCGGGGCCAATGCGTTTCTGCTGGCGCGGCGGATGGGCACGATGGCGGAGAACACGGCGGCCGAAGTGTTGCTTTCCACCATCCTCTCGGTGGTGACGCTGACCGCGCTGCTGTCCTGGTTGCGGTGAGGGTGAGGCGATGAAGGCGTGTCTCGTGGCACCGGTGCTGGGTTTCGTGCTGCTGGTGGCACTCGCTTCCCTCGGTTGGTTTCATACCTCGATCGCGCCGGATACCGCGAGCTATCTCGCCGCGGCGCGGGCCGCCGATCCGCTCGGCGTGTCGCGCCTGCCGCTCTATGGCTGGGCGGCGGGGTGGATGCTGGCGCACGCCCCTGCCCTGCTGGCCTGGGTACAAGCGGCGATCTTTCTCGGCGGGGCCGCGCTGATGATTGCGAGTTTGCAACGATTCGGGCTGTCGCGGGCGGCCGCCGCTTCCCTCGGCATCGCCATCGGCGGCTCGACCATGCTGCTGCTCTGGGCCCGCGACGCGGTGCCGGAAGTGGCGGGGCACGGGTTTCTGTTCATGGGCTTCGGGGCCGCGGTGATGGCGGCGGACGGGGCGCTGCTCTGGGTGCTGCCGGCCGGCCTCGCGGTGACACTGGCCTGGGCCCTGCGGCCGAGCCTGCTCGCCTTCGCCGTGCTGCTTGCCGGCGTGCCGCTGCTGTTGCCGCGCTCGACCTCCGCGCGCCGGAGCGCTCGGGCGTTGCTGCTGTTGGTCGCGATCCTGGCGCCGGCGGTGGGGCTCTCGGCCTGGCGCGCGGTACGCGAGGGCTCGGCGATGGTGGTCTCCTTCGGCGGGTTTCAGATGTCGGGCATGGCGGCGCTGATGCTGACGCCGCGGATCGCGGCCACCCTGCCGCCGGCGATGCGCCCGACGGCCGCGGCGATCCTGGCCACGCGTGCCAGGCTGGAACGGACGGGCACGGCGATCGCGGTGCCGGTGAACTCGCATGGCGTGCGGTCCTTCCCGTCGGCCGCGGCGCTCTATTTCGACCTGCTGGCCCGCACCCACGACGCGGTGCTCTACGGCGCCGTGCTGCCGTTGCGTGGGGCCAGCGAATCCTGGCCGCATTTCGATGCGCGTATGGAACGTTTTACGCTCGCCGTGCTGCTCCGCGCGCCGGTGGACTACGCCGCCTGGGTGCTGGGCGGGCTGGCGCGGGCGGTGGGCCATGCGCTGGTGTTGAACCCGGTGCTGGTGGCGGCCTCGCTGTTGCTGCTGCTGATCGGCGTGTGGCGGGCGCTGGGCGCGGCGCCGCCCTATGGCGCGGGGTTGCTGCCAGCGGGCGACCGGGCGCGAGATTGGGCGATCCTGCTGCCGGTGATCGGGCTCTACACGCTGGGCACACTGGCCCCGATCGTGCTCGTGACCTTCCCGGCCGGACGTTATATCGACAGCGCCGATCTCATGCTTGCCGCCGTGCCAATCCTCGGCGTCATGCGGCTGTGGCCGCGACGCGATGGGCGAGGCGCTCGAACTCGGCAACGGTGAGCGTCTCGGCGCGGCGCTCCGGCGCGATCGCCGCCGCTTTGAGCAGGGCCTCGCCGCCAAGCCCGCGCAGCGCGCCGCGCAGCATCTTGCGGCGCTGACCAAAGGCGGCGGCGGTGAGCTTTTCCATCGTCGCGAACAGGGATGCGGCGGGCTGCGTGGCACGCGGGCGCAGGCGCACGACGGCGGACCATACTTTTGGTGCCGGAACGAAGGCGCGCGGCGGCAGGCGCATGACGATGCTGGCCTCGGCCACCCATTGCGCCAGCACCGCGAGCCGGCCGTAGGCAGGGGTGGCTGGCGGCGCCACGATGCGCTCCGCCACCTCGAGCTGGAACATCAGCAGCATCTGCTCCCACCGCGCGGCCTCGCGCAGCCAGCCCACCAGCAGCGGTGTTGCGATGTTGTAGGGCAGGTTGGCGACGATCTGCCGCGGTGCTGCGACCAGCGTCGCGAGGTCGAGCGCCATGGCATCGCCCGCGATGACGCAAAGCCGGGGGTCGGTCGCGAGTTCCGAGACGGCGGCGACGGCGCGCGGATCGCGCTCCACCGCGACGACGCGGCTGGCCTCGCTCGCCAGCAGCGCGCGGGTGAGGCCGCCGGGACCGGGGCCCACCTCCACCACCTCGCGCCCGGCAAGACTGCCCGCCTCGCGCACGATGCTAGCCGTGAGGTTGAGGTCGAGCAGGAAGTTCTGGCCGAGCGAGCGCCGCGCCGCGAGCCCGTGGCGTGCGATCACGCGGGCGAGCACGCCCCCCGCAGCGGGCGGATCGCGGTCAGAAGCGCCGATCGATCACCGCCCGGCGCTCGAGGTCGCGCAGCATCTGCCGCGAGGCAAGCTCGAAGCGCTGCGCCAGGATCTGTTCCTCGATGGCCCGCTTGCTCTCGGGTGCCGGCCCGGCGATCGCCGGCGGCGCGTTTGCCGGCGTGGGGCCGGCTGCCGCCGAAGCCTGCCCAGAGTTGTTGGGGCCTCCGTTGCCGGGCGCGCCGCTGGCCGGGCTGCCGCTGGTTTGCGCCGTGTCGATCTGGCCGGGCGGGGCGCCGATCACCCGCGTCGCGTTGAGCGTCACGATGATCTCGCCGCCCGGGACCGCGATCGGGTTGCTGATGGCACCGGGAGGCATTTCCCTGACCACGCGCAGCACCGCCGGATCGAGCTGGTTGGCCTGCACCCAGCCCAGATTGCCGCCGGACAGCGCCGACTGGCTCTGGCTGAACTGCACCGCGATCAGCGGGAACGGCGCGCCGACCCGAAGCTGCTGGATGATGAGGTCGGCGACGTTGGAGGCCTGCTGCTGCTGGCGGGCGCCGCGCGCGGGGAGGAAGATTTCGCCGACATTGTATTCCGTCTGCCCGGCCTCCGCCCGCAGTGCCGCCACGCGGTCGGCGATGTCGGCGGCGGTGACGCGCGCGCGCGGGCCGAGCGCCTGGCGCACCGCCTCGCCCCAGCCGATCTGCGTGCGCAATTGGTTGATCAGCGTCGAGGGGTCGATGCCGGCCGCGGCCAGCCGTGGCAGCAGGCTGCCGGGCGGCATGCCGTTGCGCTGTTCGATGGTGGCGATGGCCTGGCGCACCGCAGCCTCCGGCACCGCGATATGGCGGCGGCGCATCTCCTGTTGGCGCAGCGTCTCGTCGATCAGCTCGCGCTCGATCGGCGCGGTGAGGCGATTGAGAATATCGGGCGTCATCGGCAGGCCGACCGAGGCGGCGAGCAGGCGGCGGCGATTGTCCACGTCGGCGAGCGTGATCGCCTGGCCGTTGACCGTCGCGACGATGGCCGCGGCCTGGTTCGGCGACAGGCGGTCGACCAGCGGCAGGCGCGGGGCTGGCCTGGTCTGCGGTGCGGCGGGTGCGGTCGGCACAGGCGCCGCGACGGCCACGACGGTGGCGGCTGCCATCAGGATGGCCGCGAGCGCGGGCGCGCGGCCCATGGAGAGATGAAGAGGGGCGAGGCGAGGCATAGCAAACTCCCTGCGGCAGGCGTGCTGGTCTGGCGGCAACAGGCTCACGAGCCGTTGAAGCCGAACGTGCCGACGGTTTTGAGGGTGAGCTGGAACAGGATCACACTGGCACCGTGGTCGTTGTTGAGCGAGGTATAGCGGCGGAAGAAATTCAGGTCGAAGGTCAGGCAGGAATTTTCCCAGGCGGCATCGAATCCGGCGGAGACCGGTTTGTCGAGCGCGATGTCCTGGCGCAGATAGCCCGAGAGCTTGAACGGGCCGAGACGGGTGCTGGCGCCGGCGGTGATTTCGTTGCGCGGCAGCATTGCCACCGGCTGCGTGGGCGGCTGATCGTACAGCCCATAGGGCGTGTTGTACGAATAGATGTAGCCGCCGAAGACGCGCAGCGCCGGATTGCCGATGGTGGCCAGGGCATCGGCGTAGCGGATACGAAAATCGCTGTGGTTGAAGCGTTGACGCGAGGTGACATCGAAGAAGGAATTCGGTGTCCAGGACAGGTGACTCACGATATCCGTCTGCCTGCCGTCGAGCCCGGAGCCGGTCGGAAACGCGTTGTCGCGATGCAGGCGGTAGCCTTGGCCCACCAGCGCGTCGAACGTGCCCGCCGGCGAGTACCATGCGGCGTGGAGCGCCACATTGGCGCGCGGGCCGCCCTCCAGCCGGTCGACGCCGCCAAACCGGTTGAGCGCGAACAGATTGGCGTCGGTGAAGTCGAGCGCCAGGCTGTCCTCGTTGGGGATGCTGGTGTTGATGTAGCTGCTGCCGTTGGGGGCGACGATGATCTGCGCGATCGGCTCGATCACCTGCGTGCCCCAGCGTCCGGCGTCGCGCGCGAAGGGCCAGCGCAGCATCACCGAGGCACTCGGCATGGCTTGCGCGCTGCTGACATCGCCGTGCAGGCCGTAATTCGGCTGGTCGTTGAACTTGCGGGCACTGTAGACGGCGCTGTCCACGTGCAGGCGCAGTGCCCACAAATCGCCGAGGGCGCCGGTATAGGGTCGTTGCCAGTCGAGCGAGAGGCGCCCGCGCTCGGTGTCGGTGCCGTTGTCGCGCAGAACGTTGAACGCATCGGTGCGCACGCCGAGCCGCCCGCCGAACACGTTGGGCTGGCTCACGAAATCATATTCCGCGCGCGGCAGCACGAAGGGTAGCTTGCTGCTGTCCTGGCTGGTGGCGAGCCCCTGATAGAAGCGGGAATCGACGCGTGCATAGGCACCCTGGCCGAACCCTTCGAGGTAAATCTGGCTGGTGAGGACGGCCGCGACGTCCTGGATCTTGAAATCGCGGATGTATTGCGCCGAGCTTGCGCGCTGCAGGTCGAAACCCCAGCGCCAGGTGTCGTTGATCGCGAAGGCACCGGTCGCGTCGATGTTCCCGCCCGCGCCATTGTAATAGCGCGCCACCGAGCCGTTGACGGTGATGCGCCCGTCGTTGAACGCACGGCGGTACTGGAAGTCGAGTCCCGGCCCGTTGCGCGTGCCGATGAGCGGGGTGAGGGTGGCGTCCTGCTGCGCGTTGATCGCCCAGAAATAGGGCATGCGGGTGAACGCCCCGAGCGCGTTGGAGTAGCCGAAGCTCGGCACCAGCAGGCCGGTTGCGCGCTTCTCGGAAGGGTCCGGGTGGGTGAGATAGGGCAGCCAGAAGACCGGTACGCCGTAGATGTCGATCACCGCGTCGCGATACTCGATGCGCTTGTGGTCGAGATCCTGGATCGCGTCGCGGGCGCGGATGTCCCAGAGCGGCGGGCGGTTCGGGTGCTGCGCGCAGACCGGGCAGGTGCTGTAGATGGCGCGCGACAGCTCGTTGAGGCGGCCGTCGATACGCTCTGCGCCGTTGGCCGCCAGCTTGCCGCCCTGCTGCAGCGTCGCGCGCAGGTCCTTGAGCACACCGTTCTTCATGTTGTCGGAAAGCTCGGCGTAGTGGCTGAACACCACCTGTCCGCCTGGCTCGAGCAGCACGACATGACCCTTGGCCGCGGCGACGCCGGTGCGTTGGTCGTAGGTGACGGTGTCGGCCATCAGCACCCGGTCGCCCTGCCACAGCTCGACATGGCCGGCGAGGGTGGCGATGCCGGTGGCGCGGTCATAGCTGGCGCGGTCGGCCTGATAAAACACCGGCGCGTGGCGCGAGACGGGCGCGACCGGCCCCACCACGCCGGAGGCGCCGGCCGGGCTGAAGCTCTGGGCCAGGGCCAGGCTGGGCAGCGTCTGGGCCAGCAGCAACAACGCCGCGACGACGGCGCGCCCGCGCCGCGGGGAGGTTCCCCGGGGCACGCGGTCAGCCATCCTCAAGATGCAGCAGCAGTGCGGTCGCCAGCAGCAGCCCGGACGCCGCCGGCGCCCAGGCCGCGAGCACCACGGGAAGCGTGCCCGCATCGCCCATCTGCTCGGCGAATTTGGCAACCACGAACAGCAGGAAGCCGGCGGCCACGCCGCTGCCCAGCATGCGCCCGACACCACCGCGGCGCTGCGGACGCATCGAGAAGCCAGCGGCGAGCAGCGCCATGGTGCCGGCGAGCAGCGGCAGGGCGAGCAGCGACTGGAAGTGCAGCCGGTGGCGCACGGTCGAGAAGCCCGATTGTTTCAGAAGCCGGATGAAACCAGGCAGCGCCCAGACGCCGAATGTGTTGGGCGAGGCGACACTCTCCTGCACGCGTCGCAGTGTCATGTCGGTGGCGAGCGCCATGGCGACGGGCGGGCTCGGCGGGTTGCCGGGGGTGAGCACACGCGCCCGCGCCAGCCGCCAGACCCCGGAAGCGAGTTCCGCATGACCGGCCTCGATGCGTTCGAGCAACGCGTTGTGGCTGTCGAGACGGAACACCGTCATGTGCGCCGCGGTCAGCGTGCCGTGCACGAGGCTCACGCCGGTCGCATGCAGAATGGCAACACCGTGCGCCACCAGCCCGCGATCCGCCTGGCGGACCCAGAGCTGCTGGCCGGCCAGCGCCAGCCCGCCGCTGTCGGTTCGCAGATAGGCGGCGTCGAGCGCATCGGCGCGCGCGCGCATCGCCGCCGTGACCGGGCTCATCACCGCGGTCGCGAAGGCGCCGAGCAGCGCCGCCGTGAGCACCGGCCCGGCGAGGAACTGCCACGCCGAAACGCCGGCGCTGCGCACGACGACCAGTTCGTGCGAGCGCGCGAGGCGCCAGAAGGCGATGATGCCGCCGAGCAGGATGGCAAAGGGCAGAACCTCCATCGACAGCCAGGGCATGCGCAGGAAGCCGATCTCGCTGACGATGGCGAACGTGGCGGCGGGCTTGGTCTCGGCACGGCGCAGCAGCTCGACGAAGTCGAACAGCACCAGGATCGTGGTCAGCCCCGCCTGCATCGCCGCCACCGCGGCGATGAAGACACGGGTGACGTAGAGCGAGAGAATGGTCGCGAGCTTCATGCCGGCGCGCCCCCCGCGCCGGCGTCGGGCGAGGGTGCGGCGCCGCGTGGCGAGGCTTCCCGGTGCGGCGCGAAGAGCAGCCAGGCGGCGATGAGCCCGGGCAGGATGGCATGCACCCACATCAGCCAGACGAGCGCCGTGTCACGGGCCGCGAGGTTGTTGATCGCGAGGCCGAGGGCGACGAGCCCCGTCACGATCAGCACCGAGACGAAGACCCGCATGCCCCCGCCATGGCGACGAAACCGCCCGCCGAGAATGCCGGCCAGCGCCAGCAGCGTGTAGCTGACACAGGTGAAGGGGCTGGTGAGGCGGCGATACGCCTCGGCGAGCAGCTTGCCGAGATCGCGCGGCTCGACCGCGCCGGGCGGCGGGTGCAGCAGCTCACCGAGCGACATCTCCGTCGGGTCGCGGAAACGCGGCGCCCGCTCGCCGGTGTTCTGCTGCAGATCGATCGCGTTGCGCTTGAAGGAGATAACCTCGAGCGCACCGGTCTTGGGGTCGATCTGCTCACGGCTGCCGTTGTACAGCAGCACTGTCGGCGTGGCACCGGTGCCGAGCAGCCGCCCGGTCTCGGCCAGCACGGTAACCGGCGAATCCGGGTCGCGCTCGTCGTCGATCAGCAACCCATGCAGCGTGCCGCTAGCATCGCGCTTGCCGATATAGACGGTGAGTTGGTTGGTGACCTGTGTGAACACCCCCGCCTGCAGCAGGAAGGCCGCGACGCGGTTGCGGATGGCGAACTGGTCCTGGCGGAAGGCGCCAAAGGCCGCCGGCACGATCCAGAGGTTCAGCACGAAGACGATGACAAAGGTGCCCGCCGCCAGGACCAGCGCCGGCCGCGCCAGGCCGAAATTGGAGACGCCCGAGGCGCGCAGCACGGTGATCTCGCGATCGGCCGCCAGCCGCTGATAGGCGAACAGCACGACGACGAAGATCGCCACCGGCAGGATGATGGCGACGAAGCTCGGCACCAGCAGGCCGGTGAGCCTGACGAAGCTCCATATCGACAGGCCGCGATCGATGATCAGCGCCACGAAGCGCAGCGACTGCGTCATCCAGATCAGCGCCACCAGCCCGCCGGTGATCGCGACGAGACCGATCACGAGCTGCTTGAGGATGTAGCGATCGATCCGCGAGAGCCCGAGGCCGCGCCGCCCCGACGGAGTCGCGACGGGACGCGCGCCGGTAGCACGGTTGGACGCCGGCGCGCTGCGGCCGGATCGGCTCGGGTCGGAAGGCATCGCAAAACCTGTCCTGCGAGAGGCCAGTCTAGCGGCCCGGCGCCGCGTGGCCAACGACCCGCGCCGCGACCTCGTCATCCGCCCTCGCGGGCAGCAGCTTGCCGGGGTTGAGCAGGCCGCGCGGGTCCAGAGCCGCCTTGATCGCGCGCATCATCGACAGCTCCGCGCCACCGCGCCAGGCCGGCATCAGGTAGGGCTTGAGCCGGCCGACACCGTGCTCGGCCGAGAAACTGCCACCCAGTTCGCGCACCACCTCGCAAACCGCGTCCATGATCGCGTGGTCCATGGCGAGAAACGCCGCGGCGTCCATGTCCGCCGGCTGCAGCAGGTTGAAGTGGATGTTGCCGTCGCCGACATGGCCGAACGGGACGACGCGGATGCCGGGCAGCAGGGTGCGGCAGGCGGCGGCGGCGCGGGCGAGCAGTTGCGGCACCGCGGAAACCGGCACCGAGACGTCGTTCTTGACGCTGGCGCCGCTGCGTTTCTGCGCCTCCGAATGTTCCTCGCGCAGCTTCCACAGTGCAGCCTCCTGGGCACCCGACTCGGCGATCACCGCATCCAGCACGATGCCCGGCTCCATCGCCGCGGCGAGCACGGATTCGAGCCCGCCGCGCAGGTCCGCGTCGGCGCGCGGCGTCGCGAGGTCGATCAGCACGTAATGCTCGGCTTGGGTGGTCAGCGGCAGCGCGGTGCCGGGAATATGCGCGACGACGAGGTCGAGCCCGGCGCGGGCCATGTATTCATAGGCCGCGAGAGCGGCGGCGTCATGGCGTTGCAGGCGCGCGAGCAGGTCGAGCGCGGCCTCGGGCGATGGCAGGGCGGCGAAGGCGACGCAGCGGGCGAGCGGGCGTGGCACCAGCCGCAGCACCGCGGCGGTGATGATGCCGAGCGTACCCTCGGAGCCGACGAAGATCTGGCGCAGGCAGTAGCCGGTGTTGTCCTTGCGCAGGCGCCGCAGCCCGTCCCACACCGCGCCGTCGGCGAGCACCACTTCGAGCCCCAGCACCATGTCGCGCGCGTTGCCGTAGCGCAGCGTGTTGTTGCCGCCGGCGTTGGTGGCCAGGATGCCGCCGATCCGCGCCGAGCCCTCCGAGCCGATGGACAGCGGCAGCAGACAGCCGGCCGCCGCCGCCGCGTCCTGTGCGGCGCGCAGCGTGGCGCCGGCCTCGATGGTGAGCGTGAGGTCCACGGCATCGACCGCGCGCACCCGCTCCAGCCGGGCCAGTGAGAGCACGATCTGGCGGCCGGATTCGTCGGGCACCGCGCCGCCGACCATCGAGGTATTGCCGCCCTGCGGCACCACCGCGACGCCGGCCTCGGCACAGAGGCGCATGGCGGCGGCAACCTGGCCGGTGTTCGCCGGGCGCAGCACGGCGGGCGTGTGCCCGTGGTAGAGGCCGCGCCAGTCGGTCTCGTGCGGCGCGAGCAGGGCGGGGTCGGTCAGCACGCCGGCGGGGCCGAGCGCGTCGCGCAGGCGGGCGATCAGCCCGGCCAGCTCCGGGGCCGTGATAGCGGGGTCGGGTGCGTCCATGGCCGCAGGGTTCGCTTGCCCTCGCATGCGCGTCAACAGGGGGCGCATGCGCGTCAACGGGGGGCGGCGGCGCGCGCCAGGCGGTCGTTGATCGCAGCTCCCAGACCGGCCGCGGGAATCGGCATGGCGGCCATGCCCACGAGGCCGCGCGCGGCGCCCTCCGCATCCAGAGTGCGCAGCCCCAGGAACAGGCGCGCGGCGGCCTCGACGAGGTCCTCCCGCGCGGAAAGCTGGAACACGGCGCCGGCGCCGGGAAGCGGCGGGCCGAAGGCGAGCAGCGCCTCCGCCTCCCCCACGGTCGCGGCGGCGAGGCGCAGCTTCAGGGCCGGCGCATAATGCGAGGCAAGCTGCCCCGGCGCGCGCGGGGTGGTGGTGGGCTCGCCATCGGGCGTGGCGGCTTCGGCGACGGGGCCGATCACCGCCTCGATCGCCTCGCGCGTGATGCCGCCATGGCGCAGCAGCGTGGGCGGGCCGGCGAGGTCGAGCACGGTGCTCTCGATGCCGACCGGACAGGGCCCGGAGTCGAGAATCGCGGCGACTCGCCCACCGAGTTCCGCCACAACGTGGTCGACACGAGTCGGACTGACGGCACCCGACCGATTCGCCGAGGGTGCGGCGATCGCCTCGCCCACCGCGCCGAGCAGCGCCTGGGCGGCAGGAGCCGCGGGAACGCGGACGGCAAGCGTGGGCAGGCCGGCACCGGCGAGCAGCGAGACCGCGCAGCCCTCCCGTCGGGGCAGGACGAGGGTGAGCGGGCCGGGCCAGAATCGCGCGGCGAGCGCCTCGGCGGTGCTGTCCGCCACCACGTCGCGAAACGCGGACGTCGCCGATGAATAGTGACATATCAGAGGATTAAAGCGCGGCCTTCCCTTCGCTTCATAGATCCGCGCGACCGCCTCGCCATCCGCCGCGCGGGCACCGAGCCCATAGACCGTCTCGGTGCCGAAGGCGACCAGGGCGCCGTCGCGCAGCAGGGCGGCGGCGCGGGCGATCCCGGCCGGATCGGGGGCAAGACACTCCGCCATGCGCGGCGGCTCAGACCCGGCCGGTGCAGACAAAGCCAGGATTCTCCCAACCCGGCTTGCCGTAGCGCAGCGCGCCGCCGTCAAACAGGGCGAGATGGCCACCCGCGCCCTCCAGCATTGCCTGCGCCGCCGCGGTGTCCCACTCCATGGTGCGGCCGAAGCGCGGGTAGAGGTCGGCGCTGCCCTCCGCGACGCGACAGAATTTCAGGGCGCTGCCCATGTTGATGATCTCCGCCACGTGGCGCCCCTGGAGGAACGGCGCGAGGCGCGGGTCGTCGCTGTAATGGCGCGAGGCCACGACGACGATGCCCGAGGCGGGGGCCGCGCGGACGGCGATCGGGCTGGTGCCGGCGGCGTCGCGCCTCCAGGCGCCGCCCGCCGAGCCCTCGCGGCCGACGAAGCCGCCATAGACCGCGCCGGCCAGCGGCGCGCCGACGGCGCCGAGCACCGCGCGCCCCTCCTCCACCAGGCCGATGCAGACCGCGAAGTCCTCGCGGCCCTTGGCGAACTCCCGTGTGCCGTCGAGCGGGTCGACCAGCCAGAAGCGAGGACCGGGCACGATGACGCGGCCGCCGGCGACTTCCTCCTCCGCGATCACCGGAATCTCGGGTGTGGCGGCACGCAGGCCGGCGGTGATCAGCGCCTCGGCCGCGTGGTCGGCTTCCGTGACCGGGGTCTTGTCGTCCTTCGTGTGGGTGGCGAAGCCGCGGGCGCGGACGGCGAGAATGGCCTCGCCGGCCCGTGCCGCCAGCGTCATCGCCAGTTTCAGGAGTTCATCGTGCTGCATGCGCCGCTTATGGACGAACGGGGGGGGTTGGCCAAATTCGGGAATGATTTCGGCCCTGGACGCGTGGGCCGACCCCGGGTCGTGATCGGCGCGACACCGGCACTGGCGCATAACGGCCGCATCGGATAGGCCGCTCGCATGCGCGGGTTGTTCACCGGGAAGCGGCTTCTCGTCGGGCTTGAAATCGGCTTCAATTTCCTCCTGCCCTACCTCGCCTACACGCTGGCCAAGCCGCATCTGGGCGAGGTGCGCGCGATCATGGCCGCCTCTGTCCCGCCCATCGTCTGGAGCCTGGTGGAGTTCGCGCGCCGCCGCCGGGTCGATGCGCTGTCGGTCATGGTGCTCGGCGGCATCGCCCTCTCGCTCGTGGCATTCGCCTTCGGCGGCTCGGCGAAGCTGCTGCTGCTGCGCGAATCCCTGGTGACGGGGCTGGTCGGGGTGATTTTCCTGGGCTCGGTGCCGGTCGGCCGGCCGCTGGTCTATGTGCTCGCCCGCGCCTCCGCCGCGCGCCGATCGGCAGAGGAGAGCAGCCATCTCGACGAGATCAAGGACACGCCGGGTTTCCGCCGGACCATGACGGTCATGACCCTGGTCTGGGGAAGCGGCCTCGTCGCCGAGACCTGCCTGCGCGCGGTCCTGGTGTTCACGCTGCCGACGGGGCGGTTCCTGATCGTGAGCCCGATCGTCGGCTACGCCACCTACGGCCTGCTGATCCTGTGGACGCTGCTGTACGCGCGCGAGAAGCGTCGCCGCGCGGAGGCGCCGGCCCTGGAAACCCGATAAGCCGCGCGCGCCCGCGCCCGCGCGGATGATGTGCGCGGCGCGCGCCGCCAGCCTGCCCGTTTGGTGCCCCCTCTGGCTAATCACGATCGCGCTGCTAGTTTTCCACCCGACAAGCAGGAGAGAACGCATGCCCGATTTCGTCTTCGCCAAGCCGGCCCTGCCCAAGAGCGGCGCGCTGGTGCTGCTGATCGCCGAGGGCGAGGCGCCGTGGGCGGCGGCCGACACGGCTGCCGGCGGCGGTATCGCGCGCGCGCTCAAGGCCGCTGAGTTCACCGGCAAGAAGGGCCAGACCTGCACCATTCTCGCCCCCGCCATGCCCGGCGGCACCATCTCGCGCGTGGTCGCGGTTGGCGTCGGCAAGGGCAGCGACGTGTCACGGCTTGGCGCCGAGGAGGCCGGCGGCTCCGCCGCCGCCCTGGTGGCGCGCGATGAGCACGCGACCGTGGCGGCCCAGGGGCTCACGCCGGGCCTGGCGGCGGCGGTGGCGATGGGCATGGCGCTGCGCGCCTGGCGCTTCGACCGTTACCGCACCAAGGAGAAGGACAGCGAGAAGCCGAAGCTCGCCCGCGTGACGGTGCTGACCGAGGACCTTGCCGCCGCGCGTGCCGCCCACGCGCCCCTTTCGGCCGTCGCCAATGGCGTGTTCCTGACCCGCGAGCTGGTGGCCGAGCCGCCCAATGTTCTCAACCCCGCGGAACTGGCGGAGCGCTGCCGCAAGCTGGAGGCGCTCGGCATCAAGGTCGAGGTGCTGGGCCCGAAGGAGATGAAGAAGCTCGGCTTCGGCGCGCTGCTCGGCGTGGCGCAGGGCAGCGCCAACGAGCCGCGCATGGTGGTGATGCACTGGAACGGCGCCGGTGGGCGCAAGGGCGACGCGCCGCCGCTGGCCTTCATCGGCAAGGGGGTCACCTTCGACACCGGCGGTATCTCCATCAAGCCCGCGGGCGGCATGGAGGACATGAAGTGGGACATGGCCGGCGCCGGCACCGTAGTCGGCCTGATGGCAGCCCTGGCCGGGCGCAAGGCGAAGGTGAACGCGGTGGGGCTGGTGGGCCTCGTCGAGAACATGCCCTCCGGCACCGCGCAGCGGCCGGGCGACGTGGTCAAGACCGCCTCCGGCCAGACCGTGGAGGTGATCAACACCGACGCCGAGGGCCGGCTCGTGCTCGCCGACGTGCTCTGGTACTGCCAGGATCGTTTCGCGCCGCGCTTCATGATCGATCTCGCGACGCTGACCGGGGCGATCATCGTCGCACTGGGCCATGACTACGGCGGCATGTTCAGCAATGACGATGCTCTGGCGAAACAGATCCACGAAGCCGGCGAGGCGACCGGCGAGCGGATGTGGCGGATGCCGCTCGGCGAGGCCTATGACAAGCAGATCAAATCCGACATCGCCGACATGAAGAATGTGGGCGGGCGCGCGGGCGGGGCGATCACCGCCGCGCAGTTCGTGCAGCGCTTCGTCAACGGCAGGACCTGGGCGCATCTGGATATCGCCGGCATGGCCTGGAGCAGCAAGGACGCGCCCTGCGTGCCGAAGGGTGCGACCGCGTTCGGCGTGCGCCTGCTCGACCGCCTCGTCGCCGACCATTACGAGAAATAGCGGTTGGCGCGGTTTTCGCGGGTCGCCATCCGGACAGTGGCGTTCGCACCCGAGGGCGTGCCGCTGGCGGAAGTCTCGCGCCAGCCGGACGCGCCGTTCGAGGACGGGTTTCGCGACGGGCGGCGGCATCTGAGCGGGCCGATCGGCGAATGTGGCGCAGCCCTTGGCAGTGTGGCGCATGCGGCGATCGACGTGCGCGGGCTGCCGCCGAGGGAGGCGGTTGAGCTCGCCCGTCGTGTCGTGGAGCGGAGCTGGCGCTGGCAGGCGATGCGGCGCGAGCGCGAGACGGTGCTGGCCAAGCTCGACGTCATCAGCGACGCGCCGGCGCTGTTCGAGGCGGCGTGGATGCCGGTCGCCGCGGCATTGGCCGGGCAGGATTTCTGCCGCGAGATGGTGGCGCTGCCGGCCAACATCCTGACGCCCGAGAGCTTCGCCGAGCGGCTCGCGGTGCTGGCGGGGCTCGGCATCGGCGTCGAGGTGCTGGGCCGCGGTGACCTGCGCCGCGCGGGCCTGCGCGGGCTGCTGGCGGTGGGCCGGGCCAGCATGCATCCGCCGCGCCTGGTGGCACTCACCTGGCCGGGCGATGGTGCGCCCGGCCGCGGCGAGCATGGGCACGGTGGCGCGCCGCTGGCGTTTGTCGGCAAGGGCATCACCTTCGACACCGGCGGCATTTCCATCAAGCCGGCGGAGGGGATGGAGGCGATGCGCGGCGACATGGCGGGGGCCGCTGCCTGCGCCGGGGCCGTGATGGCGATGGCGCTGCGACGCTCCCCCTGCCCCGCCGTGGCGGTGCTGGCGCTGGCCGAGAACGCGGTGGGGGGCGATGCCTGGCGGCCCGCCGACGTCATCGCGATGGCCGACGGCACCGAGGTCGAGATCGTCGATACGGATGCAGAAGGACGCATCGCGCTCGCCGACGCGCTGGTCTGGACGCGCCGGCGGTTTTCGCCGCGCCTGATGGTGGACGCGGCAACACTGACCGGCAGCATCGTGACCGCACTCGGGCACCACCGCGCCGGCCTGTTCTGCGACGACGATACGCTGTCGCAACGCCTGCTCGCGGCCGGGAGCGCGACCGGCGAGGCGCTGTGGCGCATGCCGATGGGCGGTGGCTATGGCGATGCGCTGCGGTCGGAGATCGCCGATCTGCGCCAATGCTCGCCGGAGCGGATGCAGCCCGACGCCTGCCATGCCGCGACCTTCCTGCGGCATTTCGTGGGCGACGTGCCCTGGGCGCATCTCGATATCGCCGGTGTGGAGGCGCACGACGAGGCGGATGCGGACCACGCCGCGGGCCCGAGCGGGTTCGGCGTGCGCCTGCTCGACGCGCTGGCCGCGGGATATGAGGCGGATGGCTGAGATCGGCTTCTATCACCTGACGCGCACGACGGCCGAGCAGGCGCTGCCGCCCCTGCTCGCGCGCACGCTGGCGGCCGGCGAGCGCGCGGTGGTGTGCGTGGGATCGCCGGAGCGACTGGCGGCGCTGGATGCGGCGCTGTGGCTGGTCGCGGAACCGGACTGGCTGCCGCACGGCACGCCGCGAACGGGCGAGGCCGATCTGCAGCCGATCTGGCTGACCACCGACGATCCCGGACCGGCCGGCGCCCCGAACGGCGCGCGCTTCCTGTTCCTCCTCGACGGGGCGGTGACGGCCAGGCTCGACGCGTTCAGCCGCGTGTTCGACCTGTTCGACGGCGCGGATGACGCGGCGGTGGTGGCGGCGCGGGGCCGCTGGACGGCGGCGAAGGAGGCCGGCCACGCGCTGGCCTACTGGCAGCAGGCCCCGCGTGGCTGGGAGCGGAAAGCCTAGCGGCCGAGCGTGAGCGTACCGCGCATCACCGGCACGCAGTTTCCGCCGATGCGGGTTTCGGTGACGACACCATGACGCTTGTGCACCGTGGCCGTGAGCAGGCTGGGCCGGCCCATCTCCTCGCCCTGGATGATCGCGTAGCGCTGCTCGGCATCCGATGCCGGCACAAGGTCGGTGAGCAGGGCTGCGAGGGCGGCACCGGCGCTGCCGGTCGCGGGATCCTCGGCGATGCCGTGCAGCGGGGAGAACATGCGCGCACGCAGCGCGCCGGGGCCGCGCTCGGCATCGCGGATGTAGAGCATGATCGCATCGGTGCCGAGCGGCAGCAGGTCGCGGGCGAACAGGTCGGCGCGCGGCGAGGCGCGGGACAGGGCCGCGCGGTCCGCGAGTTCGACGCACAGGAAGGGCAGGCCGACCGAGGCGACCTCCGGTTGATGCGATACCGTCACGATCGCGCCGGCGGCGAGACCGAGGCAGGCGGCGGCCGCCTCGGGTGCGAGCCTGGCGCCGCGCGTGAGCCCGACGGGGGCGGTGAGCTCGGCACCGGTGACCTGGCCGGACTCGCGGAGGATACGCACTTGCACCAGGCCCGCCTGTTCCTCGAAGCGCAGCACCTCACCCGCGGGGCGGCCAAACAGGCTGCCCATGCTCGCCACCGCGTAGCCTGTGCCGACATTGGGATGGCCGGCGAAGGGCAGCTCCGCGCGGGGCGTGAAGATACGCACCTCGGCGGTGTTGGCGGCATCGCGCGGTGGCAGCACGAAGGTGGTCTCGGAATAGTTGAACTCACGCGCGATGATCTGCATCGCCGCCCTGTCGAGGCCGCGCGCATCGGGGATCACCGCCAGCGGGTTGCCGCCGAAACGTTGCGCGGTGAAAACGTCGAGGGTGAGATAGGCGATCTCGTTGATGCCGGAGGCGCTCATGCGGGAAACCTCGCTCATGTCAGGAACTCGGGGATCAGCGGCAGCAGCGAGACGACGAGCAGCACCGCCATGGCGACGCTGAAGACGCGATAGCGCCGTCCCGCGAGATAGCGGCCGAGCGCGTGGCCGGCGGCGGCCCAGCTGCCCACGACGGGAAGGGTCACGCCGAGGAACACCAGGGCTATGATCAGCGCTGACAGCCAGACCCGGCCCGACAAGGCATGGGTCGCGACGACGGTGATGGCGATCATCCATGCCTTGGGGTTCACCCACTGGAACAGCGCGGCCTGGACGAAGGTGAACGGGCGAGCGGCGGCGGCGGTGTCCTCGGACGGTGCGGCGCTGCGCGCGATCGCCCAGGCGAGCCAGAGCATCCAGACCATGCTGGCCAGCGCCAGCACCCGGCGCAGCACCGGTGCCGCGATGAACACCGCGCCGAGCCCGAGCCCGACCAGCAGCAACATGATCGAGAACCCGACCGCGACACCGCCGATATGCGGCACGGTGCGGCGCAGGCCGAAGCGCGCGGCGGAGGCGGTGACCATGACGTTGTTGGGGCCGGGGGTCGCCGACATGACGAGGGCGAACAACAGCAGCCCCGCGAAACCCGCGTTCATGGCCCGGCCCGCCATGGCCCGGCCCGCCATGGCCCGGCCCGCCATGGCCCGGCCCGCCATGGCCGAACTCCGGGTCGGGATGGCGGTTGCGGTGCGGCCCTGGGCATGATAACGTTACTGGTAGATGACATGAAAACTGATAACAGCCCTGAGCGCGTCGCGCAATCCCTGCGCCGCCGCGCCACCCTCCTGCCGCCGGGCGCAGCCCTTCCCTCGGTGCGCGCGCTGATGCGCGAGATGGGAGTCGGGCCGGCGACGGTGCAGCAGGCGCTGCACGCCCTGGCGCGCGAGGGCGTGGTGGAGGCTTTCCCCGGCCGCGGCACCTTCGTCGCGGCGGCAACCACCGCGACGACCAGCGGCGACACGCTGTGGCAGACGCTCGCACTCGGCCCGGCGCGGGCCGGGGCGGCGGATGCGCTGGCGCTGGCCGAGGTGCCACCGGCCGGAACCTACCCGCTCAACGTCGGCTATCTGCCGCCGGAGCTGCGCGCGACCTCGTTGCTCAACGTCGCCGCCAGCCGGGCGCTGCGTCAGCCGGGCATCTGGGACCGGGTGCCCGGCACCGGGCTGCCGGCGCTGCGCCGCTGGTTCGCCGGCGCGATCGGCTGCCCCGAGCACGAGGTGATCGTTTGTCCCGGCACGCAGCCGGCGCTGGCCGCGGCGTTCCAGGGCCTGGCGGGGCCGGGCAGCACGGTGCTGGTGGAGAGCCCGACCTATCTCGGCGCGCTGCTCGCCGCCCGTGCCGCGGGCCTGGTGCCAGTGCCGGTGCCGACCGACGGCGAGGGCATCCGGCCGGAACCGCTGGAGGCGGCGCTGCGCGAGAGCGGCGCGCGCCTGCTCTACCTGCAGCCGACCCATGCCAACCCCACGGGCGCCTCGCTGGCGCCCGCGCGTCGCGCCGCGGTGATGGAGCTGGCGCACCGCTACGGGCTGTTCATCCTGGAGGATGACTGGGCGCGGGATTTCGGTTTCGACGGCGGGCTGCCGCCGCTGGCCGCCGACGATCCCGAGGGGCATGTGATCCTGCTGCGCTCGCTGACCAAATGCGCCTCACCCGGGCTGCGCGTCGGCGCCCTGCGGGTGCGCGGCGCCGCGTTCGAGCGGCTGCGCGCGGCGCGCGTGGCGGTGGATTTCTTTGTCCCGGCCCTGCTGCAGGAGGCGGCGCTGAACCTGCTGACGGCGCCAAGCTGGCCGCGGCATCTGCGGCGGCTGCACGCGGCCCTGCGGGCGCGGCGCGACGCGCTGGCGGTGGCGTTGCGCGCCCGCCTCGGCGAGGCCTGCCTCGATGCCCTGCCCTCGGGCGGGCTGCATCTCTGGCTGCGGCTGCCGCGCGAGGCGGATGACGAGGCGGTGGCGCGGGCGGCGGCGCGCCGCCAGGTGCTGGTGAGCCCCGGGCGCGCCTGGTTTCCGGCCGAGGCCACGGAGCCGCGGCTGCGCCTCAGCTTCGCCGCGGTGGATCCGGCCGGCGCGACAGACATCGCCGACCGGATCGCCGCCGCCGTGCGGGAGGCATAGGGCTCAGCGCCGGCCGCGATGGGTCGCGACCCAGTCCGCCTGGGCCGACGAGAGGCCGAGATCCTTCAGCATCCGCTCGTCCCGCTCGCCCAGGCGCGGGCGCGCGAGATGGTTGGCCATCCGCGAAAGGATCCGGCTGACGCCGGCGAGCCGCCTGGTGGGGATACGCATGGAACACTCCTTGGTTCGGGCCATCGTTCGGGTGACGCCCCGGAGATGGTGTCGCCGCGTGATAAACCAAACGAGTTGATTTGATTCCATAAATCAGACAATCTTATTTCATGTCCAACCCCCGCGCGATCGACCCCGACCTGCTGCGCAGCTTCGCCTGCATCGCGGAGGAGGGCAGCTTCACCCGCGCCGCGCGGCGTGTGGGGCGCACCCAGGCCGCCGTCTCGATGCAGATGCAGCGGCTGGAGGAGTTGCTGGGCGTGCGGGTGCTGGTGCGCAGCAAGGGCGGCAGTGTCGGGCTGACGGCGCATGGCCGGTTCCTGCTCGACCGTGCGCGCGACATGCTGGCGGCGAATGACGGGATCTGGAACGCGTTTCGCAAACCGGCGGTGGCCGGGACGGTGCGGCTCGGCACGCCGGACGATTATGCGCTGCGCTGGCTGCCGCCGATCCTGCGCGGCTTCGCCGACAGCCATCCGGCGGTGGATGTCGAGGTGGTCTGCATGGAGTCCGAGGCGCTGGTGACGAAGCTGCGCGCCGGCGAGCTCGACCTGACGCTGGCGAGCGAGGGGGCCGAGCCGCGCGGCTGGCCGGTGCGCGAGCTGTGGCGTGGGCCGCTCGGCTGGGTGACGGCGGAGGGCGTTGCCCCGCACGGTGTGCCGCCGCACCGCATGGACCCGATTCCGCTGGCCCTGGCGCACGACGAGGACCGCCCCGGGCGCTGCCTTTCATGGCGCAAGGCGGCGCTGGATGCGCTCGACCGGGCGGGAAGGCGCTGGCGCGTCGCCTATACCTCGGGCACCCAGATCGGCACCCACGCGCCGGTGCTGGCGGGGCTTGCCATCACCGTCTCAGCACTGGCCTGGCTGCCGGTGGGGCTGCGCGCGCTGCGGTCGGACGAGGGCCTGCCGGCGCTGCCCGAGTTCTCCATCGTGCTGCTGGAGGCGGAAAACCCGGCGCAGCCGGTGACCAGCGCGCTGGCGCACCACATCGCCGCGAGCTTCGGCGCGGCACCAGCGGGAGCCGCCTGACCAGCCGGGCGGCGCGCTTCGGCGCGGCCCTTGACGGATGCCCCGTTCTGCGGTGCCCTATCGCCATGGTCCGCACCGTCACCAGCCGGTATTACCGCCCGCGTCGATAAGCGCGGCAGGTCGGATTCACCCTCGACGATGCCGCCCCCGGGCGGTTTTTTATTGTTCGGCGGCGGCACAACCCAAAGGAAACGCCGCCCCGATGTCCAGCATCCCCGCCCTTCCCTCCTGCATCGGCCAGCCTCGCCTTGGATTGATCGGCCTCGGCGCGTTCGGCGCGTTCGCGCACGCCCATCTCGCGCGGCACGTCGCGGTCGTGGCGCATGATGCCGCGCAGGACGGCGCGAGCCTCGCCGAGGCCGCCGCCTGCCCCGTCGTGGTCCTCGCCGTGCCGCTGGTGGCCCTGGCCGATGTCGCGCGGGCGATCGCGCCGATCCTGGTGCCGGGCGCGCTGGTCATCGACGTCTGCTCGGTGAAGACACAGCCGCTGGCGCTGCTCGATGCGATCCTGCCGGAGCATGTCGATATCGTCGGCACGCATCCGCTGTTCGGGCCGCAGAGCGGGCGTGCCGGCATCGCCGGGCTGCCGGTCGCGGTGTGCCCGGCGCGGCGCGGGCGGCGGCGGCGCCTGGTTGCTCGTTTCCTGGCCGAAACGCTCTCGCTCGACGTGGTGGTGCTGGCGGCGGAGGAGCATGACCGGCAGATGGCGAATGTGCAGGGGCTCACGCACCTGCTGGCGCGCATCGTGCTGGAGATGGGGGTCGGTGACACGCGGCTGGCCACGCCCACGTTCCGCCACCTGCTGCGCATGGTGGACACGGTGCGCCATGATTCCGAGGCGCTGTTCCGCACCATCCTCGATGCCAACCCGCATGCCGCGGCGATGCGCGCGCGCTTCCGCGAGGCCGCCGATGCGGTGGAGACGCGGCTGGCGCGGCCGGCGAACGTCGTCGCGTGACGATGGAGGGTGGAGCGATGGTGGCGTGACCGCGGCCCTCAGGCGCTGGCTTCGAGCGCCTCGGCCGCCTCCAGCCAGCGCGCCTCGGTCGCCTCCTGCTCGCGCGCGAGGGAGGCGAGCTGAAGTTGCAGATCCGGAATATCGGTGCCGTCGGCATAGGTGGCGGGATCGGCAAGCCTCGCCTCGATGCGCGCGCGCGCCGCGGTGATGCGCACCAGCGCTGCCTCGGCATCGCGCGCCTGGCGGCGCAGCGGCGCC
>JAJXXT010000027.1 GCA_021780935.1 Pseudomonadota bacterium
TCGCATCGGCAGGCCATCAGGCCGACCCAGGGCATCACGCCCCTTTCCTTCCGGCGCCGAATACCTCACCATCTGCGAAGCGATGCGCACATGCCAGCAGCCGCCCGCGGCGCAAATGTTGCGAGATGGACTCGTTCGGCGAAACGGCCGACACGGCCACGACCGCGTTGCGCCAGGCCCGGTGCGCCGGTGATGGATCGGGGAGAGCAAGCCTCCGCGCTGCGCCTCGCCGTTGGCATTCCGACCGTCGGGCGACCGGCGATACTCGCCGAGACGCTGGCCGAGCTCGAACGCCAGATTCGCCCACCCGATGAGGTGCTGATCTGCCCCACCCAGCCCGCCGACCTGCCGGACGCGATCGTCAGCCGCGCGCCTTTGCGCATCATATCGCTGCCGCCCGCCACCACCGCCGGCGCCTCCCTGCAACGCAACCTCATGCTCGATGCCACGACCAGCGACATCATACTTTTTCTCGACGACGATTTCTTCCCCGCTCCCGCCTATCTCGCCGCGGTTGAAACGGCGTTCATCAGCGATCCCGACCTCGTCGGGACCACAGGCACGCTGCTTGCGGACGGCGCGACGGGGCCGGGGCTGACCGCGGCCATGGCGCGTGCACGGCTCGCGCGCGACCAGGGCGCCGACGCGACGGGCCGCATCGATACGTCCGTGCCCGGAACTTATGGCTGCAACATGGCGTTCCGCATCGCCGTGGTGCGCGAACACGGCCTGCGCTTCGACGAAAACCTGCCCCTCTACAGCTGGCAGGAGGACAACGACTTCTCCCGCCGGCTTGGCCGGCATGGCCTCATCCGGCGCCTCGCCGGCGCCCGCGGCGTCCATCTCGGCCACAAGAGCGGCAAGACTTCGGGCGTTCGGTTCGGCTATTCGCAGGTTGCGAACTTCGTCTATCTGATGCGCAAGGGCTCCGTGCCGGGCGGCGTCGCGGTTCGGCACATCCTGCGCAACCTCGCCGCCAACCTGCTGCACGCGCTGCGGCCCGAGCCGTGGGTGGACCGGCGCGGCCGCTTGCGCGGTAACATCATGGCGCTGGCCGATCTGCTGCGCGGCCGCTGCGATCCGCGGCGCATCGTCTCGCTATAGTGCCGGCGCAAGCGGCGCGCGCTCAACCCTGCACCGCGTGAATCGTCCGCTCGACCGAGGCGATGAAGTCGCGGCGAAATCGTGCGATAGCAAAACGTTCCGCTGCCGCACGGCAGTCGGCGGCGGCGATACGGGGCTCGGCGGCAATGAAGGCACGCACACCCGCCATGACGCCCTCGACGCTCTGCTCGCCGAACAGCACGCCGGTCGGCGCCGCGGTATCGGTGCCGGCGACGATCTCGCGCGCGCCGCCGCGATCGAGCGCGATCACCGGGGTGCCGCAGGCCAGTGCTTCCGCCAGCACGATGCCGAAATCCTCCTCGCCGGCGAAGACGAAGCCACGCGCCTGCTGCATGCGCGCCGCCATCTCCCCCGGCGGACAGGGATCGAGGAAGCTGATGTTGGGCGCGCCGGCAGCCGCCGCGCGGACGCGGCCATGTTCCGGGCCGGCGCCGGAGATGACGAGACGCAATTGCGGCATGCGCGCGAAGGCGGCGGCGACGAGATCGACGCGTTTGTAGGGCACCTGGCGGGAAGCGACGAGGAACGTCTCGCCACGCCTGCCCGCCGGCCGGAACAGCTCCGTGTCCACCGGCGGCGGGATCACCTCCGCCTCGCGGCGATAGGCTTTGCGGATGCGCCGGGCAATATAGTGCGAATTCGCAATGAATGTATCGACGCCGTTGGCGGTGCGCACGTCCCATATCCGCAGGCGCGACAACAGCCAGCGGGCGTAGACACCGCGGAGGCCTCGATCGGTCCGGCTCTGGCGCAGATACTGGTGCTGCTGGTCCCAGGCATAGCGCATCGGCGAATGCACATAGGAGACGTGCGGCTGGTCCGGTCCGGTGATCACCCCCTTGGCAACCGCATGCGAGGACGAGATCACGAGGTCGTAGCCGCTGAGATCGAATTGCTCGACGGCGAGCGGCATCAATCCGAGATAGGAACGATAATGCCGCCGGGCGCCCGGCAGGCGCTGGACGAAGGACGTGCTGACCGGACGGTCGCCGAGGAACCGGCGTTGTTCCGGCGCCAGGAAGTCGACCACCGTGAACAGGTCGGCGGAAGGGTAGCAGGCGATGATCTGCTCCAGCACGCGCTCCCCGCCGGCATAGCCGACGAGCCAGTCATGCACGATGGCGATTCTCATGTCGCTGCGAGCCCCATGGCATGCATCCTATGCGACACGCTCCAGCGCGCCGCAGAGTCTTTCGGCCGCCGCCTCCCAAGTGAAGACGCGCGCACGGGCGAGCCCCGCCTCGCGTAACCTCGCCGCCGCCGCCGGCTCGTCGAGCAGGCGTCCAACCGCCGTCGCGAACGCCCGCGGGTCATCGGGGTCCGCGAACAGCGCCGCCTCGCCGCATGTCTCGTGCAGCGCAGGGATCGCGGCGGCCACCACCGGGCAGCCGCAGGCCATCGCCTCGATGGCCGGCAGCCCAAACCCCTCGTAGCGCGAGGGAAACACGAGGCAGGCCGCACCACGGTAGAGTGCCGCAAGGGTGGCGTCGTCGACACGGCCAAGCGGCCGGATGCCGCCCGGCCAGCGGGCGGCGCCGAACACCCTGCCGCCGGCCCCGCCAGCCGCCACCAGATCAAGCCCCCGCCCGCGCAGCATTGCCGCCGTCGCCTCGAGCACCGCCAGGTTCTTATGCGCAGCCGGCGTGCCGACCGCGAGCACATAACGGCCCGCGCCAACGGGTGACGGCACCGCCCGTTCGCGCAGGATGTGCTCGGCCCCCTCGCCCAGCACCACGACGCGCGACGGCGGTATGCCGAGATGGCGCTCAAGCTCGCGCCGCGAAAACTCCGAGACCGTGGCGATCGCGATACCGCGCCTCGCCAGCACGCGGTGCAGCAGCCGGTACCACACACGAAACCGCCACGCATAGGCCTGCGGGGTTGCGAACACGCCGGCATCGTGGATCACCAGCAACTGGCGGCGCTGCAACAGCGGCGCCGCATTGGCGAGATTGACCAGCACCGCGCCGCCGCTCGCACGCGGCAGGACCAGCTGCTCCCAGATCTGCCCCTTGGCGCGGGCCGCAGCCTTGAGTTGCCACCCCTCGCCGGCCCAGGCGTCCGGCAGGCGGGCACCATGCGGACCGAGTAGCACCGGCCATGGCCGCAGCCGCCCGAGCGCGGCGGTTATTTCTGTCGCAAAACGTTGCACACCCGTGGCCGGTTGCGCCAGAAAGCGTGCGTTGATGGCGATCGCGTCCGTCACGCCGCAACAGCGCGCGTCGCCGGCACGAGGGCTGCCGGTTCGAGTACCGCGACACGGACCGAAGCAGCGATCAGGATCGCCAGCAGCACGTAAAAATCGAGATTGACGATCTCGGGAGCGGAAATCAGCGCACTCAGCAGCGTTCCGCTGCAGGCGGCGCGGGTGGCCTCGATCGCCCAGATATCGTGCGAGCTGGCCGCGGCGGCCACGCCGGCCCGACGGGCGCGCCGCAGCAGCTTGACCACCCGCACAACGAACCACGCCAGTAGCGCCGTCCCCCATACGCCGAGGCCCGCGAGCAGGCCGGGAACCAGACTCGAGGAGCGGAAGCTGCCCCAGCCGGTTCCGAAGCCGAAGGTGGGGAAGATCGTCGCCAGCGCGTCGAGATCCTTCTGCGTGCGGTCGGAGAAGCTCGCTGATTGCTGCTTCGCCAGCGTGGAGGAATAGACCACCGACAATGACCGCCCGACACTGGGCTTGAGGGTGACGACGACCCCGGCCGCGACCACAAGGCCAACGAGCAGCGGCACGCCCACGCGCACGACGCGGCGCGCGACGACGGTTCGCTGACGCAGCAATGCGATGAGCGCGCTGCCGGCGCCGCCCAGCACCAGCATCACAATGCCGGTGGTCGAGGTCGAGATCAGCATCGCGAACGCCCCGCCGATCAGCGTCCAGCGCGGCAGGCGCGACGGGAAGCCGCGCAACACCAGCCAGCCGCTCGCAAACACCAGGCCCGAGAGGTAGTGTGCCAGGTCCGCCGGTTCGACGAACGAGCCGTTGATGCGCGGCACAAATCCGAATGTCTCGGAATTGGTCAGGCGGAATCCCGGGTTGTTCGAAATGAACCCGTAGGGGAACCACACGCCGGAGAGCTTCTGCCCGAGCTGCCAGTAACTGAAGACGATCGCGAGCACGCCGCACCAGAGATAGACGCGCACCAGTCTGATGAGGTCGATCTCGCGCCGCGCCAGGTAGAGCGCGGCGGCCAGCAGCACCGCGCAGGTCATCAGCAGATAAAAGCTCTGCGTCACGTTGCCTTGCCCCGGCATCAGCGGCACGGTGCCGTAAATCACGGTGTCCTTCTGCGGCCAGACCTGAAGCGCATGGGCAAACACGCGTGGCATCACGAACGCCGAGATGAGGCCGTAGGTGATCGCCAGCAGGTAGGGTTCGAGGGTACGCATGACGGTGCGCGCGCCTTCGAACGTCACGCCGAAGCCGATCTGCGAGACGACGTAAAGAACGAACATCGCCGCCGGCGGCGCCGTCGGCGGCAGACCGAGCGAGCCGACCACCACCGGTGTCGCCGCCCCGAAGACCGCGGTGACAAAGATCAGGATCAGCAGCCGTTCCGGGCGCGGGAACCACAGCACGCAGAGCGGCAGCAGGATGAAGCCGAACAACGTCACATGCATCGGAGCCCGCCTTCAGCCCCCGGAACGGACACGGAGGCCGTTGGTCACTGATAGTAGTTGCCGTAGTTCCGGTAGAGATAGGCGTGGCTGCCCTCATTGGCAGTCAGGGCGCGCAGATCCGCCTGCGTCAGCACCGTGCCCGCGACCCTGGTGCCGAAGCCGCGCAGCATCTTGAGCGCGCCGGAGACCATGGTGCGCGGTGTATCGCGCCATTTGACCACCATCACCGTCGCGTCCGCCACGGTCGCCAGCACCCGCGCGTCGACGAAGGCGAGCACCGGCGGCGCGTCGATCACCACCAGGTCGTAGCGGGTGCGCGCCGCGTCCACCAGGCCGCGCAGCGCGTCGGACGTCACCAGGTCCTGGACGTTGTTGCCGTTGCCCTCGGCGGGAATGATGTCGAGTTGGGTCACGTCGTCGCGCTGGATCAGCCGGTCGAGCATCGCGTCGTGATCGCCGCCGGTGCCGACCAGCGCGTTGAGGCTGGACTGCACGGTGATCCCTGCCGTGCGCGCGACCGAGGGGCGGCGCAAATCGGCGTCGATCAGCAGGCTGCGCCCACCCGCCAGCGCCACCGAGCGCGCCAGCGAAACGGCGAAGAACGTCTTGCCCTCGCGCGGCAGGGCGGAGGTGATGAGCACCACCCGCGGATGGCCGGCGGCATCGGACATCAGCAGCGCGCCGCGCACGGCGTTGATCGCCTCGACATAGGGGGAGCGCTGCTCCTCCATCGCCAGCGCGGCCTCCGGCTTGCGTGCGACCGGCAGGAACCCGATCGTCGGCAGCCCGGTTTCCTCCTCGAGCTGTTCGGCACTGCGGAAGCCTCGCTCCAGCCGCTCGCGCAGGAACGCCGCGACGACGCCGAGCACGATCGCGGCAAGCAGCGCAATCATGCCGTACTGCGTGCGTGTCGGCGGCGCCGCCGCCAGCGGCACGGACGCAAGCGAGATCAGTTCGGCGTCCGGTTGCTGAATGTTACGTTCGTTACTCGTCTGCTCGGCCTTGTTCAGCGTGTCCATGTAGACGCGCCGCGCCGCGTCGGCCTCGCTCTCGAGCGCGCGCAGCTGGATTTCTGCCCTGTTCTGCTGCGCCACCTGCGCCTCGGCGGCCGCCAGGCGCCGCTTGAGCGAGGCTTCCCGCGCCGCCGCCGCCTCGGCCTCGGCACGGATCGCGCCGACGACCTTGTTGACCTCGCTCTGGATGCGCGCGCCGATCGCCGCCTGCTGCGCGCGCAGCGCCACGAGCTGCGGATTGTTCGCGAGTTGCGTGGTGCCGATATCGGCGGCGCGGGCGGCGATCTCCGCCTGCTGCGCCAGGAGGCGCTGGACCAGCGGCGAGGCGACGACCTCCGGCACGCTGCTGAGATCACCATGCCCCTTTTGCGCAGCCTCGATCTGGGCCAGGCTGGTTTCCTTCTGCACCCGATCGCTGGTCGCCTGCACCAGCAGCGCGTTGATCTGGGCCAGCTGCTGGCCAGCCACGGTGGCGCGGCGCTGGTTGGTGCCGATGGTGGAGCGATCCTCGATCAGCCCGTGTGCCTGGCGAAAATTGGCGATCGCCGCCTCGGCCGACTTCAGCTTGTCTTGCAGCGGCGCGACGCGCTCGGCTAGCCAGGCATCGGCGCGGGTTACGGCACGTTCCTTCAGAGCACGGTTGAAGTCGAGGTAGACGCGCGCATAGGCATTGGCGATCCGTGCGGCGAGGGCAGGGTCCAGGGCGCGAACCTGAAGACCGATGACATAGGAGCGGCCGTCGTTGATGACGGAGAGTTTGTCGTTGAGCAGGATGCTGGCCGCCAGCTGGGTACGCTCGGCCGCCGTCAGCACCGGCCGCGGCCGCGGCGGGAATCCCAGCATGCCGGCCGCGCGTCGCACGAGGCGCTGCAGCAGGCCTGGCGGACCATCGATGGCGTTCCTGAACTCGGGCGTGGCGGCGAGGTCGAGTTGCGTCGCGACCTGCTCGGCGAGCGCCGGGGAACGGATGATGTCGACCTGCGTCCGGACCTGCACGGCGTCGGATTGCAACGCGCCGGCCGAGATCGCCTGCAGGTCGGAAAGCGTGTTCTTGCGCGTGTCCACCAGCACCAGCGCGCGCGTCTCGTACTGCGGCACCATGCGCATGATGACCACGATGCCCGCCGCCAGCACCAGCGAGGCAACGATGGCAAACGTGATCTTTCGCCGCCGCAAGACGTCGAACACCATCCACGGCGAGACGGAATCGATCGCGCGCAGCGGCCTGGTGCTTTCAGGAACCGGCAGGTCGCCCAGCTGGGTGACCGACATCAGCTCGATTGCCCAGACGAAGTCGCAGCCGGGCGGCCGCGCAAGGGGCAGGACGGCGTATGCAACGCTGGCAACTCCTTCACCCCCTCGTTACCGTCGGCCATTGCGCGCCTCCGACGAGCAGCGCCCGGAAACAGGCCCTATCGTTCTCCTCGGCGCGCGGCCATCCTCGGCGTCCAGCAACCAATATTCCACTAAGCAGAGATTCGCCGAGTCGGGGAATCATCGCATTTTTCGGCGGATTCGCGCGCGGCTCCGGGGGGCGATGTGAGGCGGCGGCGGATCTTTAGGGTTTCTCGTCGCAATTCTCGACGCAAAGTGCGATGGGCGTTGCTCGGAAGCGCCGGCGTCGCCGCGCTCGGTATCGTCCTCAGCGGTGCTCGCGCGCAGTACATCACCCAGTTTTTCCCCGAGGGGTTGTTCGGCCCGGGCGATAATCTCGGCGTCACCGTGCGTTCCCGGGCCCGGCCGGAAACCGACTTCCAGGGCATCCACGCCGGTGGCTTCCTGATCCAGCCACGCCTCGGCGAGGCCATGGGCTACGACAACAACACCAACGGCGCGGCGCGCGGCAAAGGCTCAGCGCTGTTCGACACCACCGCCTCCGTCGCCCTGAACTCGCTCTGGTCGCGCAACGCATTCGGCGCCTACGTCTCGGTGGACGACCAGCGCTATCCCGCCCAGTCCCGGCAGAACCAGACGGACTGGACGATGGCCATCGGCGGCGCCGTCGATATCGGGCGCGACCGCCTGACGGCCGGGTACTCGCACCTCGCCCTGCACCAGACCGCCCGCACCCTCGACTCGCCCCAGCTGGATGCGCCCGGCGCCTTCTCGGTCGACACGCTGCGCACCGACGCGACGCTCCGCTCCGGCCGCTTCACCATCATTCCCGCCTTCACCGTCACCGACTACCGCTTCGCGGGCGTCAGCATCGCCGGCGTGCCCGCCACCCAGGCGCCGCGCGATCGGGTCGAATTCGAATCGTCCCTCACCCTGCGCTACGAGGTTGCCCCGCTGCGCAGCCTGGTCCTGGCGCTGCGCGAGACGGAGATCCACCATACCGAGGCGCCATCCGGCATCCCGAGCACCGACAGCCACGGCATGACATTGCTGGCCGGCATCGACTTTGCGCCCTCCGCGGTGTGGCGTGTCAGCGCGCTCGCCGGCGTGCAGGCCCGCACCTACGCGAGCTCCGCCTACAGCAACGACGTGGCCCCCGTCGCCGAGTTCAAACTCGTCTGGCAGCCGACCGGGCTGACCACCGTGACCGGCACGCTGGACCGGCGCATCGAGGATGCCGCCGAGGAAGGCTTCATCAGCTACACGCTGACCAGCGTCCGGCTGTCGGTGGACCACGAGTTGCGGCGCGACATCCTGCTCGGGGCGCACGCGGATTACGACAATCTCGCCTACAACCACGGCGGCGGCACCAGCGTCTTTGCCGGCGGCGGTGCGTCGGTGACTTGGCTGACCAACCGCAATCTGCACGTCACCGGTAGTTTCGAACACATGACGAAAACCGCCCGTGGCGGCAATTACGGCGACGACATCCTGATGCTGAAGCTGAATCTGGGACTTTAGCCGGACTCCGCGCTCGCTGCCCCCATCAGGGCCGGATCGTCACTCGTCTCAGATGACTTTGCCGGGATTGAGGATACCCCTGGGATCGAACGCCGCCTTCAGCCGCCGCATCGCCGCCATTTCGGCAGGCGAGCGCGTATAGCCGAGATAGGGCTTCTTCAGGATCCCGATGCCGTGCTCGGCCGAAACCGAGCCGCCCACCGCCTTCACGCAGCCATAGACCGCAGCATCGATGGCCTTCTTGCCCGGCCCGTCCTCCTGCAGCCGCACGCAGATATGCAGGTTGCTGTCGGCAAGGTGCCCGAACCACAGGACCGGCAGTCCGGGATGCAGCGCCTCGATCGCGAGGCGCGTGTCGGCCATGAAGCGCTCGACGGTCGCGATCGGCACCGAGACGTCGAAACCGGCATGCGGAAACGTCCGCGGAAACTCGGCCACGGAATCGCGCAGGCTCCACATCTCCCGCCCTTCGCGCAGGTTCTGCGCGATCACCGCGTCGCTCGCCGTGCCGTCCTCGAGCGCCCGTTCGATCAACCCCGCGAAGGCCGCTTCGTCGCGCGCCTGGTCGGTGCCCATCGCCTCCATCAGCACATAGCACGCCGCGCCCTCCGGCAGCGGCGCGCGGCAGCCGTGCGCATGCGTCGCGAGATGATAGAAATCCGGCCACAGCGCTTCGAAGGCCGCGAGCGTGGAGGCAAGCTCGGCTCGCGCCCGGCCGAGAAAGGTCAACAACGCCGCGTGCGAGCCCAGCGCCACGAAGGCGGTGGCCAGGCTCGACGGCTTCGGGTGCAGCCGCACCACGACGCGGGTGACGACACCGAGCGTGCCCTCGGAACCGATGAACAGCTGCTTGAGGTCGTAGCCGGCATTGTTCTTCAGCATCGTGTTAAGACCGGAAAGAACCGTACCGTCCGCCAGCACGGCTTCGAGTCCCAGGATCAGCTCTCGCGCCATGCCGTAGCGCAGCACACGATTGCCCCCGGCATTGGTCGAAGCGTTGCCGCCGATCGTGCACGTGCCGCGCGAGCCGATGTCGAGGCCGAACAGCATCCCCGCCGCGTCGGCTGCCTCCTGGATCACTTGCAGCGGTGTCCCGGCCTCGGCGGTCAGCGTCGCCCCGGCCACGTCCACCGCCTCGACCCGTCGCATCCGCGAGAGCGACAGCACCACCGAACCATCCGCCGGCGTGGCCCCGCCGAGCAGCCCGGTAAGTCCGCCCTGCGGCACCACCGGGACACCATGCTCGTTGCAATATCGCAACACCGCGGCCACCCCCGCGGTGTCGCTGGGATAGACGACGGCCGCTGGCACCTCACCCTGGCGCATCGGCACGTGCCAGTCGCGGAAGTGGCGCGGCTCGGCCTCGGTACCGGCCACGACGGCGCTCGCGCCGATAGCGCAACGCAGATCCTCGATCAGGGACATCACGTTCTCGCAGTTGCGCCCGCCCGGGCTCACAGGCAGAGGACAGCAAGGCTGTCCGATTCCCAACCCCGGTGCAAGATGGCGCCACGTGCCTGGGTGAGGACGCTGACCGAAGCCTTGCGGGCGGAGAGCGCCATCAGGGAGGCGCGGCCGCACGCTGCGCCGGCCACAAAGGGGGCGATCCGTCGCGGGCCCGCCGCGAAGCAGCATGAATGGGCCGCGGCGATGAAAGCGCTGGCCGCTCATGTCGCCGAGGCACCCGCAAATCAGGCGCATCCGTCGCCTAAGGCACCAACTGCCGCGTTACGCCCCCTGGCGCCGCGAACGGCTCCACCGGGCGAGCAGCCGCGTCACGCAGCCATCCGCTAGCCTGGCCCGGCATCCACCACTCGCGG
>JAJXXT010000101.1 GCA_021780935.1 Pseudomonadota bacterium
AGCGCGCGGCCGGCCGGGCTGTCGCCGATGATGGCGATGTCCGGGCGCGGGGTGGAGCGCGGGGTGGGGCGCGGGGTGGGCCGGGCCGCAGCGGGGGGGGACGCGGCGGGTTCAGTCACGGCGGGCCAAAAAGGCAGAGGCGGTGGCGAGCGCGGCAAGGCCGAGCAGCGGTAGCAGGATGCGTGGCGCGAAAATGATGGTGAGGTCGGGCGCCCTGCCCTGCGCCAGGACCTGACCGGCGCCGGCGCCGAGGCCGGCATAGATGAAGGTGGCGGGGAGGATGCCGAGCGCGGTGGCGGCGGCGAAGGGTGCCCAGGCGATGCCGAGCAGCGCCGGGATGAGGTCCACCAGCCAGAACGGCAGCAGCGGGATCAGCCGCAGCGTGAGGACGCCGCGGAAGGCGTGACGCTCCAGCATCGGGCGGAAGCGTTCCAGCCGGGCACCGGCGCGAGCGGCGATGGCGGGGGCGAAGGCGGTGCGCACCGCGAGAAAGAGCAGGCTGGAGCCGCAGGTGGCGGCGATGGCGGCGAGCGCGCCGCCGCGCCAGGTGCCGAACAGCAGGCCGCCGGAGATGGTGAGGACCTCGGCGCCGGGGATCGAGATCGCAATGGCGGCGATGTAGAGCAGCACATAGGCGGCCGAGGCGAGGAGCAGGTGGGCGGCGACGAAGGCGGCGAGGCGGGCGTGGTTGGCGGCGAGCGCCGCCCAGGACAGATCCGCGCGGGCACCCGAGGCCAGTGCCGCGGCCAGCAGCGCCGCGATGGCAAAGAGCGGGAGGAATCGGAGCCAGCGCATGGTTCGGTGTAGCGGTCTTTACGCGAGCGAGCCATCGGTTGACGCGGCGAGGCGCGGGCCCCTATACAGCCGCCGCCGCGCTGAAACCCGGGCGACCGGGCCGGGAGACCGGGACCTCGGCGCGCATTCCTATCGCCCCCCGGAGACAAGAAGTGAAGCGCACCTTTCAACCCTCGAAGCTCGTCCGCAAGCGCCGGCATGGGTTCCGCTCGCGCATGGCGACGGTCGGCGGCCGCAAGGTGCTCGCCAGCCGCCGCGCCAAGGGCCGCAAGCGGCTCAGCGCCTGAGCGCCGTCCGGCGATAGGCCAGCCATGCCGCGGCTCTCGCGGCCGGCATCGCTGCCGCGGCGCGCCGATTTCCTGCGTGCCGCGCGGACGGGGCTGCGCGCGGCCTCGCCGGGAATGGTGGTGCAGATCGTGCGGCGGGATGACGCCGCGCCGGCCAGGCTCGGGATCACCGCGACCAAGAAGCTGGGCAATGCCGTCGTGCGCAACCGCGTGCGGCGGCGGCTGCGCGAGGCGGCGCGGCTGGAGCTGGGGGAAGTGGCGCGTCCGGGCCTCGATATCGTGATGATCGGGCGCGAGGGCACGCGCGGGCGGGATTTCGCGGCGTTGCGCGCGGAACTGCGGCGGGCGCTGGAGCGGGCGCGATGAGGGCGGCGCCCAGCCCGCTATCGGCGGACGCGGTCCCGGATGATCCTGGGCCGGGTGTGGCGGCGCGGGTGTTGCGCGGGGCGGTGCGGACCTATCAGCTCACCTTGCGGCCGATGATCGGGGCCAATTGCCGCTATGAGCCGTCCTGCTCGCATTACGCGATGGCGGTGCTGTCGAGCCATGGCGCGGCGCGCGGATCGTGGCTGGCGGCGAAGCGCATCCTGCGCTGCCACCCGCTGGCCGCCGGCGGGTATGATCCGCCGCCCGAGCCGCCGCCTATCGCGGGCGTACCCGGAACGGAAGCGCCCTCCCCTGCCCTGGCCAACCCCAACATCGCGAAGTCGACAGATTGATGGACAACAAGCGGATGCTGCTGGCGATCGCGATTTCGACCGCGATCATTCTGATCTTTCAGTTTGTTTTGCCGGAGGTGATGCCGCATTCGGCGCCGCCGCCGATCACGTCTGCGACCAGTGGGGGCGCGACGAGTGGGGGTGCGACGGGCGGGGCTGGCAAGCCGGCGCCGGTGGCGGGTGCGGCGCCGACCGCGGGACCCGGGACGCTGGCGGCGACCACCACCCGGGCGGTGCCAAAGAACGGGCCGAAGCTGGTGATCGACGCGCCGCGGCTGCTGGGCAGCATCAGCCTGACCGGCGCCAGGCTCGACCACCTGGTGCTGCGCGACTACCACACGACCATCCGGCGCAATTCGCCGCTGGTGACGCTGCTGCGCCCGGCGGGTGGGGCGAAGCCGTATTTCATCCAGTTCGGCTGGAGCGCGGCACCGGGGGCCACGATGGCGCTGCCGGGCTCGACGACGGTGTGGACGAGTTCCGGCGGCGCGCTGTCGCCCGGGCACCCGGTGACGCTGCGCTGGGACAACGGCCAGGGGCTGGTGTTCAGCATCGGGTTGCAGGTGGACGCCAACTATATGTTCACGGTGACGCAGGCGGTGCGCAACAACACCGGGGCGGCGGTGGCGCTGTTTCCGTGGTCGCGGATTTCGCGCAACTACACGCCGCCGGTGCTGGGCACGTATCTGCTGCATGAGGGCTTCACCGGCGTGATGGGCGGCACGCTGAAGGAGATGACCTATGTCGGCTCGCGCAACCACGCCAAGGGCAAGCCGCAGGGCGTGGCGCTGAGCGACGAGACCACCGGCGGCTGGGCCGGAATCACCGACAAATACTGGCTGACGGCGATGATCCCCGACCAGAAGGTGCCGGTGGTGGCGCAGTATCGCTATGAGGGGCCGAGCGGGGCGGCGGCGACGAAGCCGGGGGCGGTGGTGAGCTACCAGGCGCTGGACCTGGCGAAGGTGGCAGAGAGCGTGGCACCGGGGGCGCGCGTCGCGATGGTCTCGCACGTGTTCGCGGGGGCGAAGGTGGTGGCACTGCTCGACCACTACCAGTCGGCACTGCATATCCCCTCCTTCGACAAGGCGGTGGATTTCGGGTGGTTCTATTTCATTACGAAACCATTTTTCCTGGCGCTCGACTGGCTGAACACGCTGCTGGGGAATTTCGGGCTGGCGATCATCGTGTTCACGTTCTGCCTCAAGCTGCTGTTCTTTCCGCTGGCGAACTATTCCTATCGTTCGATGAGCAAGATGAAGCTGCTCGGGCCGAAGATGAAGGCGCTGAAGGAGGCGTATAAGGACGACCCGCAGGCGATGCAGCGCGAGACCATGGCGCTATACAAGGCCGAGGGGGTGAACCCGGCGAGCGGGTGTCTGCCGATGCTGCTGCAGATCCCGATCTTCTTCTCGCTCTACAAGGTGCTCTACGTCACCATCGAGATGCGGCATGCGCCGTTCTATGGCTGGATCCACGACCTGTCGGCGGAGGATCCGACCAATGTGTTCAACCTGTTCGGGCTGTTGCCGTTCCACCCCGGGCAGTTGCTGCCGCTGCTGCATCTGGGGGCGCTGCCGCTGATCATGGGGGCGACGAGCTTCCTGCAGCAGAAGATGAACCCGCCGCCGCCGGACCCGACGCAGGCGCGGGTGATGCAGTTCATGCCGGTGCTGATGATGTTCATGCTGGCGCGTTTTCCGGCGGGGCTGGTGGTGTACTGGACGACCAACAACGCGCTGACCATGGCGCAGCAATGGTGGATCATGCGCTCCACGCGGCTGCGGACGGCGCGCGTGCCGGCGCGATCCTGAGCGGGGACGCCGACCCGGCGGAGGCGGGGCGGCTCGAGGCGGGGCAACTCGAGGCGGGGCGGCTGCTGTTCGCGCGGCCGTGCCGGTTTGTCTGGGCGGCGCAGTCGCTGGACGGGCTGCCGGAGGCGGGGCTGCCGGAGATCGCGTTCGCCGGGCGCTCCAATGTCGGTAAATCGTCGCTGCTGAATGCGCTGGTGGGACAGACGGCGCTGGCGCGCATCTCCGGCCGGCCGGGGCGGACGCAGCAGCTCAATTTCTTCGAGGTCGAGCGGCGGCTGATGCTGGTCGATATGCCGGGGTATGGCTATGCCGAGGCGGCGAAATCGGTAAAGCAGGACTGGCAGGGGATGATGTTCGCGTATCTGCGCGGGCGGCCGGTGCTGGGGCGGGTGATGCTGCTGCTCGATGCGCGGGTGGGGGTGAAGCCGGCGGATGCGGCGGCGATGGACCTGCTCGACCGGGCGGCGGTGGTTTATCAGCTGGTGGTGACCAAGGCGGATGCGGTGAGCGAGGCGGTGCTGGCGGCGAAGCGGGCGGAGGTGGTGGCGCTGGCCAGGCGGCGGCCGGCGGCGCATGCCGAGGTGCTGGTGACGAGCAGCGAGAGCGGTGCTGGGATCGCCGAGCTGCGCGCGGCGCTGGCGGGGTTTGCGGCGGCGGGCTGAGGCGGGGTTGCCGGCCCGCATGGCTTGACCGCCCGCATGGCTTGACCGGGAGTGGCGGCGGCACGCATACGCGCGGGCCAGGACGATACCGCCAGCCCGAGGGGGAACGCATGCCGGATGATGCCAGCAAGGACCATGTCGTGAACGGGGCCGCGGACGGGGAGCTTGCCCGGCTGGGCGCGGAGCGGGCGGAGACGCTGGCGCGCGCGCTGCCCTATCTGCGCCGCTATGCCGGGGCGACGGTGGTGGTGAAGTATGGCGGCCACGCGATGGGCGAGGACGCGCTGGCGGCGAGCTTCGGGCGCGACATCGCGCTGCTGAAGCATGTCGGCATCAACCCGGTGGTGGTGCATGGCGGCGGGCCGCAGATCAACGCGATGCTGAAGCGGCTGGCGATCCAATCGACGTTTGTCGATGGGTTGCGGGTAACGGATGCGGCGATGGTGGAGGTGGTGGAGATGGTGCTGGCGGGCACCGTCAACAAGCAGGTGACGGGGCTGATCAACGCCGCGGGCGCGCTGGCGGTGGGGATTTGCGGCAAGGATGGCGGGCTGATCCGCGCGCGCAAGCTGACGCGGACGGTGCGCGACCCTGATTCCCACATCGAGCGGGCGCTCGATCTCGGGTTTGTCGGCGAGCCGGAGCATGTGGATGTGCGGGTGATCCATGCGCTGACCGGGGCCGGGCTGATCCCCGTGATCGCGCCGGTGGGGGTGGGGGCGGACGGGCAGACCTATAACATCAACGCCGACACGGTGGCCGGGGCGGTGGCCGGCGCGCTGGGGGCGATGCGGCTGTTGATGCTGACGGATGTGGCGGGGGTGCTGGATGCCGAGAAGAAGCTGGTGGCGGAGATGACGGTTGCAGAAGTTCACGCGGCGATCGCCGCCGGCGTGATATCGGGGGGGATGATCCCCAAGGTGCAGACCTGTGTGGAGGCGGTGAAGCTCGGCGTGAAGGGGGCGGTGATCCTGGACGGGCGGCAGCCGCATGCGTGCCTGCTGGAGCTGTTCACCGAGGGCGGCGGCGGGACGATTGTGCGGCCGTAGGGCGGATGCGGATCGACATTATTCTGGCAACGTATAACCGCGCGGCGCTGTTGCCACGGGCGATCGAGGCGTTCCTCGCGGCGCGGGTACCGGCGGGGGTGAGCGCGCGGCTGCTGATCGCGGACAATAATTCCAGCGACGGGACGCGGGAGACGGTGGCGCCGTATGTGGAACGATCCGCTGGGCGAGTGGCGTATCTGTTCGAGGGGAAGCAGGGACGCCACCATGCGCTCAATGCGGGGATTGCGGCGTCGAGCGCGGACGTTGTCGGGTTCGTCGATGACGACGAGGTGATGGACCCCGGCTGGATTGAGGTTGTGACGCGGGAACTTGGCTTGCCAGGGCTCGACTTTATCGGCGGGCCGTATGTACCCAACTGGCTGGCGGGCTGTCCGGCCTGGGTGCCGGATGGGTTTGTCGGGGTGACGGGCATTTTTGAGTACGGAACGACATCGTTTCCGTATGGCACGCCGGAGTGTCCGACCCATCTGCTCGGCGGGAATGCCGCCGTGCGGCGGAGCGTGCTCGAACGGGTTGGGCCGTATTCCGATCGGTATCCGTTCGCCGAGGATTTAGAGATGTATCGGCGGATGCTGGCGGCCGGATTTCGGGGCGCGTATGTACCCGATCTCATCATTCATCACGACATTCCGGCGCGCCGACTTACCAAGGCCTATTTCCGGCACTGGGTTTATACGGCGGGGCGCAATGACGGGAAGTTTGCGCGCGACGGTCTGCAAGCGGAACAAGGGCCGAGGCTATTCGGCGTGCCGCGCTGGAAGTGGCGGCGGGCGGCGGAGGGGCTGGGCGCGCGGATTGCGCGGCTGGGCCGACGGGACGACCCGGTTGGCTTCGCGGGGGAACTCCACGCGATCGCGCTCGCGGGATATCTGCGCGGACGGTGGCTGACGCTGCCGGAGCGGCATCGGGACCGGAGCGGGCTCGGGGGAGCCGTCTGATGAGTCTGCTTAGCCGGCTAAGACGTTTCGCTGCGAAGCCATGGGAGGATCAGCGGCATGCCGCCGTCGCCTCCCTTCGGGCGCTTTTTCGACTGAATGACAGCCAGAAGTCGATGCGCGCGGCGCGGCGCCGTGCGCATCGACGCGGCGAAGAGCCATGGAGGCGTGAGGCTCTTCACGTCCTGCGACCGTTCGGGTTAGGTGACGTCTTGCTGAGCACCCCGGCGTTGCGCGCTGCTAAACAAGCCAATCCCAACGTTCAAATTTTTTTCTATACTGACTTTCCGTCCCTGGTGAACGGTTTACCGTATATAGACCATGTGTTACCGACATCCTCTGCGCCGCAGAACGCGATTTTTCTTGGCTATGAAGATCGTGTCCCAACGTCATCGCATCTTGCCGCGGATATTGCTGACGTGCTTGGGCTCGCCATCGCCGGCGCGGATTTGGTGCCCGACTGCATTGTCCGCGGGGACTTGGTGGAAGGATATCGCAAGGAATGGGGCGAGGGGCCGAATATTGTTGTGTCTCGGCGGGCAAGCAGATGGACGCCGAACAAGGACTGGCCGATGGAGCGTTGGAACGATCTGATTATGCGTCTCTCCCGACGATACCGGGTGATCGAGGTCGGCGGGGCGGCTGATATGCCAAGTCCGGTGCCGGGCGGAGCCTATATTGACCTACGCGATAAAACTGACGTCGAAGAGCTTGTAGCTGTGGTTTCGGCTGCTGATCTTTTTCTGGGACCAGTGTCGGGTCCAGTTCACATCGCGGCGGCGGCACGGGTGGCGTCAGTGATTATCGTCGGCGGGTACGAGTCGACGGCGTGCACGGCCTACCCCGGCCACGCGCAGCTCGCCGAAACACCCCGTTGTTCACCTTGCTGGCTTCGCGAACCTTGCCCGCATGACTTGTTGTGCCTCAAATCCATCTCGGTTGACGATGTAGAGGCGGAAGTAGAGCGATCACTGCGCTCACGGCATTTAGCACCGGCACATGGCACATGATCGGGTTCGATCGGTTAGCGCGATTTTTGAAGAAGTCGCCAAAAGATATGATTCGAGCGATCGCGGCAACGGCGCGATGGAGCTTCGCACCAGATTCGCCAGGGAAATTGACGCGCGAGATACGCAACGGCCGCTTAGCGATGCCGCTAGTCTGGGGCGGACGCACGCCCATCTACGCAGCGATGCGGCCAGACTCGGAAATAGAGTTTGGCGGGCATCCCGAGATGGCATTGCTGGCGCGGTCATGGACCGCGAACAATGAAGATCGGAACGCCCTTGATACGCCGCGATTTGTCTCGCTGATTCTTAACATCAAACAGGTTCTGCGCGACGGTATCGCGGGGGACTTCGCAGAACTCGGTGTGTATAAGGGAAACTCGGCGGCGATCCTCCGACATTTCGCGGAGGTTGGTGGCCGTACGGTATTTTTATTCGATACCTTTGAAGGGTTCGACAGGGCCGACCTCGCCGGCAGGGACTCAGAAAAGCCGGTAGAGTTTGGCGACACGTCACTTGATGCCGTACGGCAGGTAGCGGGAACCGCGTGCGCGCAATTCATCAAAGGGCGTTTTCCGGGGTCGATACCGTCTGAGGTCTACGAACGGCGCTTTGCGATCGTGCATCTCGACTGTGACCTCTACGAGCCAACGCGGGCGGCGCTTGATTTTTTCTACCCGCGTCTTTCATCGGGCGGAATGCTGATCCTGCACGACTACGGCGGTGTTTATTGGGATGGAATACAACGCGCGGTGGATGACTTCCTGCGCCTGACCGGCGAACGGCTTGTGCTACTGCCCGATAAATCCGGCACGGCGATCGTCAGGAAGTCGGCGAGGATGTCACTATGACTGACCTCCGACGCTGATAAGCTCTGTTGGAGGCCCCATCGGACGCTATTGTGCCGCGGCGACCCGCCGCCGATTCCACCAGCGAGAGCGGAGCATCGTTGCGACAAAACCCTCCGCCGTGCCGAGCGAACTGCCCGACAAGACCCACGCGATCGCCATCACGACGCCGAACGACAGGATAAGCGCAATACTGGCGCCGAGGGCGAGACCTAATTCAGCCCAGCGGCTCATGAAGACGCTATCTCGTGACCAGCCGAGGCCGGTCCCGTAGGCGGCCAGCGACACAAGGCAGCCCGAAATCACGAGGCGAATGGCTGTTCCGGCCGTTCCACGAGGAATTGAGACGCCCGCTCGTAGCAATGCAACGAAATATAGCGATGCCTCCAAGAATACGCAGGACGCCGACACCCATACGACTGCGAGGATGTCGTGCCAACGAATAACAATGATCGTTCCGATGAGCTTTGCCGCGGAACTGATGCCGACGACCACAAAGCTGCATGAAATACCACCCCTGGCGCGCAGAAACGATGAAGACACGTAACTGGCTGGCGCGATAACGTTGACCGATGCGAAGTACGCGACAAGAGGAATCGCGGCCAACCACTTTGTGCCGAGAAGCGCAGGGACGAACAGTCCGGAAAACGCGGAGAGAGCGAGGGCTGCCGGCGACGCCAACGCCGATAGTACGAGCATCGCGGTTATGGGCGATATGCCATCGTCCATTGACTCGCGATTGGCGGTCGCGAAGGCGGGGAAGAGCACCGCTGCGACCGGCCCGATAAGCTCGGTTATTGGCAGCATCGCAACCTCGCCGGCAAGGAGATATGTGCCGAAAACAGTAGCGCCTAGAACCGGGGCGACAACGAACGCATCAGTCTTGTCCCAGGCTATGCCGATGACGCTGGAGGCCCAACTCCAAAGCGAAAACCCGGCAATCTCGCGCCACGCGTCCAAGCGCAAGCGCGGCCGGTACGGATGATAGTAGTATGTCATCGCGAGACGGATGATCTTTGACGTTGCGATTCCGGCGATGAGCGCGAAATAGCTGCGCGTTTCGAGCGCCGCGCCGATTGCCACGACGACTTGAGCGATCCTCGGAACAAACAGTATCCGGAATTCCATCTCGAACTTGAGGTTCCGGCGGAACTCGGCGTAGGCGACATTCTCAAAACCACCGACGAGGGACAAGGCTGCAAGAATGTCGAGCAACAAGACGAGCCGGGCGTCGCCGAACCAAACCGAAATGTAAGGGGCGGCCAGAGCGACGAAGGCCGCCGTGATCGCCGCACGCATGAGCTGAAGGGTGAAAGCACTGTCGTAGAGATGTTCTCCGCCGGTGCGGTGCTGAACCAGGGCGTCACGCAGGCCGACCTCGGACAGGGTGTCGACGACCTGGGCGAACATTGTTGCCATGGCGACAAGACCGAAATCAGCCGGAACGAGAATGCGGGCAAGAACAAGCGTGCTGATAAAGCCAAGGGCACGGGAGGCCATGCGCCAGCCGACCATCCACGCCGAGCCCTTGGCAAAGCGCCCCAGCAAAGACACGGAGCTCGCTGGCGATGCGCGGGGCGTGGAAATGTCCTGAGGCATTGCAGACGAACTTAGCATGCGGGCGGGTGCCGCTCCATGGCTTCAACCAACTGCAATGGTTGGGATCACCATTCTTAATCTTGGCGGCCGCTAGCGGCCGGCGGCGGACAGGAATTCGATCTGCCAGCGCATTTCCTCGGTGGTGAGGGGGAAGGCGTTGCCGGGGGCGGGGCGCAGGACGGTCTCTGGCGCGAGGCGGGCGAGGAGGGTCTGGAGGGGGCCGGCGACGCGCATGGTGAAGCCGGCCTTCCAGAGCAGGCTGACCAGGCCCTTGCCGCTGCGCAGCGAGGCGGCGCGCTCCACGACGGCGGGGGCGACGCCGGCGGCGACGGCGAGGAGGGCGGTGGCGAGGCGGGTTTCGCCGCGGTGCACGGCATCCAGCAGGGCGGCCTCGTCGAGGCGGCCGTTGGCGGCGATGTGGCGGGCCTCGGCGAGGGCGTCGGCGGCGTCGGGACTGGCGGGGGACGGCGGCGGCGGCATCAGGCGGGCGGTGAGGCGCTGGCGCAGCTCGGCGGTGGTGGCGGGGTCGAGGTCGGCGCGGGCGGCGAGTTCCTCGAGCAGGCAGGTGGCGACGATCTCGGAGAGGGCGGCGGCGGCGCGGGCGGTGAGGCGCGGGCGGCGGACCAGCGGGCCGTGCCAGTTGGGGTGGGTGGCGGCCTCGGCGATGAGGGCGTCGAGGGTGGCCTCGCGGATGGCGGCGGTGGGGTTGGCGAGCAGCGCCTCCACGGCCTCGGCATCGGCCATGGCGGCGATGCGCTCGGCGACCTCCTCCGGCAGGCCGGGGCGGCGGGCGATGGCGATGGCGGTGGCCGGACAGGGCGGGGCTGCGAGGAGGGCGAGGAGGTCGGCCTGGGTGAGGATGGGCGAGAGGCGCAGCACGGGTTCGGCGACCGGCAGCGCGGTGTCGGCGGCGAGGCGCAGGATGAGGGCGCGGGGCGCGGCGGCCATGTCCTTGACGACATCGGCGATGGCGGCGCGGACGCGGACGGCCTCGTCGGCGACCAGGCCTTCGAGCGTGTCGAGGACGCGTTCGCCGAGGCTGGCGCGGCCCGGGGCGGCCATGGAGGGAAGCAGGAGAGCGAGTTTGCGGGCGAGCAGGGTGCGGACGCGCTCGTCCACGTCGCGGGCGAGGATGGCGTCGGCGGCGGGCGGGGCGGCGGCGTTGAGGGCCAGCGAGGCGCGGACGGTGACGGCGTGATCGCGGGCCAGGGTGACGAGGATGGCGGCGTCGGTGCCGGCGGCGGCGAGGCGGACGCGGGCGGATTCGCCGGGCGGGATGAGGTCGCGGATGGCGGCGGCCGGGGTGGGCTTGGGTTGGGGCGGCGTCTGCTGGGGTTGGGCGGCGCTCATCGTGCGGCTCCGTCGGGTGAGGCCCTGGATGGGCGGGGGCGGGTTGGGCGATTAGGGGTTGGGCGGGTGCGGGTTGGGTGGAGGGGTGGCGGCGCCGCTGTCGAAGCCGCCATCCTCCGGGGCGACGCGCCAGCGGCCGCGGCCGGCGCGTTTGGCGGCGTACATCGCCTGGTCGGCGCGGTGCATGAGGCTGTCGATGCTCTCCCCTTCCCCGCCCGCTTCCCCTCCCGGTGCCGCGCTGTCGTAGCTGGGGGCATGGGCGGCGGGCATGACGTGGCGCGGCCAGCGGGTGGCGATGCCGATGGACACGCCGAGGCGGGTGCTGGCGTGGGCCGGGGTGATGGCGGGGACGGCGAGGCGCAGCGCCTCGGCGCGCTCGGCGGCGGTGAGGGAGTCCGCACCGTCGAGCCAGAGCGCGAACTCGTCGCCGCCGAGGCGGGCGACGAGGTCGGCGGGGCGGACGGTTTCGCGCAGCAGGGTGGCGGCGGCCGTGAGGGCGGCGTCGCCGGCGTCGTGGCCGGCCTCGTCGTTGAGCGCCTTGAAGCGGTCGAGGTCGGCGAAGATGAGGGTGCCGGGGAGGGCTTCGCGGTCGAGGCGCTCGATGCGGCGGGCGATCTCGTCGAGGAAGGCGCGGCGGTTGAGCAGGCCGGTGAGCGGGTCGGTGCGGGCCTGGCGGACCATTTCGCGCTGGATCGCCTCGTGGTCGAGGATGACGCGGACGATGCCGACGGCGGAGGCGGCGAGGGTCATTTCGTCGGCGTCCCAGGAGCGGCCGTCGGCGTCGCGCCAGAGCACGATGCCGGCCTGGGCGCCGAGGCCGTCGTCGCAGGGGCAGGCGAGGACGCGCTCGCCCTCCGGCGCGCGGGCCTGGACGGGGGCATGGCCGCCGGACTCGAGCAGGGTGAGCGCGGTGTGGCGGATGCGGCCGAAATCGGCGCCGAACGCGTGCAGGACCTGCGGCGAGACGCCGTCGCCGATCATGTCCACGACGACGCAGCCGGCGGCGCCGACGGCGGTGGCGAGCGAGTGCAGGGCGGCCTGCATCATGCGCGGGGCCATGACCTCCTGGCGCATGCGCCAGAGGATGTGGTCCACGACCTCGCCACGGCGGAGGGCGGCGGCGAGGGCGGCGTCGTGACGGTCCTGCGCGGTGATGTCCTGGGCGATGCCGCGGGCGCCGGCGCTGCGGCCTTCGGCGTCGAACAGCGGGGCGACGGAGAAGGCGAGGCAGACGCAGGTGCCGTCGGCGCGGCGCAGCCAGGCGCGGCGGCGGCGCACCGGGGCCGCGACGTGGAACGGGTTGGTGCCGGCCTCGCCGTCGGCGCGGGCGATGAGCATGGCGGCGGGCTGGCCGAGCAGGGTGGTGGCCGGCCAGCCGAGCACGGTCTGCGGGTGGATGAAGGCGAAGCGCTGCTGCGCGTCGGTCTCGAAGGCGAAGTCCGCGGCAAGGGTGGCGAGGTCGCGCCAGCGCTGACGGCTTTCCAGCAGGGCATGCACGATTGGCGGGTGCGCGGTGGGGAGGGGAGCGGCGGGCGCATGGTGCGCGCAGGCGTGGTCGCCGCCTGAACCCGGGGGTGGTTCCGGGGACGCCGGAGGCGAGCGGAAGCCGGTCTCAATTTCGAGCATGACGCAATGAGACAGGAGACCGATGAAGACGAAGCTAACGACGAGTCGGGCAAGGCGATAACGAAAAATAGACGATCCTATGACGCCGAAAACGATGCTCGAGTCATCGTTTTTTTACGTATCGACGGCACACGGTCGAACACCGTCTCGTCTGACATTAAAAACCCCAACAAGAGAAAACTTGTTGTTGCCCTCAAGATCAGAACCGGGCGAAGATTTGGAGCGGACTGAGGCCTCGGCGATCGCCGACTTGCGCGGTCGTGGTGTCGGCCCGGATGAAAAAGGGGAACGACGATGGCGGTCATCAACATTACCTTGGGCGGAACGACCGATGTTTCGTCCACGGACACGGCGGCGACGCTGGATGTCGCGGCTCTCGGCACGCTCAACATCACAGGCGTCGGCACCACGGTGGATGTGACGAACGCCGTCGGGCTCGGTATTGCCTTCGACACGTATATTGGTGGCGGTGATACCGAAATCCTGAATGCCGGCATCGATCTGTCGGCGCTGTCCAACACCACGCTGGGCGAGACCGTCGGTGGCGCGGCGGTGGGCGGCAGCACGCTGGAGATCGGCGATAGCGGCAGCCAGATCAGCCTGCTTCAGGGAGTGGCGTTCGAGGGCGGCAACAACCGTCTGATCTTCGACAACGGCACGAGCGCCAATGTCAATGTGCTCAGTTCCGGCACGCTGTCCTCGACCGACGCGATCGTGCTGAAGGGCGTGACCGGGGCAACGCAGGCGGTATGGTCGCAGAACACGGTGCCGATCATCGGCGGCCCGGCGCCGGGCGGAACGCTGGAGCTGGAGAACGCCGGCGGTGCCGTTGTCGGGTCGGTCGTGATGTCGGCCGGCAGCTATGCGGCGGATGCGTTCAACGTGACCAGCGCACCGGGCGGCGGCGTGATCACCGGCGAGTCGGTGGCGTGCTTCCACGAGGGGACGCTGATCGCCGCCGAGGATGGCGAGGTGCCGGTCGAGCAACTGGCGATCGGCGACCGTGTGCGCACCGCCGACGGGCGGCTGGGGACGGTGCGCTGGCTCGGGCGGCGGCGGATCCGCTGCGAGCGGCAGCCGAACCCCGCGGAGGTGTGGCCGGTGTGCATCGAGCCCGGCGCCTTCGCCCCCGGCGTGCCGCGGCGGCGGCTGCTGCTGTCGCAGGACCACGCGGTGTTCACGGCCGGCAACCTGGTCCCGATCCGCTACCTGGTGAACGGCAGCACCATCCGCGTGCAGCCGCAGAACGTGGTGACGTACTGGCACATCGAGCTGGAACACCACGACGTGATCTTCGCCGAGGGGCTGACCTGCGAGAGCTATCTCGACACCGGCAACCGCGACGCGTTCGAGAGCGGCGGCGGGGTGACGGTGCTGCACCCGGATTTCTCCCGCCAGATCTGGGCCACCCGGGCCTGCGCGCATCTGGTGCTGGGCGGCAAGCTGCTGGAGCGGGAGCGGCAGCGGCTGCTGGAGCGCGCCGAGGCGCTCGGGCATCACATGACGACGGAGCCGCGAGTGCGGCTCGCGACGGGCAGCGGCGCGGTGGCACCCCGGAAAGAGGCGCTGGGCGCGACGCCGGGGCGGCTGTGCTTTGACATGCCGCGACCTGACGAGCCGCGACTTGACGTGGCGCGGCTGGGCGGGGTGCTGCGGCTGATGTCGCGCAGCGCGGTGCCGGCGGACCTGGCGGCCGCACCGGGCGGCGACGGCCGCCGGCTGGGCGTCGCGATCAGCCGCCTGCTGGTGAATGGCGAGGCCGTGGCACTGGACGATCCACGGCTCGGCGCCGGGTGGCACGCACCGGAGATGCAGCCTGATGGCAGCGGCTGGCGCTGGACGGACGGTGAGGCGACGCTCGATTTCCCCGAGGCGCGGGAGGTCGAGGTCGAGATCGCCATCGCCGGGTCGTACTGGGATGATGGCGACTCCGGCGGGAGCGTGGGCGCGGTGGCCGATCCACAGCAGGCGATGGCCGCGATGCGGCAGGCGATGGCGCTGCTGGCCGGCTGACGGCGCCGCCAGCGCCTCGACCAACCGGTCCGATGCGTTGACTCACCGGTTGCGCCTGCGCATGGTCCGCCGCCCCCACACGGACGGAAACGGACCATGGAAGACGCCGCGCTTGCCGCCACCATCGATGCACTCTGGGAGCGGCGGGAGACGCTGTCGCCGGCGACCGCGGGCGATGACCGCGCGGCGGTGGAAACGGCGCTGGGGCGGCTGGAATCGGGTGCGGCGCGGGTGGCCGAACCGACCGGTGCCGGCTGGGTGGTGCATGAGTGGCTGAAGAAGGCGGTGCTGCTGTCCTTCCGGCTGCATGACAGCGCGCCGATGCCGGGCGCCGGCGGCGCGCCGGTGTGGGACAAGGTGGGGATGCTGTTCGCGGGGTGGAGCGAGGAGCAGTTCCGCCAGCGCGGGTTTCGCGCGGTGCCGGGGGCGGTGGTGCGGCGCAGCGCCTTTATCGCGCCGGGCGTGGTGCTGATGCCCTGCTTCGTGAATGTCGGCGCCCATGTCGGCGCCAATACCATGATCGACACCTGGTCCACCGTGGGGTCCTGCGCGCAGGTCGGGGCGAACTGCCATATCTCGGGCGGCGTGGGGATCGGCGGCGTGCTGGAGCCGCTGCAGGCGAGCCCGGTGATCATCGAGGATGACTGCTTCATCGGCGCGCGCTCCGAGGTGGCGGAGGGCGTGGTGGTGGAGCGCGGCGCGGTGCTGTCGATGGGGGTGTTTCTCGGCGCCTCGACGCGCATCATCGACCGCGCGACGGGCGAGGTTTTCTATGGCCGGGTGCCGGCCTATTCCGTGGTGGTGCCGGGCTCGCTGCCGGGCAGGAAGCTGGCGGACGGCTCGGATGGGCCGTCGCTCTCCTGCGCGGTGATCGTGAAGCGGGTGGATGCGCGCACGCGGGCCAAGACCTCGATCAACGAGCTGCTGCGCTCGTGAGCGAGGCGGCTTCGGACCCGCTGGCGCTGGCGCAGGCGCTGATCCGGGCGCGTTCGGTGACGCCCGAGGATGACGGGGCGCAGGCGGTGCTGGCGGGGGTGCTGGAACGGCTCGGGTTTCGTGTCGAGCGGCTGCGGTTCGGGGCGATCGAGAATCTCTACGCGCGGCTTGGCGATGGGGATCCGCATCTGTGTTTCGCCGGGCATACCGATGTGGTGCCGGCGGGGGATGGATGGCGGTGCGACCCGTTCGGCGCCGAGGTGGTGGACGGCGTGCTGTATGGGCGCGGGGCGTGCGACATGAAGGGCGCGATCGCGGCCTTCGTCGCGGCGGTGGCGGCGTGGCTGGAGACGGGGCGGCTGGAGACGGGCCGGCTGGCGACGGGGGCGGCGGCTGGTGGGCGGGGGGGCTCGATCTCGCTGCTGATCACCGGCGACGAGGAAGGCGATGCGGTGGATGGCACGGTGCGGGTGCTGGAATGGATGCGCGAACGCGGCGAGGTGCCGGATTTCTGCCTGGTGGGCGAGCCGACCAACCCGAGGCTGCTCGGCGAGGTGATCAAGATCGGGCGGCGTGGCTCGCTCAGCGCGCGGATCACCGTGCACGGCGTGCAGGGACATGTGGCGTATCCGCAGCGGGCGGACAACCCGTGCCACCGGCTGGTGGCGGCGCTGGCGGAGCTGACGGCGCGGCCGATCGATGCTGGAACGGAACATTTTGAGGCCACATCGTTGCAGGTGACGAGCATCGATGTCGGTAACGCGGCGGGCAATGTGGTGCCGGCACAGGCCTCGGCGCGACTGAACATCCGGTTCAACGACCGCCATTCCGGCGCCTCGCTGGAAGCATGGCTGCGCGAGGTGGTGGGGCGGCATGCGCCGCGCCACGAGATGGCGGTGACGGTTTCGGGCGAAAGTTTCCTGACCAGGCCGGGGCCGGCGGTGGCCAAGCTCGCGGCCGCAGTCGAGGCGGCGACGGGGGTGGTGCCGCGGCTCGATACCGGCGGCGGCACCTCCGATGCGCGGTTCATCACGAGGCTGTGCCCGGTCGCCGAGTTCGGACTGGTGGGGCGGACGATGCACCAGGTGGATGAATGCGTGCCGGTGGCGGAGTTGCGGCAGTTGAGTGCCGCCTATGGCGCGGTGATCGGGGCGTTTCTCGGATGATGCGGCGGCCAACGTTGCCCGGCGACGCGCGGCGCTTCGGCATTTTCGGGGCCGTGCTGCGGCTCGGCACGTTCCGCGCCGAGGGGATGGCGGGGATCCCCGAGGGGCGGCAGGCGTTCCTCAACAGTTTCTCGCCGATGCTGGCGCTCGCACTGGTCGGCGGGTTTCTGGTGGGGCTGAGCGGGCATGTGGCGTTCGCGCTGGAATCCATCGGCAGCACCGTGGTGGCGATGCTGGGCCAGCCGGTGGTGTCGCACTGGTTCGCGGTGCGGTGGGGCCGCGAGGGGCCGTGGCTGCGCTATGCGACGGCGGTGAACTGGTGCCAGTGGGCGCCGATGCTGGCGATCTTTCTGCTGATGCCGTTGATGCAGATCGCGATCAGCATGGGCGTGGCGCCGGATGCGGTGGCGGTGGCGCTGATCGTGGCGCTGATCGCCTATGCGCTGGCGCTGGCGTTCTTTCTCGCCCGTATCGGGCTTGGCGTGTCACGCGGCCGGGCGGTGCTGCTGGTGGTGGCGGTGCATGTGGCGCTGGCGATCGTGGTCGAGGGGCCGGCGCTGATCAGCGGGCGGTGATGCAGGCCTATACGGTCGGCCCCTTCGGCCGACCGTATGGCGCGCAGGGTTGGTGTGGCGGCTGCGCGCGAAATCAAGAGGATACCGGCGGCCGGACCGCACACCCAAGAGTCAACGATTCCGGCCGCCGGTATCAGCGCGCGTGGCCTCGGCGGCGGGAGCAAACGGATCGGCCGGGTAGCGGATTGCGGTGAGCGTCAGGCCGTCGGGCGGGGCGGTAGGGCCGGCGGCGGAGCGGTCGCGGGCGGCGAGAATCTCGGCGAGGCGGGGTTCCGGCCAGCGCCCCTGCCCTATCGGCACCAGCGAGCCGACCATGTTGCGGACCTGATGGTGCAGGAAGCTGCGGGCGGCGGCCTCGATACGGACATGCTCGCCGTCACGGGTGACATCGAGCCGGTCGATGGTGCGCAGCGGTGAGCGCGCCTGGCAGGCGGTGGCGCGGAACGAGGTGAAATCGTGCCGGCCGAGCAGTGCCTGCGCGGCGCGGTGCATGGCGGCGGCGTCGAGCGGGCGCTCGACGTGCCAGACACGGCCGGCTTCGAGGGCCGGCGGGGCGCGACGGTTGAGGATGAGGTAGCGGTAGGCGCGGCCGATGGCGGCGTGGCGGGCGTCCCAGCCGGCGGGTGCCAGGGCAGCGCGGGTGATGGCGATGCGGTGCGGGCGGAGGTGGAAATTGAGCGCCGCCAGCAGCCGCTCCGGGGCGATGGCGCGGTCGAGGTCGAGGGCGACGACCTGGGCAGCGGCATGGACGCCGGCATCGGTGCGGCCGGCGGCCTGGGTGGTGGCGGCGCCGAGGCGGCTTGCGGCCTGGTCCAGCACCTGCTGGACCGAGAGGCCGGTGGTCTGGAACTGCCAGCCGACGAAGCCCGAGCCGTCGTACTCGACTTCGAGCGCGTAGCGGATCACCGGCCGAGCACCGTGCCGGGCGGGACGGGATGGCCGCGCAGGAAGGAAGCGGCGTCCATCGCGGCACCACCCGGGGCCTGGACACGCAGCAGGCGCAGGGCGCCGGGCGCCGCTGCACCGGGAATGGCTGCATCGGGGCCGCAGGCGACGGTGAGCGCGTCGTCGAGCACGGAGCCGGGAGGCGCCGATCGGGCGATGAGGCCAGTGGTGGGCTTGGCGGCGGGCTTGGCGGCGGGTTCGGCGGCGAGGATCTTCAGGGTGGTGCCGGCGATGGTGGTAAACGTGCCGGGCCAGGGGGTGAAGGCGCGGATGCGGCGGTCGAGTTCCGCGGCGGGGCGGGTCCAGTCGAGGCGACCATCCTCGCGGGTGAGTTTGGCGGTGTGGGTGACGCCTTCCGGCGGCTGCGGCGTGGGCGGCGGGTTTTCCGCCAGGGCGCGCAGGATGAGGTCGGCGCCGATGGCAGCAAGCCGGTCGTGCAGCGTGGCGGCGGTGTCGCGGGGGGCGATCGGGATGGCCTGGCGCAACAGCATGGCGCCGGTGTCGAGGCCGGCATCCATCTGCATCACGGTGATGCCGGTCTCGGCGTCGCCGGCGAGGATGGCGGCGTGGATGGGGGCGGCACCACGCCAGCGCGGCAGCAGGCTGGCATGGATGTTGAGGCAGCCGCGGGCCGGGGCGGCGAGGAAGGCGGGCGGCAGGATGAGGCCGTAGGCGGCGACGACCGCGGCATCGAGACCGAGCGCGGCAAAGGCCTCGGCCTCCGCCGGCGGGCGCAGGCGCGCGGGGGTGCGCACCTCGACGCCCAGTGCCTCGGCGGCGATGTGCACCGCGCAGCGTTGCAGGCGCTTGCCACGACCGGCCGGTTTCGGCGGCTGGGTGTAGACCGCGACGAGCTGGTGCGCCGCGGCGAGGGCATGCAGCGCCGGGACCGCGAACTCGGGCGAGCCCATGAAGGCGAGGCGCATCAGGCGCGGCCCGTGGCGCCGCGGCCGGGCGCAGCCGGCGTGATGCGGGGCGGGACGCCGCTCACGACGCCCTTTTGTCCCTGGTGTCCCGTTTGTCCCGGGGGTCTTTTCCGTCCTTGGCGTCCTTCTGGCGGATGTCCTTGGCCAGCCGGCGGAGGATGATGTTGCGCTTCAGCGCCGAGAGGTGATCGACGAAGAGGATGCCGTCGAGATGGTCGATCTCGTGCTGGAGGCAGGCGCCGAGCAGGCCCTGGGCCTGGATTTCGCGGCGGGCGCCGGCCTCGTCCTCGTAGCGGATGACGACATGGGCCGGGCGCTCGACCTCGGCGTACTGGCCGGGGAGCGACAGGCAGCCCTCCTCGCGCAGCGCGGTTTCCTTGCTGGCGGCGACGACCTGCGGGTTGATGAGGACGATGGGGCTGGGCTTTTCGTCCGGCATCAGGTCCACCACGGCGAGGCGCAGCAGGGTGCCGATCTGCGGCGCGGCGAGGCCGATGCCGGGCGCGGCGTACATGGTGGCGAACAGGCGCGGGATGAGGGCGCGCACGGTATCGGCGTCCGCCGCGGCGACCGGGCGGGCGCGGGTCTTCAGCGTCTTGTGCGGCGCGATGAGGATCGGCAGCAGGTCGGCCGGGGGGCGCACGGGCTCGGGGATGCGTTTGGGTTGGTCCATCGGCCGGGGATTAGCGCCGGCAGGGCCCCTCTTGCAACGCGGGGGCGTTCGGCCAATCTAAGGATGGACCGGGTTGCCGCCTGGGGGCCCGGTGTTTTGCCCCGCTCATCCGAGGAGGCCCTGATGTCGACCCGCGTCTTCACCTCGCCGCTGTTTCTGGGCTTTGACCATCTTGAGCAGATGCTTGAGCGGGCGAGCAAGAACACGTCGGACGGGTATCCGCCCTACAACATCGAGCAGATCGGCTCGGCGGGGCTGCGGATCACGCTGGCGGTCGCCGGGTTCACGATGGAGGAGTTGCAGATCACCCAGGAGGACAACCAGCTGGTGATCCGCGGCCGGCAGGCGGATGACAGCCAGGGGCGGGTGTTTCTGCACCGCGGCATCGCGGCGCGGCAGTTTCAGCGGGCGTTCGTGATGGCCGAGGGGATCGAGGTGCGCGGGGCGTGGCTGGATGCCGGGCTGCTGCATATCGACCTGGCCCGGCCGCAGCCGCAGGTGCGGGTGAAGACGATCAATATTTCGAGCCCGCAACGGCCGGTGCCGCCACGCGCCGTGACCTCCCACGCGGTGCCGCTGCGCTCGGCCACGGCGGGAGCCCAGGGCGGCGCGCCGGCGCTGGGCGAGGACCAGGAGGAGATTTGAGGCCCGACGCCCCCGAACGACGTGCCGAGCCGAAAACGAGCGTGTTTCACAGCTTGCCGCGGGAATGGTCCCGTGGCGCATGGAGGGTCCGATGACCTTCGACAGGAATGACGACAGCGGGCGTGGCGATGAGGCGATGGACCGCGACGAGGCGGGCGACCGCGACGAGGAGGAGATGATGGAGCAGTTCGATATCCGCCATCTTTCGCCCGAGCAGCTCGGGCGGCTGGGGGTGGCGCAGATCGCCTATGTGAAGCCGGTGCTGGTGAATGGCGCCGCCGCGTTCGCGATCCATGCCGCCGACGGCACGCCGATGGCGATTGCCGCCGATCAGGCACTGGCGTTCGCCGCGATCGTGCAGCACGAGATGGTGCCGGCGCTGCTGCAGTAGGCGCGACGGCGCGGGAGGCCTGGTCGTGATCTGGAATGCGTCGCGGTGATGATGCCGCCTGATGTTCTCTCCGAGATCACCTGCCCGCGCTGCGGCCACCGCAGGGTCGAGGCGATGCCCACCGATGCCTGCCAGTTTTTCTATGAATGCGCGGGCTGCGGCACATTGCTGCGCCCCAAGGCCGGCGATTGTTGCGTCTTCTGTTCCTATGGTTCCGTGCCCTGCCCGCCCGTTCAGTTGCAGCGCCGGGGCGATGCCGCCGAGGGATGCTGCGGCTGAACCCGGCGAGGGGTTCGGGTCCCGTCAGGCGGCAAGTTCGGCGAGCAGGGCCTCGGTGGTGATCTGGCGGCAATAGCCGCGGTTGTTGGCCAGCGCGTTGGTGTGGCGCGCCTCGCTCTGGGTGGCGCAGGCATCGGTGGGCAGGGTGACGAGGTAGCCGAGGTCGCAGGCGTCGCGGACGGCGGAATCCACGCACTGGTCGGTGAGCGCGCCGGCGATGATCAGCGAGCGCACGCCGAGGGCCGTGAGCACGTAATGGATGTTGGTGGAGATGAAGACCGAGGATGAGGTTTTCGGGATCACCATCTCGTCGCCGATCGGGGCCAGTTCGTCGATGACCTTGGCGTCGCGCGAGCCCTTGGGGCAGAACAGGCCCGAGATCTTGTAGTCGAGGCCCATGTCGCGGCCGTCCTGGGTCTGCGCCTCGATGACCGTGTGGAGCACCTCGATGCGCTGGGCACGGCATGCGGCTTGCAGGCGCTGCATGTTGGGGATGGCGCGGGTGCGCATTTCGCGGAAGAAATAGCCGTGGCGCTGCTCGACGATATCGGGCGCGAGGCCCGCGTATTCGCCGCCGCCCTCCATGGTGTAGTTCTGCACGTCGATGAACAGCAGGGCGGCGTGCAGCTTGTCCACGGGAATGTCGCGGCTGAGGCCGAAGTTTTTCATGGTGTCTCCAGGGTGGGTGTCTCCAGGGTGGCGGCGGCCAGCGGCAGCAGGCGGGCGAGGCGGGCGGCCCATTCCGCCTGTCCTTGCGGTTCCGCAATGAGGTCCTGACGGATCTCGATCTCCACGTAATCGAGGCCGCCGCGTTCGGCGTGGACGGGCACGCCGTAGTCGGTTTCGTCGGAGACGCTGTAGGGCTCGTTCTCGGCGATGGTGAGGCCGGGCTCGGCGCGCAGCAGGGCGGCGAGTGCGCGAGAGAGAAGCGGCGCGCGGTTGTAGAGCACGGCGGCGTGCATCGGCCGCGAGACGCCCTTGAAGACGGGCGTGAAGCTGTGCATCGCGATGTAGAGCGTGGGCTGGGCGCGTGCCTTGCGCGCGGCGATCTCGGCGGCGATGGCGGTGTGGTAGGGCGCGAAGATGGCGAGGCGGCGGGCCTCGCGATCGGCCGGGGCGAGGTTCTGGTTGCCGGGAATGAGGGTGGTTTCGGAGATTTCCGGGATCGAGGAGGCGACGCCGGGCTGACGGTTGCAGTCGATGACGAGGCGCGACCAGGTTTGCAGGATGGCGGTGGCGCCCAGGCTCTGCGCGAGGCGCTCGGTGACGGCCTGGATGCCGATATCCCACGCGATGTGGCGCGAGCGTTCCACCGCGTCGAGGCCGAGATCGCCGAGCGCGCGCGGGATGCGGCGGCCGGCATGGTCGGCGGTGAGGAGAAACGGTCCCGTTCCTTCGCCGAGGCGCTGGACGGGATGGGGTTCGTCGGGAGCCAGCAACATTCAGTAGATATCCGCGTAAAGCGTGCAGATCCCGGCCGGTGAGCTTGCGGCGAGATGGGCGATTTCGGCGCGCTTGAAGGCAAGATAGGCGGCCATCGCGGTCTCGCTCCACCAGGTTTTGGCCGTGGTGTCGCCAGCGAGCGCGTCGAGCGCCTCGGCGAGGGTGCGGGGCAGCAGCGCCGCCGCGGCGCCGGGCTCGGGCAGGGTGAGGCCGGCGTCGAGCCCGGCGACACCCGCGAAGATCAGCGCGCCGAGGGCGAGGTAGGGCGAGGCGGTGGCGTCGGCGACGCGGTATTCGACGTTGAACTGGCGCGCGGCGGCCTCGCGGGCGGTGGCGAAGACCGGCGCGACGCGCATCGCTGCGCCGCGGTCCTGCACGCCGAGGCTGGCGTGCACCGGCGCCCAGCGGTTGGGGGTGAAGCGGAAATAGGAGCCGACCGAGGGCGCGGTGAAGGCGGCGAGCGCCGGCAGATGGGCGAGGATGCCGGCGAAGAACGGAGCGGCGGCGGCGGCGATGCCGTAGGGCGCGGCGGGATCGTATGTCATGGGGCCGGAACGGTCGGCGAGGCTCATGTGGATATGCGTGCCGTTGCCGGTGCCCTCCGGCTCCAGCATCGGGGCGAAGATGGCGCGCTGGCCGAGGCGCCAGGCGACGGCGCGGGTGATCTCGCGCAGGATGACGGCGTCGTCCGCGGCACGCAGCGCGGGCTCCGGGCCGACGGTGACCTCGAACTGGCGCGGACCGTATTCCGCCATGAAACTGTCGGGGCGCAGCCCGGCCTCGCGCAGGGCCGCCATCAGGGCCTCGCCGAAATTGCCCTGGCGGCGATGCGCGGCGAGCGCGTAGGTATCGCCGGGGCGCGCCTCGATGCCGGTGTAGACGAACTCCTGCTCGAAGGCGGCGGTGAGGGTGAGGCCGTGGCGCGCGAGGGCGGCGATGGCGCGGCGCAGGAAGTCGCGCGGGCAGCATTCCCAGGGCGTGCCGTCGGTGTTCTGCAGATCGGCGAGGTAGAAGCGCTCGGCCGTGCCGAAGCCGCCGAAACCGACCTCGACCCGCACCGCGGGGTCCGGGCGGAGGATGAGATCGCCGCCGGTGCCGAACGGGGTGGTCAGGATCGGGCCGAAGCACGACATCATGATATTGGAGAGGGTGTAGCCCATGCCCTTGGCGAGGCGGATGTCGAGATCGGCCTCCGGAAAGGCTTTGCCGCGCACCAGCCCGGCCCAGTCACAGACCCCGGTGAAGACGAGCTTTTCGGCGTGCAGATCGGGCGGCGTGTTCAGGGACATGGCATGGGGGTCATGTTGACGCTCCTTGGTCGGCGCATGGCGATGCGAGGCATGAACGGGCCGGGGTGGCGGGTGTGCGGCGGGTCCCCTTCGCCCGGCCCCGCCGGTTCGGCCCTTGCGGGGTTGGCGGCTGACCGGGTGGCCGTCAGGGGCGCGCGGCGGGGTCGATCCAGCCGATATGGCCGTCGCCGCGGCGGTAGACGACGTTGAGATCGCCGCTGGCGGAATTGCGGAACATGAGCACCGGCTGGTCCGCGAGGTCCATGCGCATCACGGCCTCGCCGACCGAGAGCAGCGCGATTTCCATCGCGACCTCGGCGATGACGGTGGCATGGGCGACGGTGGTGCCGGAGGCGGCGCCGTCGAGCGGCGTTTCCTCCTCCTGGCGCAGGACGTATTGCGTGCCCTCCTCCGGCGGGCCGTCGCGCTGGGCGAGGTCGCGGGCGTGTTCGTTGACGCGGCGGCGGTAGCGGCGCAGGCGCTTGGCGATATGTTCCGCGGCGTCGTCGAAGGCGGAGTTGGCGTCCGCCGCCTCGCCCTCGCCGCGCAGCGTGAGGCCGCGGCCGGCATGGACGTTGATGTCGCAGGTGAAGAAACTGCGGGCACGGCTGAAGGTGACCTGCGCCTGCAGGGCGTGATCGAAATATTTGCCGGCGATCGTTTCGAGGGAACGCCCGACGCGCTCGCGCAGCGCCTCCGACAGATCGACCTGTTTGCCGGAAACCGTGATCTCCATTGCCTACCTCGCCCGCGGCCGTGGCCGCTGTGGTTAGGGGTCGCCGCCGTTCTGCGGGGCGGCCTTTCCCCGTGCGATATTTGGGCATGCTTCCGCCGCCGATGTCCATGATTTACGGCATGGACAATGGGTAACGCGGGGCGAACGGGTAAGGCGGAGTGGGCCGATGGTGGCGGCCGTGGAGGCACGCGGCGTCAGAGGGCCATCGATTTTTCGCGCTTGCGCTGCACCGAGGACGGAATGTTGAGCGTCTCGCGGTATTTGGCGACGGTGCGGCGGGCGATGTCGACGCCGCCCTGGCGCAGCACCGCGACGATGGCGTCGTCGGACAGAATGTCGTCAGGTTTCTCGGCGCCGACCATGGCGCGGATGCGATGGCGGATCGCCTCGGCGCTGTGCGCCTCGCCGCCATGGCTGCCGGCGATGGCGGTGGTGAAGAAGTATTTCAGCTCGAAATTGCCGCGTGGCGTCGCGATGTATTTGTTCGAGGTGACGCGGCTGACCGTGCTCTCGTGCATCTCCACCGCGGCGGCGATGTCGCGCAGGATCAGCGGACGCAGGTGCAGCACGCCATGGCGGAAGAACGCGTCCTGCTGCGCCACGATTTCGCTCGCCACTTTCAGGATGGTCTGGGCGCGCTGGTGCAGCGACTTCACCAGCCAGTTGGCGGTTTGCAGTTTTTCCGCGAGGAAGGCGCGGTCCTCACGCGAGGCGCGCGGCAGGACGCGGGCGGTGTAGGACTGGTTGACCAGCAGGCGGGGCATCGTTTCGGGATTGAGTTCGAGCAGCCAGGTACCGTCGGCGGCGGCGCGCATCAGCACGTCCGGAACGATCGGGGTGGCGAGGAGGCCGGATTCGGCGCCGGGCTTGGGGTCGAGGCGGCGCAGCTCGGCGACCATCTCCGTCATGTCCTCGGCATCGACGCCGCAGATTTCCATGAGGCGCCGCAGGTCGCGCCGGGCCAGCAGGTCGAGGTTGTCGAGCAGCGCCTGCATCGCGGGGTCGAGGCGGTTGCGCTCGGCGAGCTGGACGGCAAGGCATTCGGCAAGCGAGCGGGCGAACATGCCGACCGGCTCGAAGCGCATCATCGCGGCGCGGACGCGCTCGACATGCGCGAGCTTCACGCCGAGGGCCGCAGCGATGGCGGCGGGCTCGGCGCCGAGGCGGCCCGAGGGTTCGAGCAGGGCGAGCAGGTTGGCGGCGATGAGGCGATCGGCGCGGTCGGCGAAGCTGAGGCGCAACTGCTCGGCAAGGCGTTCGCGCAGCGGGGCTTCGGCGGTGGCGTAGCTGTCGATGCCGCGCTCCTCGTCGTCGAAGTCGTGGCTGGCGCCGCCGGCGTGGATGGCCTCGCCGTAGCCTGGCTCGCCGTCGGACGGGCCGCCGGGGTCGAAGGTTTCGGCGGCATCGGTATCGAGGGGTGAGGCCTCGGGCAGCGTGTCGGCGGTGGCCGCGGCGTAGGTGTCGGGTTCGGCGGGCGCGTCCTCGAAGCCGGTCAGGGGAAGCGGCGGCGCGGGCGAGAGCTGGTCGGGTGCGACGGTCTCGGCCGGCGGCAGGTCGGGGGTCTCGTCGCGCTCGAGCAGCGGGTTGCGTTCCAGCTCCTCCTCGATGAAGGCGGCGACGTCGGTGTGGGAGAATTGCAGGAGCTTGATGGCGAGCCGGAGCTGCGGCGTCATCACCAGCGCCTGGGATTGGCGCAGGTCGAGGCGAGGGCCGAGCATGGTCAGGCGCGCGCCGCGGCGACGCGGGTGCCGGGCGGCCGGAGGTGACGGATGGTGGGGGGCGAAGCAAGCATCATGCCGCAGTGCAGCGCGAAGCGGGGCGCAATTGCAAGCAAGAATCGTGCGATATCGGGGCTAATCCCGGGAGAGGGGGGTTGACGGGTGGCGAGGCGGCGCGTGTGGCGCCCTGGGATTGACCGGCAACCTCCTGGCGTTGCGATATTGTTAGAGGGAAAACCTTTCGCCGAGGTAAAAGCGGCGGACATCCTCGTCGGCGACGACGGTGGCGGGGTCGCCCTCCTTCAGGACATGGCCGTCATGCAGGATATAGGCACGGTCGATGATCTCCAGCGTCTCGCGGACGTTGTGGTCGGTGATCAGCACGCCGATGCCGCGGTCCTTGAGGTGGGAGACCAGGTCGCGGATTTCGCCGACCGCGATCGGGTCGATGCCGGCCAGCGGCTCGTCGAGCAGCATGAAGGAGGGGCGCGAGGCGAGGGCGCGGGCGATTTCGACGCGCCGACGTTCGCCGCCCGAAAGGGCCAGGGCTGGGGTGCGGCGGAGATGGCCGATGCCGAACTCGGCGAGCAGCTCGTCGAGCTGGCGGTCGCGAAGGTCACGGCGGGATTCCGCGACTTCGAGCACCGCCATGATGTTCTGCTCGACGGTGAGACCGCGGAACACCGAGGCCTCCTGCGGCAGGTAGCCGATGCCGAGGCGGGCGCGGCGGTACATCGGCAGGCCGGTGATGTCGGCGCCGTCGAGGCGGATGCTGCCGGTGTCGGGCTGGATCAGGCCCATGATCATGTAGAACGTGGTGGTCTTGCCCGCGCCGTTGGGGCCGAGCAGGCCGACCGCCTCGCCGCGGCGCAGGGCGATCGAGACGTTGCGGACGACCGGGCGCTTCTGGAAGGTTTTGCCGACCCCCCTCGCCTCCAGCAGCCCGCCACCGCCCTCGACCACCGCGAGGCTGGCGGCGGTGAGCGGGGCGACGCGGGAGTCGGGGGTCATGGCCTGGCACCTTTGGCGGGCGGATGGATGGCGGCCGGGCTGGTCGCCTGGGCGCGGGATGGCGGGGGGCGGGATGGCGGCATCAGCATGCCGCTGACCGGGGCGCCGGGGTCGGCGATGAGCTGGGCGATGCCGGTTTTGAGATTGACGTCGGCGGCGGGGCCGTTGAGCTGGTTCTCGCCGCGGGTGATGCGGACATGGCCGATGAGGCGGGCCTGGCCGGTGGCGGGCAGATAGACGCCGCGGTCGCCGGTGGCGACGACCTGGGCGTTGCGGATGACGACGTGGCCGAACGCCTCGACCTTTTCCAGCGCGCCGGCCTGCGGCGATCCGGTGGCGCCGGTGCCGCCTGCCTGGCTGGCTGCGGGGATGGGCGCCGGGGCGGAGGCGGCGGAGGATGGGGGCGCGGAGGGCTTGGTGTAGGCGACGAGGACGTCGGCGCGGACCTGACGACCATCGGAGGCGGTGGCGGTGGCATCGCCGCGGGCGACGGCCATGTGCTTGTCGGACCAGTACTCCATGGAGTCGCGGGCGGTGAGGACGGCGCGCGGCGTGGTGAGGCGCAGGTGCGCGCCGGTCATCACCAGCACCGCCTGGTCCATGTCGTAGACCGCGCGGTCGGCGACCGCAGTGTCGGTTGGGGTAAAGATGCGGACATGGCCGATGGCTTCCAGCCGGTAGACCTCGTTGCTGCCGGCGCCGGAGGCAGCGGATGCGGGGGACGAGCCGGGCTTGCGGCGGTAATGGGCGACGAGCTTGTCGGCGAGGATGGTGACATCGCCGCGCACGGCACGGGCGTCACCATAGGCGGTGGCGGTTTGCCGGGTCTGGTCGAGGGTGAAGCCGCCGCGCGCGGTGATGGCGACGGGGCCGCCATGGGCGAGGTCGAAGCCCTGGGCGTGGGCCGGCGGCAGCCGCGTGGCCAGGGTGAGCGTGGCCAGGCCGAGCGTGGGCAGGGCGAGCGTGGGCAGCGCCGTGAGGAGGTGGCGGCGGTTCATCCGCCCGCGGCCCGCAGGACCAGGCGGCCGGGGCCGGTGAAACGGACGACCTGACCGCCATCGGTCGCGGAGAAGCCCTGGGCGTCCAGCGTGCCGAACGGGCCCTGGGCATGCACGCGGGTGTTGCCGACCGCGACGTTGTTGGCGAAGTCGACGGTGACGGCGCTGGTGGTGAGGATGGTGCCGTCGCTGCGGTAGAGCATGACGTGGCCGGCGAGGTCGAGCTGGCGGGTGGCGCGGTCGAGCACGCCGGTGCGGGCCTCGCCGAAGAACCAGGGGCCGCTGGGCGCGCCGATATCGCCCTTGGGGTTCACGAGGTCCACACGGTTGGCGCCGGCCTGGGTGGCGGTGGCGGCGGTGAGGGTAAAGCGGCGGCCGGCTTCGTCGATGCCGCGATAGCGCGCGTCCACGATCTCGCCGCTGGGGGTGGGCGGCTGGCCACGGAGCGCGGCGGCGCCGAGCGGGCCGTTGCCCGAGATTTCCGGCCACAGGGCGACGGAGGCGAGCAGGCAGGCGGCCAGCGCCGGCAGCACGAGCTTGGCCAGGCCGATGCGCCGGCGGCGGCGGGCGATGGCGGGCGCGCTGGGGGCCTCGCGACGGAGGCCGACGGTGATGCGCGGGTGGCGCTGCGCCGGCGGCTGGTTGGCGAAGCCGGGGCTGTTCATGCGCCGCGTCCGTGCATTTACGCGACCCCCGCGCGCAGCAGGTCGTGCACATGCAGGATGCCGACCGGGCGGCCGGCATCGATGACGAAGAGTGCCGTGATCGGGCGGTCGCGGCGGTTCATCAGGGCGAGCGCCTCGGCGGCCAGCGCGTCGGGGCCGATGGTGCGGGGTGCCGCGGTCATCACCTCGCCGGCCGTGCGGGCGAGGAGATCCGGCGCCATGGCGCGGCGCAGGTCGCCGTCGGTGACGATGCCGGCGAGGAGGCCCTGGGCATCGACGATGCCGAGGCAGCCGAAACGCGCCTCGGTCATGCGGATGAGCGCTTCGGGCATCGGCGTGGCGGCGGTGGCGAGCGGCAGTTCGGCGCCGGCATGCATGAGGTCGCGCACATGGGTGAGGCGGGCGCCGAGCTTGCCGCCGGGGTGGAAGACGCGAAAATCCGACGGCGAGAAGCCGCGGCGGGTGAGCAGGGCCACGGCGAGCGCGTCGCCGAGGGCGAGCTGCATGGTGGTGCTGGTGGTGGGCGCGAGGCCGAGCGGGCAGGCCTCGGCGGCGGGGGGCAGGAGCAGCAGCACGTCGGCGGCGCGGGCGAGCGCGCTGGCGGCGCGGGCGGTGATGGCGAGCAGCCGCAGGCCGAAGCGACGGGTGTGGGCGACGAGGTCCGCCAGCTCCGCGGTTTCGCCGGAGTTGGAAAGGGCGAGGACACAGTCGCCCTCGACGATCATGCCGAGGTCGCCGTGCGAGGCCTCGGCGGGGTGGACGAACAGCGCGGGCGTGCCGGTGGAGGCCAGCGTCGCCGCGATCTTGCGGGCGATGTGGCCGGATTTGCCCATGCCGGTGACGACCACCCTGCCCCTGGTTTCGGCCAGGATTTCCACCGCCTGGGCGAAGGCCGGGCCGAGGGTCGCGGCGAGCGCGGTGATGCCGGCGGCCTCGGCGGCGAGGACGGCGCGGCCGGATTGGATGGTGGCCTGGGCGGCGGCCCCAGCGGCGGCCCCAGGGGCGGCCTGGGCGGAGTTTCGGGCGCCTTCGGGGGTCGGGCCGATGGCCGGCGGCCGCGTCACGGTGGGGGTTTCGGCGGCGTCGCGCATGGGGGCGATCTAGGAGCCTGCCGGTGGAGGGTCAACCAAGCCCGGCATGAAGCCGGGGTAAGCCCGTGTGCGTCAATGGGCGAAGATGTCGGGTTCGGCGTAGCCCAGCAGGTCGAGGCGGCCGCGGGTGGGGAGGAAGGCGAAGCAGGCGCGGGCGAGAGCGAGGCGATTTTCGCGGATGAGCAGCGCTTCCAGCTTCGCCCAGAGAGCGTGCAGGTGCAGCACGTCCGACGCGGCGTAGGCCAGTTGTTCCGGGGTAAGGGATGCGGCGCCCCAGTCCGAGCTCTGCTGCTGCTTCGAGATGTCGATGCCCAACAGGTCGCGGCAGAGATCCTTCAGGCCGTGCCGGTCGGTGTAGGTGCGGACCAGCTTGGAGGCGATCTTGGTGCAGATGACGGGCGCGACGTCGATGCCGAGCGCGTTGTGGAGGGCGGCGACGTCGAAGCGGGCGAAATGGAACAGCTTGGTGGTGGCCGGGTCGGTGAGGAGGGATTTCAGGTTCGGGCAGGGCCGGACGGGACTCGCGATCTGCACCAGGTGGGCGGCGCCGTCGCCGGCGGAGAGCTGAACCAGGCAGAGCCGGTCGCGGCGCGGGTCGAGGCCCATGGTTTCGGTGTCGATGGCGACGATGGGGCCGAGGGCGAGGCCGGGCGGCAGGTCGTCGCGATGGAAATGCAAGGTGGGGGCTTGGGGGGTGGTCATGCGCGGTATTCCCGGATGCGGACGCGATGCGTCCAAAGAACTGGTGCCCAGGAGAAGACTCGAACTTCCACGACCTTGCGGCCACAGGTACCTGAAACCTGCGCGTCTACCAATTCCGCCACCTGGGCATAGGTCTCGGCCTCGGGAGGCGGGCATCTAGGACGGGCGCGGCAGCACGTCAACCGGGGGAGAGTTGGCGGGGGAGAGTTGGCGGGGGAGAGTTGGCGGGGGAGAGTTGGCGGGGGCGAGTGGGCGGATTGGTGTGGGCGGGCTGGCGGGTTTCGGCGGGATGGCGCAAAGGGCGCGTCGGGTCGCGATAGAGGGGCCGTTTGCCGTGGCGCGCGGCGCGGGTTGGCGGATGGCAGATCGGCGCGGGCAACGCGGCGGCACGAAGTTTTTGGAAAGCAGGCACGATGGTCAAGCGACGCAAGGAAGAAGAGATTGTGGGCGTGCTCGAATTCGCGGGCAGGAGCAGCGAGGACCCGGAGGTTGTGCAGTGGCTGGCCGAGCACAAGGCACAGAACGGCGGCAAGATCCGGGTGAGCCGGGGCAGCACGGGCGTGCGGGTGGCGTTCAGCAAGGCGGCGGACCTGGCGTATTGGCGGGCACGCTCGGAGCAGGCGGACAAGGCCAGCCGGTCGTCCCGCTCCTGAGACGGGCGGTCCCGAGGCGGGCGCTGCCGAGCACCGGATGACGGCGGGGCTGGCAGAGGTTATGCAGCCGGCTCGGGTTGGGCAGCATGGACGGATTTCATGACACGAGCGATTGCCACGGTCTTCGGGGCCAGCGGGTTTATCGGGCGGTATGTGGTGCGGCGGCTGGCGGCGCGGGGGGATGTCGTGCGCGTCGCGGTGCGCGATGTCGAGGGGGCGATGTTCCTGCGCCCGATGGGCGGCGTGGGGCAGATCGTGCCGCTCTATGCGCCGGTCGAGCGCGAAGCCGAGGTGGCGCGGGCGGTGGCCGGCGCGGCGACGGTGGTGAACCTGGTGGGCATCCTCGCCGAGCGGCGGGCCGGGGATTTCGAGCGGGTGCACGTCGAGGGGGCCGAGCGCATCGCGCGGCTGGCGACGGCGGCGGAGCGGTTCGTGCACCTCTCGGCGATCGGGGCGGATGCGGCCTCCCCAAGCCGCTATGCGCGCAGCAAGGCGGGCGGCGAGGCGGCGGTGCGGGCGGCGCGACCGGCGGCGGTGATCCTGCGGCCCTCGATCGTGTTCGGGGCGGAGGATGCGTTCTTCAACCGTTTCGCGGCGATGGCGCGGCTGCTGCCGGTGCTGCCGATCGCGGGCGGGCGGACGAAATTCCAGCCGGTGTTCGTGGGCGACGTGGCCGACGCGGTGATGCAGGCGCCACCGGGCCTGTGGGAGCTGGGCGGGCCCGATGTGCGCAGCTTCGAGGAGCTGATGCGCTGGATGCTGACGCTGACCGGGCGCTCGCGGCCGATATGGGACATGCCGATGGGGCTGGCGCGGATGCAGGCGGCGGTGCTGGAGCGGCTGCCGGGCGCCGTGCTGACGCGCGACCAGTTGCTGCTGCTGGGGCGCGACAACGTGGTGGACCCGGCGCTGCGCTGGGGCGGGTGCGTGACGCCGATGGATTTGGTGGTGCCGGGGTATCTCGCGCGATTTCGGCGGGGTGGCGGGAAAAAGGTGTTGAACCGGACCTAGTTTCAGGAGGCAGGCGCTGACGCTGGGTTTCGCATGGCTGGGTTGAGGAAAAATAGGTATATATTATTGACCTATCTCTGATTTGAGGCTGGAAGCCTGGGTTGCGCTTGCGTAAAACCTCCGATGTAAGGGAGGTCCGTGCCCCATGGCCGAGCGTATGCTGCAATTCGTCCGCCTGCCGCAGGCGAGCCCCGACAAGCGCAAGCCCGCCGCGCGCCGGGAGGATTTTGGCGAGATTTATGCGCCATTCGACCCCAAGGCGGCGGCGGACCAGGCCTCGCGGTGCTCGCAATGCGGCGTGCCGTTCTGCGCAGTGCATTGCCCGCTGAGCAACAACATCCCCGACTGGCTGAAGCTGACCGCCGAGGGGCGGATGCAGGAGGCCTACGAGGTCGCCTCCGCCACCAATAATTTCCCCGAGATCTGCGGGCGGATCTGCCCGCAGGACCGGCTGTGCGAGGGCAATTGCGTCATCGAGCGCGGCTTTGAGAGTGTCACCATCGGGGCGGTGGAGCGGCATATCACCGAGACGGCGTTTGCCGAGGGGTGGGTGACGCCGCGCCGGCCGGTGCGCGAGCGGGCGCATTCCGTGGGCATCATCGGCGCGGGCCCGGCGGGGCTGGCGGCGGCGGAGCAGTTACGGGCGAAGGGTTACCAGGTGCATGTCTATGACCGGCACGACCGCGCCGGCGGGCTGCTGATCTATGGCATCCCGAATTTCAAGCTGGAGAAGCCGGTGGTGCAGCGGCGCGTGGCGCTGCTGGAGGCGGCCGGCGTTCGTTTTCATCTCGACACGGAAATCGGGCGCGCGATGAGTTTCGCCGCGTTGCGCTCGCGCCATGACGCGGTGCTGGTGGCGACCGGCGTCTATAAGCCGCGCGAGATCGGCGGGCCGGGGGCCGGGCTCGCGGGGATCGTGCCGGCGCTCGACTATCTCACCGCCTCGAACCGGCACGGGCTTGGCGATGCGGTGCCGGCCTTCGCGAGCGGCGCGCTCGATGCGCGGGGCAAGCGGGTGGTGGTGATCGGCGGCGGCGACACGGCGATGGATTGCGTGCGCACCGCGGTGCGCCAGGGGGCGGCGAGTGTGGTGTGCCTCTATCGGCGCGACCGGGCGAACATGCCGGGCTCGATGCGCGAGGTGGCGAATGCCGAGGAGGAGGGCGTGGAGTTCATGTGGCTCGCCGCCCCCGAGGCGTTTCTCGGCGACGGGCAGGTGAGCGGGGTGCGGGCGGTGCGGATGCATCTCGGCCTGCCCGATGCCTCCGGGCGGCAGGCGGTGGAGCCGATCGAGGGCAGCCATTTCACGTTGCCGGCCGACCTCGTCATCAAGGCGCTGGGGTTCGACCCCGAGGACCTGCCGGCGGCGTTCGGCGAGGCGGCGCTGAAGGTGACGCGGTGGGGGACGATCGTGGTCGATCCCAAGACCTTCATGACGAAGCTGCCGGGGGTGTTCGCGGCCGGGGATATCGTGCGCGGCGCCTCGCTGGTGGTGTGGGGCATTCGCGACGGCCGCGATGCGGCGGTGGGCATCGATGATTTCATCACGGCGCGCGAGCGCGTGCCGCAGGCGGCGGAGTGACGACGATGGGCGCGATGAGTGAGGATTTTGTTGCTTCCTGGCACCAGAATGCCGAGCGGCTGCGGCAGACCTATGACCCGGCGCAGGAGCATGACGCGTGCGGCGTCGGGCTGATCGCGGCCCTCGACGGCAAGCGCCGGCGCGATGTGGTGGAGGCCGGGATCGCGGCGCTGCGCGCGGTGTGGCACCGGGGTGCCGTGGACGCGGACGGCAAGACCGGGGATGGCGCGGGCATTCATCTCGACATTCCGCAGGATTTTTTTGCCGATGCCGTGGAGCGCGGCGGCGCGACCCTGCAGCCGGGGCCGATCGCGGTGGGGCAGGTGTTTCTGCCGAAGACCGATCTCGGGGCGCAGGAGCGGTGCCGGCAGATCGTCGAGACCGAGATTCTGGCCTTCGGCTATCAGATCTATGGCTGGCGGCAGGTGCCGATCAATGTCGGGTGCATCGGCGAGAAAGCCAATGCGACGCGGCCCGAGATCGAGCAGATCATGATTTCGAACGCGCGCGGCGTCGATGAGGCGACATTCGAGCGCGACCTTTACGTGATCCGCCGGCGGATCGAGAAGCAGGCGATCGCGGCACAGATTCCCGAGCTGTATTTCTGTTCGCTGTCGTGCCGGTCGATCATCTACAAGGGGATGTTCCTGGCGGAGAGTCTCGCGGAGTTCTATCCCGATCTGCTGGACCCGCGCTTTGTCTCCCGGTTCGCGATCTATCATCAGCGCTATTCCACCAACACGTTTCCGACCTGGCGGCTGGCGCAGCCGTTCCGGATGCTGGCGCATAACGGCGAGATCAACACCGTGACCGGCAACGTCAACTGGATGAAGAGCCACGAGACGCGGCTTTCGGACCCCGATCTCGACCCGTGGATGGAGGATATCAAGCCGGTGGTGCAGGCCGGCGGCTCGGACACCGCGTGCCTCGACAACGTGTTCGAGGTGCTGGTGCGCGCGGGGCGGGATGCGCCGATGGCCAAGGCGATGATGATCCCGGCCTCGATCGGCCAGGACGCGACGATGAAGCAGGCGCATCGGGAGATGTTTCACTATTGCAACGCGGTGATGGAGCCGTGGGACGGGCCGGCGGCGCTGACGGCGACCGACGGACGCTGGGCGATCGCCGGGCTCGACCGCAACGGGCTGCGGCCGCTGCGCTATACGCTGACCGCCGGCGACGGGGTGCATGGCGGGCTGCTCATCGTTGGCTCCGAGGCGGGGATGGTGAAGCTCGACGAGAGCGTGATCGTCGAGAAGGGGCGTGTGGGGCCGGGGCAGTGCATCGGCGTCGATCTCGACCGGGCTGCCTTCTATCGCGACGAGGCGATGAAGGACATGCTGGCGGCGCGCCAGCCGTTCGGTGAGTGGGCGAAACGGATCCGCCAGATCGACCATATCGTCAAGACCGATGCGCCGGAGCCGGTGCTGCTGGAGGGCGAGGCGCTGCGCCGGCGCCAGCGCGCCGCGGGCTTTACCATGGAGGATCTGGAGCTGATCCTGCACCCGATGGTGGAGGACGCGCAGGAGCCCGTCGGCTCGATGGGTGACGACACACCGATTGCCGTGCTGTCCGACAAATATCGCGGCATTCATCATTATTTCCGCCAGGCATTCAGCCAGGTGACGAACCCGCCGATCGACAGCCTGCGCGAGACGCGGGTGATGACGCTGAAGACAAGGCTCGGCAATCTCGGCAACGTGCTCGACGAGGATAGCTCGCAGTTCGATCTGTTGCAGCTGGAGAGCCCGGTTCTGTCGAACGCCGAATTCATGGCGATGCGCGCGACGATGGCGGCGGGCGCGTGCGTGGTGGATTGCACGTTTGCGGTGGCCGATGGCGAGGGCGGGCTGCGCGCGGCGATCGAGCGGATCCGGCGCGAGGCGGAGGAGGGCGTGCGCGCGGGATGCACGCATGTGATCCTGACCGATGAGGCGACCGACGCGGAGCACGCGGCGATTCCGATGATCCTGGCGACCGGTTCGGTACACTCCCACCTGGTGAAGCAGTCGTTGCGGACGTTTACCAGTTTGAATGTGCGGGTGGCGGAGTGCATGGATGTGCATGCCTTCGCGGTGCTGATCGGCGTGGGGGCGACGACGATCAACGCCTATCTGGCGCAGGAGTGCATCGCCGAGCGGCACCGCAAGGCGCTGTTCGGCCGGCTGTCGCTGAAAGAGGCTGTTGGGCGCTATAAGAAATGCGTGGACAAGGGCTTGCTGAAGGTCATGTCCAAGATGGGGATTTCCGTCATCTCGTCGTATCGCGGCGGCTATAATTTCGAGGTGATCGGGCTGTCGCGGGCGCTGGTGGCGGAGTTTTTCCCCGGCATGCCGAGCCGGATTTCCGGGCTCGGGCTTTCGGGGGTCGCGCGCAAGGTGCTGGCGCTGCATCGCGAGGCGTATGGTGCCGATATCGTGACGCTGCCGGTCGGCGGGCAGTACAAGCTGCGCCGGCGCGGCGAGACGCATGCGTTCGAGGCGCCGCTGATCCATATGCTGCAGGAGGCGGTGGCGACGGACAGCTACACCACCTATCGGCGCTATGCCGAGGCGGTGCGGCGGCTGCCGCCGGTGGCGCTGCGCGACCTGCTGGATTTCCGCACGACGGGGGTGAGCGCGATCCCGGTCGATGAGGTGGAGAGCATCACCGAGATCAGAAAACGCCTGGTGGCACCAGGGATTTCGCTCGGCGCGCTGTCGCCCGAGGCGCATGAGACGCTGTCGATCGCGATGAACCGGATCGGCGCGCGCTCCGATTCCGGGGAGGGTGGCGAGGACCCCGCGCGGGCGACGCCGCGGGCCAACGGCGACAACGCCTCCTCGGCGATCAAGCAGATCGCCTCCGGCCGGTTTGGCGTCACCGCCGAGTACCTGAACAATTGCCGCGAGATCGAGATCAAGGTGGCGCAGGGGGCGAAGCCGGGCGAGGGCGGGCAGTTGCCGGGGTTCAAGGTGACGGGCCTGATCGCGAAGCTGCGGCATTCGACGCCGGGGGTGATGCTGATCTCGCCGCCGCCGCACCATGACATCTATTCGATCGAGGATCTGGCGCAGCTGATCTATGATCTCAAGCAGATCAACCCGGATGCCGCGGTGTGCGTGAAGCTGGTGGCGCGCAGCGGCATCGGCACGATCGCCGCCGGCGTGGCAAAGGCGAAGGCGGATGCGATCCTGATTTCGGGGCATTCCGGCGGCACCGGGGCGAGCCCGCAGAGTTCCATCAAATACGCGGGACTGCCGTGGGAGATGGGGCTGTCGGAGGCGCATCAGGTGCTGATGCTGAACCGGCTGCGCCACCGGGTACGGTTGCGTACCGATGGCGGGATCAAGACCGGGCGCGACGTGGTGATCGCGGCGATGCTGGGGGCGGAGGAGTTCGGCATCGGCACGGCGAGCCTGGTGGCGATGGGCTGCATCATGGTGCGGCAGTGCCATTCCAACACGTGCCCGGTGGGGGTGTGCACGCAGGACGAGGCGCTGCGCGCGAAATTCGAGGGTACGCCCGAGAAGGTGATCAACCTGTTCTCGTTCATCGCCGAGGATGTGCGGGGGATTCTGGCGAGTTTGGGGCTGCGGACGCTGGCGGACGCGGTGGGGCGGACCGACCTGCTGCACCAGATCAGCCGGGGCAGCGATTTTCTCGACGACCTCGACCTCAACCCGATTCTGGCGCAGGCGGACCCCGGCCCCTATGCGCGGCACTGCACGCTCGAGGGGCGCAACGAGGTGCCGGAGACGCTGGACGCGCAGATGATCGCGGACGCGGCCCCGCTGTTCGAGCGCGGCGAGAAGATGCAGTTGCAGTACACCGTGCGCAACAGGCAACGGGCGGTGGGGACGAAGCTGTCGAGCCGGATCGTGCGGCGCTTCGGCATGACGGGGCTGGCGGAAGGGCATGTGACGGTGCGGCTGCGCGGTTCCGCGGGACAGTCGCTCGGCGCGTTCGCGGTGCAGGGGCTGACGCTGGAATTGTTCGGGGATGCCAACGATTACGTCGGCAAGGGGCTCTCGGGCGGGACCATCGTCGTGCGGCCGGCGCCCTCGTCCATGCTGCCGTCGAACCTCAACACGATCGTCGGCAACACGGTGCTGTACGGGGCGACCGCGGGGGCGCTGTTCGCGGCGGGCCAGGCGGGGGAGCGGTTCGCGGTGCGCAACTCCGGCGCGGTGGCGGTGGTCGAGGGGTGCGGCTCGAACGGGTGCGAGTACATGACCGGCGGGACGGTGGTGCTGCTGGGGCCGGTGGGCGACAATTTCGGCGCCGGGTTCACCGGGGGAATGGCGTTTGTGTATGACCCCGAGGATGAGTTCCGCCACCGGGTGAACGCGGACAGCCTGACCTGGCAGCGCATCGCCTCGGCGCACTGGAACGAGGTGGCGCGCGCGTTGGTGGCACGGCACGTGGAGGCGACGCAGAGCCGCTACGCGCGGATGCTGCTGCATGAGTGGGAACGGACGGCGCGGCGCGTGTGGCAGGTGGTGCCGAAGGACTATGTGCGCTACCTCGACGTGAAGCTCGGCGAGGCCGCAGCGCTTTCGGCGTAGCGGGCGGCGTCTCGGGCGGGATCAGGGCGACGGCGGCGGCACCGGCGAGGGCGGCCAGCGCCGCGGCGGCGAAGGCGAGCGGCAGGGAGGCGTGGGCGAGCTGGCCGGCGAGCGCGGCGCCGACTGGCATGCCGACGACGTTGAGGCTCATCGACAGCACCAGGATGCGGGCGAACCAGGCCGGCTGGGTGCGGCGCTGGCGCAATGTGATGAGGGCGACGTCGATCGGGCCGGTGGCGAGCCCGATCAGCACCAGTGCCGCGGCGAGGCCCGGCAGGCCGAGAAACGCGGCGAGCGGGAAGATGGCGACGGCCACGACGACCATGCCGATGGCGAGCATGCGACGCTCCTGCCCGGCGACGCCGCCGCGGCCGGCGGCGAGCGCGCCCACAATGCCGGCGGCACCGGCGAGGCCCCAGAGCAGTCCGGTGGCGGTGTCCCCTGCCCTGCCCGCGCCCAGCGCCGTGATGGCGATGACCGGGACCAGGATGGCGAGCGCGCCCCAGGCGACGTGGTACAGCGCGTAGCAAAGGGCGAGCGCGCGCAGGGTGCGGTGGCGGGCGAAATGCATCACGCCGTCGGCGATGTCCGCCAGCAGGCCGGCACGCGAGCGCGGCGGCGCTGTGACCCGACCCACGGCGAGCAGGCATAGCGCGGCCACGGCGTAGGTCGCGGCAATCAGGGCGAAGGCGCTACGGGTGCCGAGGATGGCGATGACGAGGCCGCCCGCGGCGGGGCCGGCGACATCCACCAGGCCGTAGGTCGCGGTGTCGAGCGCGTTGAGGCGCGGCCAGAGGGCCGGAGGCACGAGGCGCGGCAGCGAGGCGCGGATGCCGGCGGCACCAAGCGGGCTGGTGAGCGAGTAGAGTCCCATGAGGGCGAGCACCGGGGCCGGGGCGAGTTGGGCACCGAAGCCGGCGACGACGGCCATGATGACGACGTCGAGCGTGAGGTCGAGGGCGATGCCGCGCAGCGTGCCCAGGCGGTCGAGCAGGGCGCCCACGACCGGGCTGGCGACGAGGCCCGGGGCGATGGACATGAAGGTGGCCCAGCCGGCGAGAGCGGGGGAGTGGAAGCGCGCCAGCACGTAGAGGACGAGGGCGAGCGAGAACATGCGGGTGCCGAGGCGCGAGGCGAGCGTCGCGGCGAGCAGCGGCGCGACACCGGAATGGGCGAGGAGCGCGCGATAGCCGGTGGCGTGGCCTGGTCCCGGGCAGGCGGGGTCAGGTGAAGCCATCGGTGCCGGCGCCGCAGACGATGGCGACGACGTGTTCGCCGGCAGCCGGGGTGTAGGTGCCGCTGCGCAGGGCGGCGAGGGTGGCGGCACCGGAGAGTTCGGTGGCGATCGCGGCGTCGCGCCAGAGATGGCGCGCGGCCTCGCGCATCGCTGCGTCCGGGATGAGAACGATGCGCTCGAAATGCTCGCGGATGATGGCGAAGTTCAGCGCGTCGGTGGTGCGCGGGGCGAGGGTGCCGGCGGCGGTTTCGATGCGGTCGAGGCGGATTGGGTGGCCGGCGGCGAGGCTGGCGTGCAGCGTGGGCGCGCCCTCGGGCTCGACGCCGATGAGGCGGATCGTGGGCGCGCGGGCTTTGAGGGCCAGCGCCACGCCGGCGGCGAGGCCACCGCCGCCGATGGCGACCAGCACCGTATCCGGCGCGGGCGTGGCGGCGAGGAGGTCGAGGCCCAGCGTCGCCTGGCCGGCGATGACGCGGGGATCGGCGAAGGGGTGGATGTAGGCGAGGCCGTGGCGCTCGGCGTGGGCACGGGCGGCGATGTCGGCGTCGTCCCAGACCTCGCCGTGGACGGTGACGGTGGCGCCCAGGCCAGCGATGGCGGCGCGCTTGGCCTCGCCGGTGCTGGCGGGGACGACGATGGCGGCGGGAACGCCGAGGGCGCGGGCGGCGAAGGCGACACCCATGCCGTGGTTGCCGCCGGAGGCGGTGGCGACGCCGCGGGCGAGGGTTTCGCGCGGCAGTTGCAGCATGGTGTTGAAGGCGCCGCGCGGCTTGAAGGAGCCGGCGACCTGGAAGCATTCGAGGTGCAGCGTCAGGCCGGGGGCGACGCACAGCGCCGGGGTGCGGCGGATATGGGGCGCGATGCGCGCGGCGGCGGCCTCGATCTCTGCGATGGTCGGGGGGGTTGGGCGCATGGCGGGCTGAGTTGTCATGCGACGGACAGGCCATAGCGGCGGCGGCGATGCAAGCCGTGCTTGCGGTGCGGACGGGGTGTCGCCAGATTTCGTGGCATGAGCGAGCGGTTCAGCCTGGTGGTGCCAGAGGGGGATACGCGCGAGCGCCTGGTTTGCGGAACGTGCGGGCACATCGCCTATGACAACCCGAAGATCGTGGTGGGCAGCGTGGTGGCGCATGCCGGCGAGGTGCTGCTGTGCCGTCGTGCGATCGAGCCGCGGCGCGGCTACTGGACGCTGCCGGCGGGGTTCATGGAGCACGGCGAGACGGCGGCCGAGGGGGCGGCGCGCGAGGCGATGGAGGAGGCGCTGGCGGCGATCGCCATCGAGGGGCTGCTGGGGGTCTATTCGATCCCGCGCATCGGGCAGGTGCAGTTGATGTTCCGCGCGCGTTTCGAGGGTGAACCTCGGTTTGGCGCGGGGCCGGAGAGCGAGGCGGTGGGGCTGTTCGCGTGGGACGCGATCCCGTGGGAGGCGCTGGCGTTTCCCTCCGTGCACTGGGCGCTGGAGGCGTGGCGGGCGAACCCGGATGGAGTGCTGGGGGCGCCGGAGGTGGAGCGGGTGGCGTACCGGTCGTGATCGCGCAGGCAGCGCTGGGGCTGGTGCTGCTGGTGGCGGATGGCGGCGCGCCGGGCGGCGGGAAGCACGCGGTGCCGGCGGCCAGGGCCGAGCCGGGGTATGTGCCGGCGCCGGTGCCCGACCCGCGCTTCGACGTGCCGGGGAAGCGGGCGAAGCGGGGCGTGACGCTGGTGCCATCGGTGACGGATACGCAGGGATTTGCGCCGTTGGGCAACGGTTACACCCCGGGCTCGACGTTCGACCGCGCGATGACGCGGCGGGTGCAGCCGGATTTCGCGATCGGCCACGAGTTGGCGCCGGGGCTGACGCTGCGGATTCCGCTGAAGTGAGGAGGAGGGCTTGAGCAGGGGGAATGGTGAGAGATCGACGACCGATGGCGGTTTTGTCGCCGAAGTCCCAGAATCGAACGCCCTGCCGCCGGAACGTCTCCGTGGCAGGGCGCTTGTGGTTATCCGAGAGCGGTCGGACCGACGGGAGAGTTAGCCGCGGCGGCTGCGAAACACGTTGAGGCGGCCACGAAACGCCCAAAACGCGGCGAGGGCGGTCGCGAAGAGCAGCAGCGACGACGGTTCGGGAACCGGTGCCCCCTCGTTGATAAAGGCTGTTCCGTTGGCGTAGCTCAGGCCATGCCCACCGTAGTTGAACAGCGAGGTCAGGCCGCCGGTGCTGAGATCGACGGAGTAGACCGTGGTTCCGTTGACGGCATACATGGTCGTTCCGTTGTCGGCCAAGCCGAACACATTCCCGAAGTATGTGTTGCCGGACTTGAAGAAACCGACCACGCTGTCTTTGGTTACGTTGACAAGCTGATCAAGCCCCGACTGCGCGTCGATGCCTGATTCGTAGAGGGTGCTGCCGCCGAAGGCGAGATCGCCAGCCGAACGATCGGGCGACGCGATCGTCGAGACGGCGGTGCCGGGCGATCCGGGGTTGACCTCATACACGTCGTTGGTCCCGGCGGAGGCGGCGAACAGGTTGGTGCCGCCACTGCCGACCAGGGCGTTCATGCTACCGCCGCCGAACCCGTAACTCCCGAGAGAGGTGGTCGTGCCGGTCGACGTGTTGATCGAGTAGAGACCCGTGAACGTGGTGCCATACAGCGTCCCGGTGGAGTTGAACCCGATGTCGGTAAGGGACAGCCCGGTGTTGTGGACCGAGCCGGCCACAACAGATTGAGTCGTTATATCCACCTGCCCGATATTACCGCTGCTGTCGTCGACCCAAAGGATGGTGTCGGCACGGGCCGCAGCGCCGAGAATCATGCAGCCGAAGACCAGTGTCGTCAGGCCTGAAAATTTCGTCCATCTCGCCATTGCTTTCCCCCATTTTCGTGCGCGTGCGCTCAAGAAAAAGATTACTCTCACGCAAGACTCGCACAAAGTCAGGTCCACAAACAGCTCACAAATATTAAATCTTCACACCCGGTCCCGGTCAACGATTTTCCAGACGCGAAGCCCGCCCAACCATCTGATTTTACGAAATTGTTTTTCTTTGAAGATGATCCTTCTGTCTCGATGAAGGTGCCGTCACATTCATGCGTGTTCGTACATGCCTGCTCGCGGGCGCCGCTTGCCCAGACGGCGGCCAACCGGGCGGCCGGGTCATCCGTTGCCGACGAGCGAGGCAGCGAAGGCAACGGGATCGAAGGGGCGGAGGTCGTCGGCCTGTTCGCCGACGCCGACGGCGTGGACGGGGAGCGCGATTTTTTTTGCGAGTGCCACGACGATGCCGCCGCGGGCGCTGCCGTCGAGCTTGGTGACGACGAGGCCGGTGACGTTCACCATCGCGCGGAAAATCTCGACCTGGGCGATGGCGTTCTGGCCGGTGGTGGCGTCGAGCACGAGGACCACATCGTGCGGCGCCGAGGGGTCGAGCTTTTTGATGACGCGGATGATTTTCTGCAGCTCCTCCATCAGCGCGGTCTTGTTGTGCAGGCGCCCGGCGGTGTCGATCAGCAGCAGGTCGGCGTTGTCGTTTCGTGCCCGTTCCAGCGCGGTGTAGGCGAGGCCGGCGGGATCCGCACCCGGGGCGCCGGCGACGACCGCGCAGCCGGTGCGCCCGCCCCAGACCTGGAGCTGTTCGACGGCGGCGGCGCGGAACGTGTCGGCGGCGGCGAGCAGCACGGAGCGGCCCTCCTGGCGCCACATCTGCGCCAGCTTGCCGATGGTGGTGGTCTTGCCGGTGCCGTTGACACCCACCATGAGGACGACGTGCGGGCGGTGGGCGGGATCGGGCAGCAGAGGGCGGGCGACCGGGGCGAGGATGGGCGTGATGGCCTCGGCCAGAGCGGCGTGGATCTCGGCCTCCGTCACGTCGCGGCCGAAACGGGTGCGGCGCAGCAGCGAGACGACATCGGCGGCGACGGCGGGGCCGAGATCGGCCGCGATCAGCGCGTCCTCCAGTTCCGCCAGCGCCGTGTCGTCGAGCTTGCGGCGGGTGATGGCGGCGCCGATTCCGGCGGTGAGTTTCTGCGTGCTGCGCGCCAGGCCCTGGCGCAGGCGGCCGAGGAAGCCCGACATCAGGCGGCAGCCAGGCTGGTCGCGGTGAGGCCGTCGGCGTCGGCCGCGGTGACGCGCAACCGGGCCAGCGTGCCGGAACCGGCGGCGTGGGCGGGGGCGGCGTCGATGCGCACGCGGGTGCCGTGCTCGCCGCGGCCGGCGCCGTCGGCCTCGGCGAGGACGGTGAC
>JAJXXT010000146.1 GCA_021780935.1 Pseudomonadota bacterium
GACAACCAACCCCAAGAACCGCCCTTGCCAGCGTCAACCAACCACGACTAACGTTCCGCCGTCGCGACCATCTCTCTCATCCTGATCGTCGCGCTTCTCATCCTGATTGTCGCGCTACACCGCCAGCGTCAACTTCCTCGACGCCGACGGGGCCGGTACACCGTTTCTCTATCGAAACACCATCGAGGAGGTGCGCGCGGCCCTGGCCATCGCAGCACGGCACCGCCTGCGCCCGAGCTATGCGATCTACGAACCGGGCTTCGCCCGCGCCGGCGCGGTGCTGGCGCGCGAGGCCGGGGTGCCGACGCCGGTCTATCGGCTGATGTTCAGCGATCGCTTCGCCTGGGGTTTCCCGCCAAGGCCCTGGGCGCTCGATGCCTATCGCGCGCTGCTGGCCGAGATGGCACCGGACGCCGCCGCCATGGTCGCGGGGCTCGGCGTCGATATCACCCCCCTCATCGCGCCTGCCGTCGCCGCGGGGCTGCATGTTCGCGTCGGCATCGAGGACGCGCCGTTCACCTCGACACGCACCAATCTCGACTGGGTGCGCCACGCGGTACGCGAGGTGGAGGCGGCGGGCGGCACGCCGATGACCGCCGCTCAGCTTTCGAGTTCGCTGTCCCAGTAGAGATAGTCGCGCCAGGATACGTGCAGGTAGTTGGGTGGGAATGCGCGGCCGTTCTCCTGCAGCTCCCAGGTCGAAGGCTGGCGCGGTGTTTGGCGCGGATACATCCGGCATTCCCGCGGCAGCCGGTTGCCCTTGATGAGGTTGCAGTCGCCGCAGGCGGTGACGACGTTCTCCCATGTCGTGCGCCCGCCGCGCGAGCGCGGGACCACGTGATCGAAGGTCAGTTCCGGTGCGGCCTGGCGCTCGCTGCAATACTGGCAGCAGAAAGCATCGCGCAGAAACACGTTGAACCGGGTGAAGGCCGGCCGCCGTGCGGAGGGGATGTAGTCCTTGAGCGCGATCACCGAGGGCAGCTTCATCGCCATCGACGGCGAGCGGACCTCGGCCTCGTATTCGTTGAGCACAGAGACGCGATCGAGAAACACCGCCTTCACCGCGTCCTGCCACGACCAGATCGACAGCGGGAAATAGGAAAGAGGGCGGAAATCCGCGTTCAGCACCAGCGCCGGAAAACTATGGCCGCCATCAGGCAAGGAGCGCTCCACGTCTTGCGCCACACAAATCCTGGGGGCAATTGGGCAGCCGACCCGCCAGATGCTGTGCGACGTCGTGAACCTCTTGTCTTATTGCACCGCCGCGCGAGGGGCCGCAAGCACCCTTGTGCCGGATTCATGGAGCCGTCATGGGTTTTGGGATGACGCTCGTCACCCGCTTCGCCCCCTCGCCGACCGGCCTGCTGCACCTCGGCAGCGTGCGCGTCGCGGCGGTGGCGCGGGCGCGCGCGAGGGCCGCCGGCGGGCGGTTCCTGCTGCGCATCGAGGATATCGACCAGGCGCGCTGCCGGAGGGAATTCGCCGCCGCGATCGAGGATGATCTGCGCTGGCTCGGCTTGCACTGGGACGGGGCGGTGCGGGTGCAGTCCCGGCATGTCGGAGAATACCAGGCAGCGCTGGATTCGTTGCGTAACCGGCGGCTGGTCTATCCCTGCTTCTGTTCGCGCGCCGATATCGCGCGTGCCGTCACCGCGCCGCACGGGGCGGAGGACATCTACCCCGGCACCTGCCGTGCCCTGGCGCCGGCCGCGGCGGCGCGGCGCATGGCGGAAGGCGCGCCGCATGCCTGGCGGCTCGATCTTGCCCGCGCCATGCCGGCAGCACCGCTGTTCGTGAACGACGAGGAACAGGGCCGTCTTCGTTGCGATCCATCATCGTTTGGCGACGTCGTGCTCGGCCGTCGCGATGCGCCGGCGAGCTACCATCTCGCCGCCACGCATGACGATGCGGTGCAGGGCGTCACGCTGGTGCAGCGCGGCGAGGATCTGCGGCCGGCCGCCCATCTGCACCGGCTGCTGCAGCACCTCATGGGCTGGGCCGCGCCGCGCTACGCGCACGTGCCGCTCAAGCTCGGCGCGGACGGGCGGCGGCTCGCCAAGCGCGACCGCGCCGCCACCATCCGCGCCCTGCGCGAGGGCGGCGTCGAGCCGGCTGCGGTGCTGGCCATGGCCATGGCGGATGGGCCGGTGCGGCAGGCGCCCGATGCCGCCTAACCGCCGCTGATCGCGGTCATCACCAGCAGCTCGGTGCCGGGGGCCAGCCTGGTGTCGAGATCGGCGCCGATGCCGTCGGCGAAAATCCGGATATGGCGCCGTATCGCGGGGGTCGAGTCACAGATCCGGTCGCGCATGCCGGGAATGCGCGCCTCCAGCGCCGCGAGCGCCTCGCCCACCGTCCGCGCCCGCACCTCGACCTCGCGCGGGCAGCCGCGAAACAGCGCCGCCAGAACGGCGGGCAGCACCACGCGAACCGGCCTCCCAGGGTCGTCCATGCTCCCCGCCACGCTCTCTACGCGTCGATGACGAGCGTTTCCACGGAGAGAATGGTCGGCAGGTGCTCGGCCGCGCAATGCCAGGTCTCGCCCTCGTCGGCGCTGGTGTAGAGCGCGCCCGAGCTGGTGCCGAAATAAACGCCCGCGGGATCGAGCCGGTCGGTCGCCATCGCTTGGCGCAGCACGCCGAAGAACGCGTTTCGCTGCGGCAGGCCGGCGCGGCAGGCGGTCCAGCTCGCCCCGGCGTCGCGCGTACGCCACACCGCGGCACGCGCCTCGGGCACGAAGCGCCCCGCGGTGTCGCCGTTGAGCGGCAGCAGAAAGAGCGTCGCCGGGTCGCGCGGATGCGCGGCGGCAGGGAAGCCGAAGCTCGATGGCAGCCCCGCCTCGATGCTTTCCCAGTGCTGCCCGCCATCGTCGCTGCGGTACATGCCGCAATGGTTCTGCTGATAGAGCCGTTCCGTCATCGCAGGCGCCATCACCAGGCAGTGCACGCATTGCCCGAATGCGGGGTAGCGCTGCCCCTCCGGCATGAAATCGGCGCGCGTGCCTTGGTTGCGCGGCTCCCAAGTGGCGCCGCCATCCGCAGTGTGGAACACCCCCGCGGCCGAGATGCCGACCCAGATTCGCCCGGCATCGGTCGGGTGCGGCACCAGCGAATGCAGGATCAGCCCCGCGCCGCCGGGCTGCCAGTGCGGTCGCGTGGGGTGGTCCTGCATGCCGCCGAGATGCTGCCAGTTCCGCCCGCCATCCTCGCTGCGGAACAGCCCGGCGGGCTCGACCCCGGCATAGAGCCCGCCATGCGCGGCCGCGAGGCTCCAGACCGCCTTCACCGGCTCGGCCCCGGCGGCGTAGGCGAGGCCGGCGCTGGAATGCTCCCAGCTTCGGCCGAGATCGTCGGACCGCCACACCGCCGGCCCGAACCACGCGCTGCCGCCGCCGGCGAAGATCGCGCCGGTCGCGGCGTCGCCCACCACGTGGTTCATCGGCCAGGTTTCGCAGAACGGCCCGCGCAGTTCCCAGACGTGCCGCAGCGCATCGGATTCGAGGATGAACGCGCCCTTCTTGGTGCCCAGCAGGATCAGGACGCGCGTGCCCATGCGTTGCTCCGCTTCGCTTGACGATTACCTTGATATCAACCTAATTCCAGCATGTCAAAATCGCCGCCCCCCTTCAGCGTTGCGGCCCCCTTCAGCGTCACGCCCCCCTTCAGCGTCACGATCGAGGTGCGCGATGCCTGCCTCTGCATGCATGTCCAGCGGGCGGCGCGCGCGCTCGCGCGGCGCTATGACGCGACGCTGCGCCCCGCCGGCATCACCGGCGGGCAGTTCTCCATCCTGATGGCACTCAACCGGCCGGAGCCGCCGCTGCTCGGCGCGGTGGCGGCACTGCTGGCGATGGACCGCACGACGCTGACCGCCAACCTCAAGCCGTTGCGGCATCGTGGCCTCGTCGACATCGTGGCCGACGCGCAGGACCGTCGCGGCCGGCGCCTGATCCTGACCGCGGCGGGCGGCGCGGCACTGGCGCGAGCGCTCCCCGCCTGGCGGCGCGCGCAGCGTGTGTTGAGCCACGAGATCGGCAAAGCCCGGCTCGACGGTTTTCTCGCCACGCTGCGCCTGCTCGCGGGCGACGGCGCGTGAGCGGCTAGGCGTTGCGTCGCAGCGTCTCGGGATTGACGACGTAGCCGGGGTCGAGCTTGCCATCGAGGCATTCGAGCAGGTTGGCGACCGCGCGGTGCGACATCTTCTCGTAGCATTCGAGCGGGGCGGCCGCGTTGTGCGGGCTCAGCACCACGTTCGGGAGTTTCAGCAACGGGTTGTCGAGATCCGGCGGTTCGCGCACCAGCACGTCGAGCCCCGCCGCCTCGATCGTCCCGTCGGCGAGTGCTGCGGCCAGCGCCGCCTCGTCCACCAACGGGCCGCGTGCGGTGTTGATCAGCCAGGCGGTCGGCTTCATCGCGGCGAGGAAGGCGCGGTCCACCATGTGGCGCGTCGCCGCCGAGAGCGGCAGGTGCAGCGTCACCACATCCGCGCGCGGCAGCGCCTCCATCACATCCACCACCGGCTCGCAGCCATCGGCGGCCAGGCGCGGCACCGGAAAGGCGGGGTCGCGCACCATCACATGCATGTCGAACGCCCTGCAGAACCGCGCGACGCGGGTGCCGATGCGTCCGTAGCCGACCACCAGAACGCTGCGCCCGGCAAGCTCGTGCATGCGCCGCCCGTGCTGGATCATCCACGTGCCGGCCCGCACCGACTGGTCGTATTCCACCGTCCGCCGCGCCACCGCGAGCATCAGCATCATCGCATGCTCGGCGACCGAAAGATCGTTGGCGCCGTTGACCACGCCGACCACGACGTCGCGCTGCGTGCAGGCGGGGATGTCGAGCGTGTCATAGCCGACGCCGAAGCGGCTGATGATGCGCAGCTTCGGCGCGGTCGCCAGCAGCGCCTCGGTCACCCGCTCCAGCCCCACCATGATCCCGTCCGCATCGCCGATCGCCGCCGCCAGTTCCTTTTCCATCGGCGGGCCGCGGAACGCGTCGGTGAGTACCGTCAGCGCCACGTCCTTGCGCTCGGCCAGCCGGGCCATCGCGCTGGGGTGCAGCGCGCGGCAGAGAACAAGTTTGTACATGGCGTTTCCTTCCTGAGTCCGGCCCGAATCCGGCGCTATGCTTGCATCACCGGCGCCTGGCCGCTAGAACCCCTGTTGTGATCCGCGCGTCAGTCCCCCATGGCCTGAACCCCGCCCGCCCTTCGGCGGCTTTCGGCGCGCTGCTTCTCCTTCGACTTACCCGCCCCTGAGCGTCAAGCCGGGCGGCTGAGCCACGGCATCGCTCAGGGGGCTCCTGAGAGAGAATGTGTGCCAATCCGTTCCGCGCCAGGACATGGCGCGGTGCCCTCGAAGGACTGCCAACATGACCATCGACCATCCGAATTTCGGCCGCATCGCCGATGACCGCCTGATCATCTTCGATACCACGCTGCGTGACGGCGAGCAGTCGCCCGGCTTCTCCATGAACCTCGCGGAGAAGCTGCGCATGGCGGAGGCGCTGGCGGAGCTTGGCGTCGATGTCATCGAGGCCGGCTTCCCGATCGCCTCGGACGGCGACTACGAGAGCGTGCGAGCCATCGCGCAATCCATCCAGGGGCCGGTGATCTGCGGCCTCGCGCGTACCGGCCGCGCCGATATCCTGCGCGCCGCCGAGGCGGTGGGGCCGGCTGCCCGCCGGCGTATCCATATCTTTCTCAGCACCTCGCCGCTGCACATGAAATACAAGCTGCGCAAGGAGCCGGACGAGGTGCTGCAGATGACCATTGATTCGGTCCGTCTCGCCCGCCAGTACACCGACGACGTCGAGTGGTCCGCCGAGGACGGCAGCCGCACCGACCCCGATTTCCTCTGCCGTTGCGTCGAGGCCGCGATCCGCGAGGGCGCGACCACGATCAACATTCCGGACACGGTCGGCTATGCGCTGCCCGGCGACATGGCCCGCATCTTCACCATGCTGCGCGAGCGGGTGCCGGGTGCGGAGAAGGTCATTTTCTCCGCTCATAACCACAACGATCTCGGCCTCGCCGTCGCCAACACCATCGCCTCCATCAACGCCGGCGTGCGCCAGGTGGAATGCACCATCAACGGCATCGGTGAACGCGCCGGCAACGCGGCGCTGGAGGAGATCGTGATGGCGATCCGCACCCGGCCGGATTCGGTGCCCGCCCAGCCCGCGATCGTGACCGAGAACATCCTGCGCACCTCGCGCCTGCTCTCCACCATCACCGGCTTCGACGTGCAGCCCAACAAGGCAATCGTCGGGCGCAACGCCTTCGCCCACGAGAGCGGCATCCACCAGGACGGCGTGCTGAAGAACGCCGCGACCTATGAGATCATGACGCCGGAGAGCGTCGGCTGGACCAAATCCTCGCTGGTGATGGGCAAGCACTCCGGCCGCGCCGCCTTCCGCGACAAGCTGCGCGCCATGGGCTACGGCGATATCGGCGAGAACCAGCTCAACGACACGTTCCGCCGCTTCAAGGACCTCGCCGACCGCAAGAAGGTCGTCTACGACGAGGACATCATGGCGCTGGTCGATGACGAGGTGATGCGCGACCACGACCGCATCCGCTTCGTCTCGCTCGATGTGCACGCTGGCAGCAAGACGCCGCCCACCGCCACGCTCGAGCTCGAGATCGACGGCGTCACCCGTTCCGCCTCGGCAACGGGTGACGGGCCGGTCGATGCCACCTTCATCGCCATCCGCAAACTGTTCCAGCACGAGGCGACGCTGCGCCTCTACTCCGTCGGTGCGGTGACCGAGGGTACCGATGCCCAGGCGCGCGTGACCGTGCGGCTGGAGGAGGAGGGCAAGATGGTGGACGGCCAGGGCGCCGATACGGATACCATCGTCGCCTCCGCCCGCGCCTATGTGCACGCGCTCAACAAGCTGCTGGTCAAGCGCGCCCGCACCGCACCCGCGGCACTCTCCGCCTGACGGCCCCGGCGGCGGCGGCGCTACCGGGGAATATCGGCGCCGGCATCGTCGAGGAAGCGAGCTTTCCCCGGCGTGTCGGCCCCGGGCATCACCCGAACCGGTGCCGTCGCGCTCGGTGGCATTCAGACGCGCATCGCGGCCGATACCGCCGCGGCGCTGCCCCAGGCCACGAGCCGTGTCCATGCCCGCAGCACGGCGCCCGGCGGGCGCGTGGCTTCGGCACGGGCTTCGTCACGATGGTGCACCTCCTCGGTGCGGCAGGTCTCCAGCATGGCGCGCACCGCTGGGTGCGTCGCTGTCGCATCCAGTCGCTGGATCTGTGCGGCGTAGTGATGATCGACAAACGTCTCGACGGCATCGATCGTGGCATAGACCGCCCGCGGCCCGGCCAGCGCCGGCAGGAACCCGGTGAGAAACCCGGCAACGCGCCATAGCGGCACCAACCGGCTGCGATCGCCGCGCGCCAGCAACGCCTCGATCCGATCGAGATGCTGCTGTTCCGTCGCGCCGTGGCGTTCCGCGAAGCCGCGTAGCGCCGGATCGCTGGTGATGGCCAGGATGCCGCGATAGATCGCAACAGCGCCGGTTTCGCCGGCATGGTCGGAGCGCAGGGCTGCCTCCAGCCACGGCTCCCATTGCGTCCGAGTTCTTTCGGCCATGGCTGGCAAATGGGCGCGCCCGCCGGTGCCGCAAGTGTCATCAGCCGTGCAGGGCAGCCGTGAAATCCGCCTCCAGCGCCGCCGCATCCATCGCCTCGGTGCCGATTACCACCAGCGCCCGCTCAGCCGACACCTCGGCGCGGGTGAAGGCCCAGCGCTCGGCCGCGTATTGCAGCAGCCAGTCCCCGGCGTCGTCATCGAGGCCGCAGAACCCCTTGATGCGCAGCACCGATGCGGGCAATGCGGCGAGCAGCCCGCGCAGCGCGCCGCGGTCGAACGGACGGGGATCGCGCCAGGTCCAGGTACGGAACGGATGCACCGCCTCCGCCAGGAAGCGCGCACGGGTGTGCGGCACCGCGAAATCCAGCGCCGCCAGCGCCACGTCGCCATCGCGCGCCTCGATGACATGCGCCTGCTCGCGGATGCCGCGGACCAGGGAGCGGCTTTCGGCCAGCGCCGGGCCGGCGATATCGGCCTTGGTCAGCACCACGATGTCGGCAAAGGCGAGCTGGCCACGCAGGATATCGGCGATCGCGCCATCGCCGAGCAGGCGCGGCAGCGCGTCGGCATCCGCCAGCACCACCAGCGGCCCCAGCTCGAACCCTGGCTCGATCAGCGCGAGCTGCGCGATGCGCCAGGGATCGGCCACACCGCTCGCCTCCACGATCACGAGATCGGGCGAGCCCGCGGCCACGCGCTCCAGCGCGGCACCGAAATCATCGCCGATCGAGCAGCAGACGCAGCCGTTGGCCAGCGTGATGCTGGTCGCGTCGGCCGCCGCGATCAGCGCTGCGTCCACCGCCACGGCACCGAAATCGTTCACCAGCACCGCGATCCGCCGGTCGGCATGCGCCAGCAGCCGGTTGACCAGCGTCGTCTTTCCGGCACCGAGAAAGCCGCCGATGACCAGCAGGCGGATCACGCGCCGAACACCTCGCCGCCCAGCACCGTTGCATGCACGCCGATCTCGCGCAGCTTCTCCGGCGGCACCAGGAACGGGTCCTCCTCCAGCACCGCGAAATCCGCGAACTTGCCGGGCGCGATGCTGCCGATCGCGTGGTCGAGCTTGAGCGTCCAGGCCGGGCCGAGTGTCACCGCGTGCAAAGCCTCCATCACCGAGAGCCGCTCGCCCGCGCCGAACACGCGCCCGCGCGAGGTCAGCCGGTTCACCGCGCACCACACGGAAAACAGCGGCCCCAGCGGCGTTACCGGCGCATCGGAATGGATCGCGATCGAAACGCCCTCGCGCTGCGCCGTGGCGGTGGCGTTCATGCGCGGTGCCCGCATCGGCCCTGCAGTCAGAGCCGCGTGCTGTTCGCCCCAGAAGTAGATGTGATTGACAAACAGGTTCGCCGCCATGCCGAGCCCCGCCATGCGGCGAAACTGCGCGGCATCGGCCATCTGGCAGTGCTGGAGCGTGGTGCGATGCTCCGGCCGCGGGCAGCGCGCGAGCACGGTTTCGAGCGCGCCGATGGCGGTCTCGCTCGCCTCGTCGCCGTTGGTGTGGATGTGGATCTGCGCGCCGGCGCGCAGATAGGCCTCGACGATGGCGTCAAGCTCGGTGGGCGCGATATACCACATGCCCGGCGGTGCGCCGTTGTGATAGCCGGGCCAGCGCAGCCGCCCGGTGAAACCCTGGATCGAGCCATCCAGCGTCAGTTTCACGATACCGAAATGCAGCTTGTCGCTGCTGGTGCCAAGCAGCTCCTTCACCCGCGCCACGCCCTCCGCTACGCCGTATTCCCGCGCGCCGAGGGCCGCGACCAGCCGCATCGGAAAATCCGCCGACGCCGTCACGCGGCGCATGACGTCCACGGTTTCGCCGTCGAGCCTTCGTTGCAGGTCGGTGGCGGTGGTGATGCCGACGCGGGCGGCCTGGCGGGCAAAGGCGCGAAGGCCCTCCTCGTCGATGCGCTGCATCAGCCCGCCGCCGCCGACAACCCGCGTCGCGCGCTGCATCGCCGGCGGGCCCATCAGCTCGCCGGTCAGGCCGTTTTCGTCGCGCAACAACCCGTCGAGGTTGGAATCGGCGCTGAACCCCGCGCGCTCCAGCACCATGGAGCTGACATTGATGATGTGGCCGGAGGCGTGGGAGACCACGATCGGGCGCGTTGGCGAGATCGCGTCGAGATCGCGCCGATGCAACCGTGGGCCATCATAATAGATCGGGTCGAAACCCCAGACCAGCAGTGGCTCGTCCTCCGGCAGCGCTGCCTCCAGCGCCTGCAGCCGGGCCAACGCCTCGGCCAGAGTCGTCACCCCTGGCGTGATGCCGCCATCGGGCGCCGCGCGGTCGAAATAGCCGAGATACGGGCGGCGCCAGACCATGCCCTCCGCCGCGTGGCTGTGCCCCTCGACGAAGCCGGGCAGCATCACCTTGTCGGCGAAGCGTCCGTCCTCCACGGCATCCGCGTACATGCCCAGCAGTTCCGGCCCGCCGGCACCGAGAATGCGGCCGTCGCGCACCGCGATATGGGTCGCCTCCGGCAGCGTGGCATCCATCGTCAACACGCGCCGCGCCCGATAGACATGGGTTGTCGTCATCGCCCGCATCGCTCCTGTTTCATCGGGCGATGTTCCGCGCCGCCGCCGGCTTTCGCAAGCGCCACCGCTCTGCAACACTCGACGGATGCAGACGGATGCGCAAACCCCGGACGTGCTGGTGATCGGCGGTGGCAACGCCGCCATCGCGGCCGCCATCACCGCGCGTCGCCTCGGCGCCTCGGTGCTGGTGGCCGAGGCCGCGCCGCGGCCGATGCGCGGCGGCAACACGCGCCACACGCGCAACCTCCGCGCGATGCACCTGCAGCCGGAGGGCACGCTGACCGGCGCCTATCTGGAGGACGAGTACTGGGACGACCTGCTGCGCGTGACTCACGGCCAGACCGACGAGGCGCTGGCCCGCATGGCCATCCGCGCCTCGGCCGGGCTGGTCGCGTTTCATGCCGGCTGCGGCGCGCGTTTCCAGCCCTCGCTCGCCGGCACGCTGTCGCTGTCGCGCACCAACGCGTTCTTCCTCGGCGGCGGCAAGGCGCTGCTCAACGCGCTCTATCGCGAGGCCGAGCGGCTTGGCGTCGTCATTCGCTACGATGCGCCGGCGCGGGCCCTCACCCTGCGCGACGGCGCCATCGCCGAGGTGGTGCTGGAGGCGCCCGGCGGCGAGCAGCGCATCGCGCCGCGCGCGGTGGTCGCGGCTTCCGGCGGTTTTCAGGCCAACATCGCGTGGATGCGCGAATACTGGGGGGAGGCCGCGGAGAATTTCATCATCCGCGGCACGCCCTATGCCCAGGGTGAGGTGCTGCGCCTGCTGCTCGATGCCGGCTGCGCGCCGGTGGGCGACCCAACGCAGTGCCACGCTATCGCGCTCGACGGCCGCGCGCCGCGCTTCGACGGCGGCATCGCCACCCGTTTGGATTCCGTTCCGTTCAGCATCGTGGTCAATCGCGACGCCCAGCGCTTCTACGACGAGGGCGAGGATCTCTGGCCGAAGCGCTATGCGATCTGGGGCCGCCTCATCGCGCAGCAGCCAGGCCAGATCGCCTATTCGATCTGCGACGCGCCGGCCGCGCGCGACTTCATGCCCTCGGTGTTTCCCGCTGTCGCAGCACCCACCATCGCCGACCTCGCCCGCGCGCTGGGGCTCGATCCGCTGGCGCTCGCGGCGACGGTCAACGACTATAACGCGGCGGTGCGCGACGGCAGATTCGACCCGGCGAGCCTCGATGATTGCCGCACCGAGGGGCTGGCCGTCGCGAAAACGCACTGGGCGAGGCGCATCGAAGCGCCGCCCTTCATCGGCTACCCGCTGCGACCTGGCATCACCTTCACCTATCTCGGCGTGCGCGTGGACGAGACGGCGCGGGTGCTGTTACAGGACGGTTCGGGGGCGGCCAATCTGTTCGCGGCCGGCGAGATCATGGCCGGCAACATTCTCGGCCGCGGCTATCTCGCGGGCTTCGGCATGACCATCGGCGGCGTGTTCGGGCGCCTGGCCGGGGAGGGGGCAGGGCGCCATGCCCGTAACTGAAACCGCGACGATGCCGGAGGCGCGGCGCGCCCTCGAGATCTGCAACGCCTGCCGCTATTGCGAGGGTTTCTGCGCTGTCTTTCCGGCGATGGAACGGCGCCGTGAGTTCGCGGCACCCGACCTCGCCTTCATCGCCAATCTCTGCCACGGCTGCAACGGCTGCTATCATGCCTGCCAGTACGCGCCGCCGCATGAATGGGCGCTGAACCTGCCCGCGGCACTCTCGCGCGTGCGGCGGGAATCGTGGATCGAAACGATCCGGCCGGCGTTCCTGCGCGACCTGCTGCGCCACCCCTGGGCAACGGTTGCCGCCGCCGTGGCGCTGGGCTTCGTCGCGGCGCTGGTCGCGGCCCATGGCATCGGCGTGGCCCATGTCGGCCCGGGCGCCTTCTATGCGGTGATCGGCCTGCCGACGCTGATCGCCCTCGGCTCCATCACGTTCCTGTTCGCCATCGCGGCGATGGCCGCATCCACGCTTGCCGCCTGGCGCGGGCTCGGCGGTTCACCGCGCCTCGTCCACTTGCTGCGCGGTCTGCATGACGGGGTCACGCTGAAGAATCTCGGCGGTGGCGGCGGCGAATGCCCCTATCCGCGGGAGCGGCCGACGCGGGCGCGCCGCCACGCGCATCACACACTGGCCGGCGGTTTCCTGCTCGCCTTCGCCGCGACCTCGGTTGCCACCGTCGATGAGCACGTGTTCGGCTGGCACGCGCCCTATCCGTTTCTTAGCCTGCCGGTGCTGCTCGGCACCGCGGGCGGCGTGCTGATGCTGGCGGGGGCGGCGTCGTTGCTCGTGCTCAAGCGCCTGGCCGACCCCGCACCGCTCGCGGCCGAGACGCTGGCCGCGGACCGCGTGCTGCTGTGGCTGCTCGGTGCCATCGCCGCGAGCGGGCTGCTGCTGCTGGCGCTGCGTGCGACGGCGGCGATGCCGCTGCTGCTGACCATCCACCTGGCCATGGTGCTGGGGCTTTTTCTGACCATGCCGTTCGGCAAGTTGATCCACGCGCCGCATCGTCTCGCGGCCCTGGTGCGCGATGCGATGGAGCGCCGCTCACCCCACGCCTAGCGTCGCATCGAGCAAACTGGGGTCGGCCAGCAGGTCGGCACTCGCCGCGGTGAGGGCCACGCTGCCGCGCACCAGCACCAGCGCGTCATCCGTCACCTCCAGCGCCTTGCGCGCGTGCTGCTCCACCAGGATCGCGCTCACCCCCTCCTCGCGCAGAATTCGCCGCGTCGCCGCCAGCACTTCCTGCACCAGGATCGGCGCCAGCCCCTCGGTCGGCTCGTCGAGCAGCAGCAGGCTTGGGTTGAGCATCAGCGCGCGGCCGATCGCCAGCATCTGCTGCTCGCCGCCGGAAAGCTGGGTGCCCATGTTGCCCCGCCGCTCCGCCAGCCGCGGAAACAGCGCATAGACCCGCGCCACGTCCCAGGCCCCCGGCCGCGCCACGGCGGTGAGGTTTTCCTCCACGGTCAACGAGCGGAAGATGTTGCGCTCCTGCGGCACCCAGCCGATCCCCGACGCGGCGCGCGCCTCGGGGGCGAGGCGGGTGATGTCCCGCCCGGCGAGGCGCAGCGTGCCGCCGCGATGGCGCGTCAGCCCCATGATGGTGTTGAGCAGCGTCGTCTTGCCCATGCCGTTGCGCCCGAGCACGGCGAGGGAGCGGCCCTCTGCCAGCGAAAAACTGACGCCGCCGAGCACCACGGCGCCGCCATAGCCCGCGGACAGCGTCTCGGCGGCGAGCAGGTCAGTCATGCTCCGCCTCGCCGAGATAGACCTCACGCACGCGCGGATCGGCGGCGATCTCGGCCGGCGTGCCGCTGGCCAGCACCGCGCCCGCCGCGAGCACGGTGATGCGGCGCGCAAAGCGGAACACCAGGTCCATATCATGCTCGATCAGCAGCACCGCGACATCTTCGGGCAAAGCGGCGACACCATCGAGAATCTCCTCGCGCTCGCCCTCCGGCACACCGGCGGCCGGCTCGTCGAGCAGCAGCACGCGCGGCCGGCAGGCGATGGCGATCGCGATCTCCAGCAGCCGCTGCTTGCCATAGGGCAGGGTGCCGGCCGCGGTGTCGGCCACGTCGGCGAGGTGGAATCGTTGCAGGATCGTCTCGGCCTCGGCGGCGATCGCGGCATCGCTGCCGAGCGGGCGCCACGCATGCGTCCCCAGCCCCGCCGCCTGGCTCGCCGCCAGCACCACGCTTCGGCGGGGCGACATGGCGGCAAAGATCTGGTTGATCTGAAACGTGCGCACCAGACCACGGCGCACGCGCTGATCGGGCCGCAGCCGGGTGATATCCGCCCCCGCGAATTCGATGCGCCCGGAATCGGCGCGGATCGTTCCGGAGAGGAGGTTGATCAACGTCGTCTTGCCCGCACCGTTGGGTCCGATCAGCGCCTCGCGCGCGCCCGCCTGCAGCGACAGCGAGACATCGTTGGTCGCCACCAGCCCACCGAAGCGGCAGATCAGTCCCGTCGCCGCGAGAACCGGCGCCATGATCGTTGGTGCCATCAGGGTCGGCCGCGCAGGCGCCGCCACAACAGCACCGGCCAGGCGGCATCCCCCTCGGGGCGCAGCAGCACCAGCGCCATCAGCGCGATGCCCACCCAGAGTTGCCAGTATTCTGGCGTGAGGTTGGACAGCCAGTTCTGCACCAGGCGAAACACCACGGCGCCCGCGAGCGCGCCATAAAGCGTGCCGGCGCCACCCACCACCACCATCAACAGCGCGTCCGCTGAGCGCTCGATCGAGAGACCCTCAACGGACGCGAATTGTGTTGTCACCGTCAGCAGCGCGCCGGCGATGCCGGCATAGGCGGCGCCGATCGTGTAGATGGCGATCAGCCGCCGCGTGACCGGAATGCCGATTGCCGCAGCCCGCCGCGGGTTGGCGCCCACCGCGCGCACCGACCAGCCGAACGGCGAGCGCACCACCGTCCGCGCCACCGCGAAGGCCAGGAACAGCACCACGAGGCTGAAAGCGTAGGCGAGATGCCCGTCGAGCCCGAACGTGAAGCGCCCAAACAGCTTGCCGACATCGAGCCCGTCCATCCCGTCGGAGCCGCCCGTCACCGCGACCCAGCGCGTGGCGATTTCGCGCAGCACAGCCGCGACCGCGACCGTCACCATCAGCCGCGTGAGGTCGGTCCCGCGCAGCACCAGAAAACTCGTGGCGAAGCCCAGCCCCGCCGTCGCCAGACCGCCCGCCAGCAGGCAGAGCAGCGGATCGCCGAACCCGAGCTTTGCCATCATCCCTGCCGCATAGGCCCCGAAGCCGAAAAACGCCGCCTGGCCCAGGGTCACGATGCCGCCGAAGCCGAGCACGAGATCGAGCGACAGCGCGAACAGCGCCGTGATCGCGACGTCGTTCAGCAGAGGATGCCAGGAGCCGAGCAGGAACCAGCTCGCCGCGGCCGCGAGCCAGGCCAGGATCTCCGCCGGGTGCCAGAGACGGGGTCTCACCTGCCTGGCTCCGACCACGCGCGCGCCATCGCGCGCCTCACCGGCGGACAACCCTCATCGGGCACCGCGGGGCGCGAACAGCCCCTGTGGGCGCAGCAGCAGGACCACCAGCATGACGGTGTAGATGATGAACGCGCCGAGTTGCGGGACGAAATATTTGCCCGCGACGTCGGCCACGCCGAGCAGCACCGCGGCACAGAGCGGGCCCGTGATGCCGGCACTGCCGCCCACCGCCACCACGATGAGAAAATAGACCAGGAAATTCAGGGGAAAATTCGGATCGAGCCCAAGCACCTGCGCGCCCAGCGCCCCACCCAGCCCGGCCAGCGCGCTGCCGGCCACAAAACTGGCGGTGAACAGGAAATCCACTTTGATCCCCAGCCCGCGCGCCGTCCGCCGGTCATCCACCGCCGCGCGCAACTGGCTGCCGAAGCGCGTGCGCGCGAGCACGAGCTGCAGCGCCAGCGCGATCGCCCCGCACAGCGCGACGAGGAAGATATCGCCGAACCCGATGTCCACGCCCGCCACGTGGATGTGCCTATTGAGCCAGGCTGGCTGATGCAGAAACTGCCGCGAGGACCCCGCCGTTGCCGTCGTCACTGCAATCGAAACGAAAACCAGGCCGATGGTGAACAGCGTCTGGTCCAGCGCCGATTTGCGGTAGATGTGGATATAGAGCGTCTTCTCCAGCACCAGGCCCAACAGCCCCGCGGCGAGGGCGGCCAGCGGCAGGGCGGCCAGGAACGGCACGCCCGCATGCTGTGTCAGCGCCACCGCGACATAGCCGCCCGCCATGGCCAGCGTGCCATGCGCGAGGTTGATGACATTCATTACCCCGAGTGTCACCGAAAGCCCGACCGCCAGCACGAACAGCAGCATGCCGTAGGCGACGCCCTGGAACAGGATTGACAGCACCGCCCGCCGCCCCCGGCAGCACCCGGTTCGTTACGGTTTGCCGGGGTCGCGCACCATCGGATAGGTCTGGAACTCGACGGCGAACATGTGCCCGTGCACCATCTCGTTACGGCGGATATAGATGTTCTGGATCACGTCACGCGTCTTGGGGTCGATCTCGATCGGTCCGCGCGGGGATTCGAACTTCATGCCCTTGAGTGCGGCGATCAGCGCCGGACCGCGGCCGTTGCCCTTGGTGATCTTCAGCGCCCGATAGATCGCGCGCAGCGAGTCATAGGTGAACACCGCCATGAAGTCCGGGCGCTTGCCGCCGTTCACCGCCTCGAAATCAGCGACGAATTTTTTGTTCATCGGCGAGTTATGCGCGGCCGAATAGGGGCCGGCCGAAATCATGCCGAGAACCGCCTTGCCCATCTGGTCGAGGATGTCATCGTCCATCACGTCATGCGTGGCGATCAGCTTGATGCCGGATTTCTCCAGCCCCTGCGCCGCATACTGCTTGGCGAACGCAGCGCCTTCGCCGGCCGGCAGAAAAATGAAGATCGTTGACGGCTTGGCATTCTTCGCCCGATCGAGGAACGGCCCGAAATCCGGATTGACCACCGGCACCCGGATCTTCTGCAGTACCTTGCCGCCGTTCTTGGCAAAGCCCTCGGCAAAATATTTCTCCGCGTCATAGCCGGGCGCGTAGTCGCTGACGATGGAGACCGCGGTCTTCATCCCGTGCTGCGCCGCCCACTCGCCCATGATGAAGGCGGACTGCGCCACGGTCTGGCCGACGCGCACGGCATAGGGTGATTTCTCCGTCGCAATGGAGGCGGCCGAGCCCACCAGGAACATCGGCACCTTCGCCTGCGCGGAGATCGGCGCCACCGCCAGCGCCTGCGGCGTGATGCCGAAGCCGACCATGACATTGATATGGTCCTGCACCACCAGTTCCTGCGCGATGCGGCGGGAGTTGGCGGGGCTCGACGCGTCATCGCGCAGGATGATCTGCACTTTCCGCCCGGCGACAGCGAGGCCGTATTGTTTCGCGAACAGCTTGGCCGCGTCGTTGGCCTGCACCCCGGTGGACTGGAACGGGCCGGTCATCGGCAGGATCAGCGCGATCTTGAAGGGCGGCTTGGCTTGCGCCGACGCCGTGGCGGTTGCCAGCGCCAGCAGCGCGGTTGCCGCAAATACCGTCCAGGGTTTCATCGCTTCCTCCCGATTGGCTCGTTCTGAGATTGAGTCATGCCATTGCTGTCCCGCCCGATCAATCACGGCGTTCAATCGGGGCGTTCAATCGGGCCGTTCCCCCGCGGCACTCCATTCGGCGAAGGCGCGCCGCCATTCCGCGCGGATGACCGCGATGTCAAAGCGTGCGCCCGCCGCAGTAAGCTCGCGCAACCGGTCCATTTTTTCCTCCGGCCGCATCGCCGCCAGCGCCGCCATCCCAACGGCGATGCTCTCGACATCGTTGGGGTCAGCGACGAGCGCGCTTTTTCCCGCGACCTCCTCCAGCACGCTGTCCGCGCTGATCAGCGGCACCAGCCCGTTGGCCACCGCTTCGGCCACCGGCATGCCGAAGCCCTCGAGCAGGCTCACCAGAACGAACCCCGAGGCGTTGGCATAGAGCCAGGACAGTTCCTCGTCCGTTACATAGGGTAGCAGAACGATGCCCGCCGCCTCCCCCGCGGCCCGCGCCGCCGCCTCCACGCGCTCGGCGCCAGGTTCCCGGCCGCCGCACACCACATAGCGCATGCCCTGTCGCGCCAGGCCCGTGCGGGCAAAGGCCTCGATGCAGCGTTGCTGGTTCTTCCGATCTCCGATGCTGCCCACGGTCAGCAGGAACGGCGCCTCGACGCCGGTCGGCCGGCGCCCCGCCCCGGGCACGCGATCGGTGTGGATGGCGGGATAGATCACCCGGCTGCTGGCGGGCCGCGCGCCGGGGTGGAGGCGCTCGAAGTCCCGCCGCGAGGCATTGCTGATGAACACGGTATGCGGCCCGATCTCCGCCATCTGCTGATAGATCGCCCGGTAGATCGCCCCGACATCCGTCGGGAAGAGGTGCGGATGCGTGACCGGCCCGACATCGTGACACAGCACGATGTCGCACCGGCGCAGCACCGTGGTCGGCACGGTGTACGCGTCGACGTGCAGCAACGGCCGGCGCGAACGCCGTGGCGGCATCCAACGCCATAGGCCGCCCAGTGTCCGCCCCCGTACCTGCAGCATCTGCAGGCGTCCGGCCACCCGCCGCAGTACCCCGCCCGGCGGCGATGCCAGTCGCCAATAGAAGACGTCGCCGATCGGCAGGCCCGGCGTCTCGATCAGATCCCTACCGATGAAATACCGCCCGGTGCGATTGTGCATCGCCAGGGAAAAATCGATGTCGAAAAGCGTCATGAGGACCGCTGTCTCCCGAATCGACCAAAGCAGCCGAGCGTAGCGGCATCAACGGAGGGTGACAGCGTCCTTCGCGTCGCCTTCCCGCCTCGGCGGGTGCGCGATCGATACAGGCGCCGATGTCGAGGGAAACAATGGCGCGCCCGGAAGGACTCGAACCTCCAACCCCCAGATTCGTAGTCTGGTGCTCTATCCAATTGAGCTACGGGCGCCGCTGGCGCGTCCCATAAACGATTGGCGACGCAGGGGCAAGCGATGGCGCGCGATCAGGCGAGGAGCTTGTCGAGCTCCCGCACCACCGCCTCGCCCATCACCTGTGTGCCGACCTTGGCGCAACCCGGTGCCATCACGTCCGCGGTGCGCAGGCCGCTCGCCAGCACGTTGACGCAGGCGCGCTCGATCAGCGCCGCGTCCTCCTCCATCTCCAGCGAATAGCGCAGCAGCATCGCGAAGCTGAGCATCTGCGCGAGCGGATTGGCGATGCCCTTGCCCGCGATGTCGGGCGCGCTGCCATGGATCGGCTCATAAAGCGCGTGCCGCCGCCCGTCCGCCCCCACCGCACCGAGTGTCGCCGAGGGCAGCATGCCGAGGCTGCCGGTCAGCATCGAGGCGAGGTCCGAGAGCAGATCGCCGAACAGGTTGCCAGTGACGATCACGTCGAACTGGCGCGGGTTGCGCACGAGCTGCATCGCGCAATTATCCGCGTACATGTGCGACAGCTCGACATCGGGATAATCCGCGGCAAGGGCCGCCACGGTCTGCCGCCACAGCAGCCCGCTTTCCATCACGTTGGCCTTCTCCACCGAGCAGAGCCGCCTCTGCCGCTTGCGCGCCAGCTCGAACGCGACGCGCGCCACGCGCTCGATCTCGGGCGTCGTATAGACCTCGGTGTTGATGCCCCGCTTGCTGCCATCGGGCAGCATCTCCACGCCGCGCGGCTCGCCGAAATAGATGCCGCCGGTGCTCTCGCGCACGATCATGATGTCGAGCCCGCGCACGACATCGGCCTTCAGCGTGCTCGCATCGACCAGCGGCTCCAGCACCGTCGCCGGCCGCAGATTGGCGAACAGGCCGAGATCCTTGCGCAGCCGCAAAATCGCCAGCTCCGGACGCTTGTCGAAGCCCAGCCCGTCCCATTTCGGCCCGCCGACCGAGCCGAACAGCACCGCATCCGCCTCCTTCGCGAGGCGGATCGTCTCCTCGCTCACCGGCACGCCGCGCGCGTCGATCGCAGCCCCGCCCACCAGGTCCTCGACGATGGTGAAGCGGGCACGTTCGTTTTTCTGCATCCACGCGACGACGCGCCCGACCTCGTGCATCACCTCGGGCCCGATGCCGTCGCCGACGAGGACCAGCAGCTTGCGGTTGGGGATCACGCTCGCGTCTCCGCCGCGGTCACCTCGACCCCGGGGACGAAGCCGCGCTCGCGCTTCACCGTCGCCTCATAGCTGTCGATCGCGGCCGCGTGCTGCATCGTCTGGCCAATATCGTCGAGCCCCTCCAGCAGCAGCTTCTTGCGGAACGGGTCGATTTCGAAATGAATACGCTCGCCGTTCGGCCGCACCACCTCCTGTGCCGCGAGATCGATGGTGATGCGCGCGTTGGCGCCTAGCTTCGCATCCTCCATCAACTGGTCGATCACCGCCCGCGGCAGACGCACCGGCACGATGCCGTTCTTGAAGCAGTTGTTGTGGAAGATATCCGCGAAATCCGGTGCGATCACGCAACGGATGCCGAAATCGAGCAACGCCCACGGCGCATGCTCGCGCGAGGAGCCGCAGCCGAAATTTTCATGCGCGATCAAAATCTGCGCGTTACGATACGGCTCCTGGTTCAGCACGAACTCCGGCCGCTCCCTGCCATCCGCGTCATAGCGCAACGTGTCGAACAGATGCACGCCGAGCCCGCTGCGCTCGATCGTCGTGAGAAAGCGCGCAGGGATGATCTTGTCGGTATCGACATTGGCGACCGGCAGCGGGGCCGCGACCGCGGTGAGGGTGGAGAAGGGCTTCATCGCGCAAGCTCCCGTACATCGGCGAGCCGTCCCGTGACCGCCGCCGCCGCCGCCATCGCCGGGGAGAGCAGATGCGTCCGCCCGCCCGGCCCCTGACGGCCCTCGAAATTCCGGTTCGACGTGCTGGCGCAGCGCTGGCCCTTGGTCAGCTTGTCGGGGTTCATGCCGAGGCACATCGAGCACCCCGCCTCGCGCCACTCGAATCCTGCCTCCATCAGCACGCGATCGAGCCCCTCCTCCTCGGCCTGGCGCTTGACGATGCCCGAGCCCGGCACCACCAGCGCCCGCACGCCAGGCGCCACCTTGCGCCCGCGCGCAATCGCCGCCGCGGCCCGCAGGTCCTCGATGCGCCCGTTGGTGCAACTGCCGATGAACACCACATCCACCGGTACCTCGGCGAGCTTCTGCCCGGGCTTCAGCGCCATGTAGTCCAGCATCCGCTCCATCTGCGCCCGCTTGGCCTCGTCGGCGACGTCCCGCGGGTTGGGCACCGTGCCGGTGATCGGTGCTACGGCCTCGGGGTTGGTGCCCCAGGTCACCATCGGCACGATCGTTGCGGCATCGATCTCAATCACCGTGTCGTAATGCGCGCCGGGGTCGGAGGGCAGCGTCCGCCACCACGCGATGGCACGGTCCAGCGCCTCGCCCTTGGGTGCCATCGGCTTGCCGCGGACATACTCGAACGTCGTCTCGTCGGGCGCGATCATGCCGGCCCGCGCGCCCGCCTCGATCGACATGTTGCACACCGTCATCCGCCCGGCCATGTCGAGCCCGCGGATCGCAGCGCCGGTGTACTCGATCACGTGCCCGGTGCCGCCGGCGGTGCCGATGCGCCCGATGATGGTGAGCACGATGTCCTTGGCGGTGACGCCGAAGGGCAGAGCGCCCTCGACATTTACCCGCATGTTCTTCGCCGGCTTCTGCAGCAGCGTCTGGGTGGCGAGCACGTGCTCCACCTCCGAGGTGCCGATGCCGAAGGCGAGCGAGCCCATCGCGCCGTGCGTCGAGGTGTGGGAATCGCCGCAGACGATGGTCATGCCGGGCAGCGAGATGCCTTGCTCCGGCCCGATGATGTGAACAATCCCCTGCCGCTCGTCGAGCAGGGGGATATAGGGCACGCCGAACGCCGCGACGTTGCGCTCGAGCGTCTCCACCTGCAGGCGGGAATCGGCCTCCTTGATGCCGCTGCGCCGATCCTCGGTCGCGACGTTGTGGTCGACCACGGCGATGGTGGCGTCCGGCCGACGCACCCGCCGCCCGGCCATGCGCAGCCCCTCGAAGGCCTGCGGCGAGGTCACCTCATGGATGAGGTGGCGATCGATGTAGAGCACGCAGGTACCGTCGGGCAGACGCTCGACCACATGCGCGTCCCAGACCTTGTCGAAGAGAGTTCTGGCCATGTTTCCCCCAAAGCCCAGGGCTCTGCCCTGGACCCGCCAAGGGCCTCAGGCCCTTGGAACCCAATACCTGGGGTCTGGGGTCCAGGGGCGAGGCCCCTGGTCTGTTACTCAGCCTCGTTGTCGCGTGCGCGCTCGGCGATGCGGGCGGACTTGCCGCGCCGTTCACGCAGGTAATAGAGCTTCGCGCGGCGCACATCGCCCTGGCGCACCACGGCAATCTCCGCGATCGTCGGCGCGTAGAGCGGAAACACCCGCTCCACCCCCTCGCCATAGCTGATCTTGCGCACGGTAAAATTGCTGTTGATGCCGCGGTTCGAGCGGGCGATGCAGACGCCCTCGAACGCCTGGGTGCGGGTGCGCTCACCCTCGATCACGCGAACCGCCACGCGCAGCGTGTCGCCGGGGCGGAACCGCGGCACCGCGCGCGCCGCGGTCAGCTTCGCCATCTGCTCAGCGTCAAGGGTCTCAATCATGTTCATCGGGTCAACTCCTCAAGCGCGTTCCCTTAGGGCTCCGCGCCGGCTGTTGCAATGTGTCATCGCGCATGTTTGCCGCGCATTTCATCCGCGGGGAGGCATTCCGTCCGGTCGGGGGCCCGGGGGCCGTCCGCGCCGAGATCCGGCCGCCGCTCCCGCGTCGCCCGCGCCGCTGCCTCCCGTCGCCAGGCCGCGATCGCCGCGTGGTTGCCCGACAACAGCACCGGCGGCACCGCGCGCCCCGCCCATTCCGCCGGGCGCGTGTAATGTGGATATTCCAGCAGCCCGTCGGCGAAACTTTCCTCCGCGGCACTCGCCGCGGTGATGGCGCCAGGCAGCAACCGCACCACCGCCTCCAGCATGGCCATCGCCGCCACCTCGCCGCCGGCCAGCACGTAATCGCCGAGCGAGACCTCCTCCATTCCCCGCGCGTCGATCAGCCGCTGGTCGATCCCCTCGAAGCGCCCGCACAGCAGCACCACGCCCGGCCCCGCAGCCAGGGCCCGCGCCCGCGCCTGGTCGAAGCGCCGGCCGCGCGGGGTGAGGCAGATCGCCGGCCGCCCGTCCTCGGTCCCGGTCAGTGCCGCGTCCGCCACGTCCGCCCGCAGCACCATGCCGGCGCCGCCGCCGAAGGGTGTGTCGTCCACGTTGCGATGCGGCCCGAGGCCGAACGCGCGCAGGTCGCGCAACTCCAGCGACCACAGCCCGGTATCGAGCGCGCGCCCGGGAATGGAGATGCCGAGCGGGCCCGGAAACAGCTCCGTGAACAGCGTCACCACGGTGGCGCGAAAGGTCACTCCGGCTCCCCCGCCACGGCGGCGGGCGGTGCCACCGTCACGCGGCGGCCGGCCAGGTTCACCTCCGGCACACAGGCGCGGGTGAACGGCACCATCAGCGCGCCGATCTCAAGGCTCGCCCCGGCACCGTAGTCATGCACCGCCTCGACCGTGCCGAGCGCCGTGCCCGCCGCGTCGAACGCCGCCATGCCGATGAGGTCGGCGAGATAGAACTCGTCCTCCGCCGGCGCCGGCAGCGCCTCGCGCGGCGCGTAGAGCCGCAGATTGGTCAGCCGCGACGCCGCGTCACGGTCGCGCACCCAGCGCGTCTGTCCCTCCGCCACCTCGCCGATCGCGGCAATGCCCGCACCGCGCCATTCCAGCACGAAGCGCCGCCCGTGCTCGTCCTGCAGCGCATAGGTCGCGAGATCGGCCGGGGCGGCGGTGAAGCTGTTGACACGCACCAGCCCCCGCACGCCATGCGCGCGACCCACCACCCCCATGGCGATCAGGCCAGCGCCCATGGGACGGTCAGGTCGCGGCGGCTTCCTTCGCCCGCTCCTGCGCCTTCTTGCGCGGGGCGGATTTCTTGGGCTGCTCACGGACCGCCGGCATGGCACCGAGCCCCGCCTTGCCCATGAACCGCGCCACGCGGTCGGTCGGCACCGCGCCCTGGCTCACCCAATGCGTCACCCGTTCGCCCTGCAGCTTCACGCGCTCGGCGTGGTCGGCGGGTAGCATCGGGTTGTAGCTGCCCACCCGCTCGATGAAACGCCCGTCGCGTGGCGAGCGGCTGTCGGCCACCACGATGTGGTAATAGGGCCGCTTCTTGGCGCCCGCGCGAGCGAGGCGGATCTTGAGGCTCATTCGTTGTCTCTCCGTTATAGTGTCGTTGTGGGATCGTTCAGAACCGGCGGCCGGACAGCAGGGCGCCGAGGCCGGCCCGAGCCAGCCCCTTCTGCCCCAGCTTGCTCACCCGCTTCATCATCGTGGACATGTCGTCGAACTGCTTGAGCAGCCGGTTCACGTCCTGCGCCGTGGTGCCGGAGCCGGCGGCGATGCGCCGCTTGCGGCTGGCCTTCAGCATGTCGGGGTTGCGACGCTCCGCCGGTGTCATCGAGGAGATGATCGCCGCCTGGCGCTTCAGCATCGTCTTGTCGATGTTGGCGTCCTCGACCTGCTTCGCGAGCTTACCCGCGCCGGGCAGCATCGAGAGCAGCCCCTGCACCGAGCCCATCTTGGTGATCTGCTGCAACTGCTTGGCATAGTCCTCGAGGTCGAATTTGCCGCGCGCGATCTTTTTCGCGAGCTTCTCCGCCTCCTCCTGTTCCACCACCTCCGCGGCGCGCTCGACGAGGCCGACCACGTCGCCCATGTCGAGAATACGCCCGGCGACCCGGCCGGGGTTGAACTCCTCCAGCGCGTCGAGCTTCTCGCCAAGGCCGATCAGCTTGATCGGTGCGCCGGTGATCGCGCGCATCGACAGCGCCGCACCGCCGCGCGCATCGCCGTCCATCCGCGTCATCACGATGCCGGTGACACCGACGCGCTCGTTGAACGCGCGCGCGGTGTTCACCGCGTCCTGCCCGGTCATCGCATCGACCACCAGCAGCGTCTCGACCGGCCTGGTCTCGGCGCGGATCGCCGCGACCTCGTCCATCAACGTGTCATCAATCGAAAGCCGCCCCGCGGTGTCGAGCAGCACGATGTCGAACACCTCGCGCCGCGCCACGTCCATGGCGCGCCGCGCGATCTGGATCGGCGTCTCGCCGGCGACGATCGGCAGCGACGCCACCTCGGCCCGCTCGGCGAGTTGCTGCAACTGCAGCTGTGCCGCCGGGCGCTGGGTGTCGAGGCTGGCCAGCAGCACCTTGCGCCGCGCCCGTGTGCGAAGCCGCAGGCCGAGCTTGCCGGCGGTGGTGGTTTTGCCCGAGCCCTGAAGGCCGACCATCAGGATCGGGATCGGCGCCGGCGCGTTGAGGTCGATCGGCACCACCTCGGCGCCGCCCAGCGCGTCGACCAGCGCGTCGTGGACGATCTTGACCACCATCTGGCCAGGCGAGACGGCGGCGATGACCTGCTGGCCCACCGCTTCGGCCCGCACCTTGGCGATGAAGTCGCGCACCACCGGCAGCGCCACGTCGGCGTCGAGCAGGGCGAGGCGGATCTCGCGCATCGCCTCATCAACGTCCGCCTCGCGCAGCGCGCCGCGCCCGCGCAGGCGGTCAAAAACCTGGGTCAGCTTGCCGGAAAGAGCCTCAAACACGATCAACCCACCTGACGCCCGAGCGTGGGCGGATACCGCAACAGACTTCACGCCGCTGCGCGAACCCTCGCGGAGCGGCGGACCTATTCGCGGCTCCTATGGCCCGCAGACCGTGGGAAGTCAAATCCATGACCGCCCGTCCAGGCGTGACATCGCGCAGGCGGCGGCGCTCGGTCGGCGCCGCGCTGAAGCTCAGATCAGGCCGAGTGAGGTGGCCAGCGTTCCCGCCGCCCCCAGTGCCCCCAGCGCACCGCCGGCCCAGGCGAGGGCGCGCAGCCGCGTGACCACGGCCGCCGACACCAGCACGATGGCGATCGACAGCGCCCCGGCCGCCATTTCCAGGCGATGATAGCGATGCAGGTAGTGTTCCTGCCGCTTCGTCGCGACTTCGGCCCGGCGCTGCAGCTTCGCCGGTGTGTTGGCCGAATCCTGGGTCAGCCGCTTCAGCCGGGCGCCCGCCGCTGCCTGCGCGGCCACCGCCAGCGGGTTTGCCGGCAGCGCGGCGAGCAGTTCCGTCTCCGAGCGCAGCACCTCGATGCGCGAGACCTTCTGCGCGTAGAACGTCCAGGCGTCGTTGGCGTCCAGATGCGCGGCAATGGCCGTGTTCTGCGCCGAATCCTTGCTCGCCTGGGTCAGTGCCAGCGCCACCGCCAGCACCGAGATCAGCAGGCCGGCGCGCCGCGCGAAGCCATCCCGGGGGTGCGCTTCGAGATGCTCGTGGCGTTCGAGCGTCTCGTGCGCCGTCTCCGCCGCCTCGCTCATGCCGCGGCGGCCCCTGCGAGCACCCCGGCCGGTGCGGCCAGCCGCCTCATTTGGGCGCCAGCACCATCACCATCTGGCGGTTTTCCATCCGCGGCATCTGCTCGACCTTGGTGGTCGCGTCCATCTCGCCGCGAATGCGTTCGAGCACCTTGATGCCGATTTCCTGGTGCGCCATCTCGCGGCCGCGGAAACGCAGCGTCACCTTGACCTTGTCGCCCTCGTCGATGAAGCTGCGAACGGCGCGCATCTTCACCTGATAGTCATTCTCGTCGATATTCGGCCGGACCTTGATTTCCTTAATCTCGACGACTTTCTGCTTTTTCTTGGCCTCGTTCTTTTTCTTCTGAATTTCGTATTTGTATTTACCGTAATCGAGGATCTTCACCACCGGCGGCGAGGCGTTCGGGCTGATCTCCAGCAGATCGAGCCCCACGGCAAAGGCGCGGTTCAGCGCATCGCGGGCGGTCATCACCCCCAGCATCTCGCCATCCTGGTCGATAAGGCGCACGGAGGGGGAACGGATTTCATCGTTCACGCGCGGGCCGTCACGGGACGGTGCGGGCGCGTTCGGCATCGGGGGTCGGGGTATGGGAAGCTCCTGACAGGGTGAGAGACGTCTTTTTGCGCCGCAAATCGGCCGCGGATCAAGTCGCGCGTGTGAGGTCGGGTGGCGTGGCCTCCGCCGCAAGCCTTGCCACCGCCTCGTCGAGGGCCAGAATTTCCTGCGCCTCGCCGCCGAGCCGGCGCAGGGCCACGCTGCGGCTCTCCGCCTCGCGCCGGCCGACCACCAGGATCAGCGGCACATGGGTCAGCGTATGGTCGCGGATCTTGGCGTTGATCTTTTCGCGTCCGGTATCAAGGATGGTGGTCAACCCCTTGGCACGCAACGCCGCCGCCACCTCCGCGGCATAGACATCGGCGTCGGAGACGATGGTCGCCACCACCGCCTGCACCGGTGCCAGCCACAGCGGAAACCGCCCGGCGAATTGCTCGATGAGCATGCCGAGGAAGCGCTCGAAGCTGCCGAGGATCGCCCGGTGCAGCATCACCGGCCGGTGCCGTGCGCCGTCCTCGCCGACATATTCCGCATCGAGCCGCTCCGGCAGCACGAAATCCACCTGCAGCGTGCCGCACTGCCATTCCCGCCCGATCGCGTCGCGCAGCACGAACTCGAGCTTCGGCCCGTAGAACGCGCCTTCGCCGGGGTTGATCGCGTACTCCACCCCGGCCTCCCGGCAGGCGCGCTCCAGCGCCGCCTCCGCCTTGTCCCACACCGCGTCGGACCCGGCACGAAGCTCGGGCCGCGTCGAGAATTTCACGTGGTACTCGGGAAAGCCGAAATCCCGGTAGATCGAGGTCAACAGCTCGACGAAGCGGATGGTCTCGCTGCCGATCTGGTCCTCGGTGCAGAAGATATGCCCGTCATCCTGCTGGAACGCGCGCACCCGCATGATGCCGTGCAGCGCGCCCGAGGGCTCGTAGCGGTGGTCCTGGCCGAACTCGGCGAGCCGCAGCGGCAGCTCGCGATAGGAGCGCAGGCCCTGGCGGAACACCATCACCGCGCCGGGGCAGTTCATCGGCTTCAGTGCGAGGGTCTTATCCTCGTCCTCTACCTGGACGATGAACATGTGCTCGCGGAATTTCTCCCAGTGGCCGGATTTCTCCCACAGGGAGCGGTCCACAAGCTGCGGCGTCTTGATCTCGACATAGCCCGACGCCTCCAGCCGGCGGCGGACATAGCGCTCCGCGGTCTGGTAGAGTCTCCAGCCATTGGGGTGCCAGAAGACGGCGCCCACCGCGGCCTCTTCGAGGTGGAACAGGTTCATCTCGCGGCCGATGCGCCGGTGGTCGCGCTTCTCGGCCTCCGCCAGCTGATGGAGATAGGCCGCCAGCTCTTTCTCGTCGCGCCAGGCGGTGCCGTAGATGCGGCTGAGCATCGCGTTGCGATGGTCGCCCCGCCAGTACGCGCCGGCGACGCGCATCAGCTTGAACGCCTGGCCGATATCGGCGGTGCTGCGCATATGCGGCCCGCGGCAGAGATCGACCCAGTCGCCCTGGCGATAGAGGGTGATGGTCTCGCCGCCCGGCAGGTCGCGGATCAGCTCCACCTTGTAGCGCTCGCCCTTGGCCGTGAAGAGTGCGACCGCGTCCTCGCGGCTCACCACCTCGCGCTCGAAGGTTTTGCCCTCGGCGATGATGGCGCGCATCTCGGCCTCGATCGCCGCGAAATCCTCGGGCGTGAACGGCGTGTCCCGGGCGAAATCGTAATAGAACCCGTTCTCGATCGCGGGACCGATGGTCACCTGGGTGCCCGGATAGAGACGCTGCACCGCCTCGGCCAGCACATGCGCCGCATCGTGACGGATCAGCTCCAGCGCCGCATCGTCCTTGCGGGTGACGAAGACCACAGCGGCGTCATGCTCGATGTGCCGGGCGAGGTCCATCAGCGTGCCATCGACGCGCATCGCCAGCGCCGCCCGTGCCAGGCCGGGCCCGATTGCGGCCGCGACCTGCGTACCCGTGACCGGCCCGTCGAAGGCGCGGGTCGAGCCGTCGGGCAGCGTCAGGATGGGCATGGTGTCAGCGTCTCCGGAAAACAGGGTGGCGTGTATGGCGCTAGGAAACCGCCGCCGCAACCCGCTCGACCGGCAGGTCGGCGAGGTTGTGGGAACGGATCACGGTGGGCCAGCCACCACCGGGCAGGCGCGGCGCGGTCAGCGCCGGGTCGCTGTCCGGCCCGAACAGCACCACGCTGCGGCAGCCCATGGCGGCGGCGATGTGCATCGGCCCGGTGTCGTTGCCCACGGCCAGCTCCGCCCGCGCCGCGACCGCGAACAGCTCCGTCATGCTCGTCCGCCCGGTGAGGTCGAGCGCCGTGTCGCAGCGTGCGCGGATGGCGGCGGCCAGCGGAGCCTCGGCCGCCCCGCCCAGCACCACCGGCACCATGCCGCGCGCGGCCAGGATTGCCGCCAGCTCGCCGAAGTGTTCCGACGGCCAGCGTTTGCCCGGCCGATGCGGCGCCGCCCCCGGCACCAGCAGGGCCGCGCGCGGCGGCAGCGCCGGACCGCCGGCCGCGAGCGCGGACCAGTCCGGCTCCGGCAGGGCCGCGATCCCGGCCTGGCGCAATTGCCCCTCCAGCCGCTCGCGCGTGTGCATCCGGTTGCGTTCGGGGTCGGTGTCGGGGAAGCGCATGGCGCGGCCGATCCCGCTCCATTCCCCGCCGCCGGCAAGCCGTCCGTACCAGGCGCTGCGTGCCGAGGTCTGCAGGTCATAGACACGGCTGAACCCGCGCAGAAACCGCCGCAGCCGCGCCAGCCGGACAAGGTTCCAGAATCGCGGCCGCGTATCCACCACCACCTCGTCGAACCACGCCAGCCGCAGCGCGAGATCGGCGTAGGGCAGGGTGGTCAGCAGCGTGATCGCGTCCTCGGCGTGCCGCGCGCGGATCCCCGCGAAGGCCGCGCCGCTGAGCACGAAATCGCCGAGCGCGCCATGGCGGATCACCAGCACCCGGCTCATTGCCCCACCCCGTTCATCGCTGCGCGGGTCATCGTCCCGCCAACAGCTCCTCGTACACATCGAGCGTCGCGTCCTGCATGCGCCCGAGGTCGTGATGCGCCAGCACGAAGCCGCGCGCCGCCTGCCCGATCGCCAGCCGATCCGCCGCCGCCATCGCCAGCACCGCGTCGAGCCGTGCCGCCAGCGCCGCCTCGTCGCCCGGAGCGACGCGCCAGCCGGTCTCACCCTCCACCACCGTCTCGCGCGCGGCGCCGTGGTCGCTCGCGATCACCGGCCGCCCCATCGCCAGCGCCTCGGCGATCACCAGGCCGAATGCCTCGGGATCGGTCGACGCATTCACCACCACGTCGCTGAGCATCAGGGCCGCCGGCATGTCCTCGATATGACCGACCATCCGCACGCGCCCGGCAACCCCCAGCGTCTCGGCGAGCGTCGCCAGTTCCCTCGCATAGCCCTGCCGGCGCGCCTCCCCGGTCAGCACCACCACCGCGTCGCGCCGCGACATGCGGGCCAGCGCGCCGATCAGCACGGCCTGCCCCTTCCAGCGCGTGAGCCGTCCCGGCAGCAGGATGGTCGGCGCCCCGTCCGGCACGCGCCAGCTCGCGGCCATCCGCACCAGCCGGTCCGCCACCACCACCGCGGGATCGAAAATCGCCGTATCGACGCCATGTGCCACCACGCGCAGCCGGTCGGGCGGGGTGGCATGGCGCGCCGCCACCGTCTCGGCCACGAACCGGCTCGGCGCGATCACCCGCCCCCCTCGCGCCATCACCGAGTTGTAGAGGCGTTTGCCGGGGAAACCCTCGGAATAGGTGCCGTGATAGGTGGTGACCAGCGCCACCCCGGTGCGTTGCGCCGCGAGCCAGGCCGACCATGCCGGCGCGCGCGAATGCGCGTGCAGCAGGTCGATGCCGTTCTCGCGGATCGCCGCCTCCAGCCGCCGTGCGTTGGCGCGGATCGCCAGCGGCCCGCGCCGGTCGAGCGGCAGCGTCACGTGCCGCCCGCCACGCTCCACCGCCGGCACCAGCCGCCCGCCGCTCGAGGCGACCAGCGAGGTGCCCCCGGCCCGCGCCACGGCCGCGCTGAGCGTCAGAACGTGCCGCTCCACCCCGCCCATGTCGAGCGCGGGCAGCACCTGCATCACCACCGGCCGGGGCGAACCAGGCGAAGGCGGGTCGAGCGGACGCGAATCGGGGAGGGCGGCCATCTGGCGGCTATAGCGGCCCCTCGGCGGCGGTCCAGTCGTCGGCCTGCGCGAACGGCCGCTAGCCGAGGTAATCGAGGCCGATATCGAGCGCCTTGACGCTGTGGGTCAGCGCGCCCACCGACAGCAGATCGACGCCCGCCGCCGCGATGGCCGGTGCGGTCTCGGCGGTGATGCCGCCCGAGGCCTCGGTCAGCGCCCGGCCGGCGACGATCGCCACCGCCTCGGCGAGCATCGGCGGGTCCATGTTGTCGAGCAGCACCGCATCGGCGCCGAGCACCATCGCCTCACGCAACTGCGCCAGCGTGTCCACCTCCAGCTCGATCTTGACCATGTGCCCGGCATGGGCGCGGGCGCGGCGCATCGCCTCGGCGACGGAGCCTGCGATCGCCACGTGGTTGTCCTTGATCAGCACCGCGTCATCGAGGCCGAAACGATGGTTGGAGCCGCCGCCGGCGCGCACCGCGTGTTTCTGCAGCGCCCGCAGCCCCGGCATGGTCTTGCGCGTGCACACCACATGCGCCCGCGTGCCGCGGATCGAATCCGCAATCGCCGCCGTCGCGGTCGCGATGCCGGAGAGATGGCACAGCAGGTTGAGCGCGGTGCGCTCGGCGGTCAGCAGGGCGCGTGCCGAGCCCGCGAGCCGCGCGATCGTCTCGCCCGCTGCCACGCGCGCGCCGTCGCCGCGCAGCACCGATATTTCCATCGCGGGATCGATCAGCGTGAAGGCGAGCAGCGCCGCATCGAGCCCCGCCACCACCCCCGCCCGGCGCGCCACCAGCGCCACCTCCGCCCGCGCCGCCGCCGGCACGATCGCATCCGTGGTGATGTCGCCAGCGCGCCCGAGATCCTCCAGCAGCGCCGCGCGCACGATTGGCTCGATCATAACAAGCGGCAAGGGCATGATCAGCGGCAGCGACACCGGCCCGGGCGAGGCGGTGAGCGTCGCCGCCCTGACGGGCGTCGCGTCCATCACGCGATCTCCAGCATGCGCTCGACGGCGCGCCGGGCACGGGCGGCGATGTCGTCCGCGATCGTCACTTCCTCGCGCATCGTCTCCAGCGCCGCACGGATATTGCCGAGCGTGATGCGCTTCATGTGCGGGCAGAGATTGCACGGCCGGATGAACTCCACCGACGGGTTCTCGACCGCCACATTGTCGCTCATCGAACATTCCGTGAGCAGCACCACCCGCGCCGGCTTCTCGCGCGCGACATAGGCGCTCATGCCGGCGGTGGACCCGGCGTAGTCGGCCTCGGCCACGACCTCGGGCGGGCACTCGGGGTGCGCCAGCACGATCAGGCCGGGATGCGCCTCGCGCAGTGCGCGCACCTCGCCGGCGCTGAACCGCTCATGCACCTCGCAATGCCCGCTCCAGGCGACGATCTCGACCTTGGTCTGCGCCGCGACGTTGCGCGCGAGATATTCGTCGGGGAGCATGATCACCTTCGACACGCCGAGCGATTCCACGACGGATTTGGCGTTGGCGGAGGTGCAGCAGATATCGGATTCCGCCTTCACCGCGGCCGAGGTGTTCACATAGGTCACCACCGGCACGCCGGGATGTGCCGCGCGCAGCAGCCGCACATCCTCGGCGGTGATCGAGGCGGCGAGCGAACAGCCGGCGTCGCTATCGGGGATCAGCACCGTCTTGCCGGGGTTCAGCAGCTTCGCGGTCTCGGCCATGAAGTGAACGCCGGCGAGCACGATCACCTCGGCATCGGTCTCGGCCGCCTTGCGCGCCAGCGCCAGGCTGTCGCCCACCACGTCGGCGACACCGTGGTAGATTTCGGGCGTCTGGTAGTTGTGCGCGAGGATCACGGCGCGGCGGGCGCGCTTGAGTTCGAGGATGGCCGCGACATCCTCGGCGAAAACCGGCCACTCCATCGGCGGGATGACGGAGGAGAGCCGCTCGCGGATCGGCGCGGTGCGCGAGAGTGCCTCGGCGAGAGTGGGGGTTTCGGCGAGCGGGGGCGTCGATTTCAGGTGGCCCATCTTATGCTCCCTTTGAGCATTGTTGCTCATATGCTGGTGCGGAGCATAAGGGGTGTCAAGTCCCACGTCGTTTCGCTGGCCGCTCGCCGCCCGGGCCGGATCGAGCCTGGTGCCGCCCTAACCCCGAGTCACCCCCACCTTGGTTCCCGCCACCGCCCGCTCCTCCAGCACCGCGCGGCGGAAGCGGAACAGCTTTGCCGGCCGACCGCCGGTCTGGTGCGCGACGGCGCCGGTTTCCTCCACCAGTTCCTGCTGCTCGATCAGGCGGCGGAAATTCTGCTTGTGCATCGCCTGTCCCGCGATCGCCTCCACACAGCGCTGGAGGTCCAGCAGCGTGAAGGCCGGCGGCAGCAGCTCGAACACCACCGGCCGGTATTTGATCTTCGCGCGCAGCCGCGCGATGCCGGTCGCGAGGATGCGGCGATGGTCGCCCACCATCGCGGACCCCGGCAGGTCGCCGCCGGCTTCCGCCACCACCCCCGCCTCCCACAACAGCTCGTAGCGCTGCAGCACCAGCTCCTCGTGCCAGGGCATGCCGTCGAGCCCGAACACCAGCGCCGCGCGCCGCCGCCGGGTCGCGCCGTCGCCGCTGTCGGCCCAGCGTGCCAGGCGCGGCGCGATGGCCCGCGCCGCCATCGCCACCCCGCCGCCGCGCCGGTCCTCCCACGGGAAATAATCGTACCAGCTTCGCCAGGCGGGCTCGTCGGCTCCCGCCGGCGGCCCCTCGCGCGTCAGGGCGAGGTAGGAGATCGAGACCGCGTGGCCGCGCCCGCCTCGTTCCGCGGCATCGGCGCCGGCAGCATTGGCATCAGCGCCATCCACGTCGGCAAACGTGTAGAGCTGTTCGACATAGCCGAGCGGGTGATGCGTCTGCGATTCCACCCAGCCGCGCAGCCCCGCCTGCAGCGAGTGGTGACGCAGCTGGAACGGGCCGGAGGGCAGGGTGGTGCCGCCGCGGATCGCCAGCACCAGCGGCTCGCCCAGCCCGCGCTCGCGCGGCGTCACCGCCACCAGCACCGCGATGAGATCGACGGCACCGGCCGCCGGCCCATCACGCCCGCCCTCACGCTGCCTCAACTGTCCCCGCCGCACCGCCGCATCTTTCCCTGCCTCGTCACCCGGCTCTATCCTCGCCGCATGCCCAGCGAATTCAACCTTGCCCTCACCGGTGATTCCATCCTCCAGCGCCGCCTGCTCTCGACGACAGACCCCGCACTGCTCCCCCTGTTCGACCGCATCCGCGCCGCGGACCTTGCCTTCACAAATCTCGAAGTGCTGGCCAACGACTATCGCGGCGAGCCGGCGCTGGAATCCGGCGGCTCGCATTTCGGCGCGCCCGCCTGGGTGCTCGACGATCTGCGCGCCGCCGGCTTCAGCCTCTTCGCCGCCGCCACCAACCATGCCCTGGATTACGGCACCACCGGCCTGATGCTGACCATCGAGGCGCTGGAGGCGCGCGGCATCGCCTTCGCGGGCATCGGCCGCAACCTCGAGGACGCGCGCCGCCCCGCCTATGTCACGCACCCCAAGGCAAGCGTGGCGCTGATTTCCTGCACCGCCACCTTCGCCCGCGGCCAGGAAGCCTCGGAGCAGCGGCCCGACATGCCGGGCCGCCCCGGCGTGGCACCGCTGCGCCACGACACGGTCTACGAGGTCAGCGCCGAGCAGATCGCACAGCTACGCGCCATCGCCGACGCCACGGGGCTGGAGGCACGGCGCCAGCAGATGCTGGCGATGGGCTTCCATCGCGCACCCAAGGACAATTCGATTTTCCCGTTCGGCGCGATGCATTTCCGCGCGGCGGCGAACCCCGCCATCCGCACCACCGCCCAGACCACCGATGTCGATGCTCTCGCCCGCTGGGTGCGCGAGGCCGCTTCCCTCGCCGATCTCGTCGTCGTCAGCCTGCACGCGCATGAGCAGGGCGAGACGAAGGAACTGCCCGCCGAATTCATCCCGCCCTTCGCCCGCCGCATGATCGACGAGGGGGCGAGCCTGGTCGTCGGCCACGGACCGCATCTGCTGCGCGGCATGGAACTCTATCGCGGCCGGCCGATCTTCTACAGCCTCGGCAATTTCATCGGCCAGAACGAGCTGGTGCCGCGCCTGCCCTCCGACAGCTACGAGCGCTTCGGCGCTGACCGCGACATGACGCCGGGGCAGGTCTATCGCCTGCGCACCGACAACGATCGCCGCGGCTTCCCCGCCGACCGCCGCTACTGGGAGACGCTGGTGCCGATGCTCACTTGGCGTGACGGCGCGCTGGCGGCGATCGAGCTCATCCCTGTGGGGCTCGGCCTCGGCGAGCGCGCGCACCAGCGCGGCAGGCCGCTGCTTGCCACCGGCGAGGAGGCGGTGCGTATCCTCGATCGTTTCGCGGCGCTTTCGCAGCCCTTCGGCACGATCGTCGAGCGGCATGGCGAGACCGGGCGCGTCGTTCTGGCGTCGTGACGGCGGCATGAGGCATACCGAACGCGCCGGCATCCGCCTCGCCTGGACGCTTGATGCCGGGCGCGAGCCGACCATCGTTTTCCTCCCCGGCCTGCGCTCGGACATGGGCGGTGCGAAGGCGCTGGCGCTGCGCGGCGCTTCCGCCTCCTGGGGGCAGGCGATGCTGCGGCTCGACTATGGCGGCCATGGCACCTCCGGCGGTCGTTTCGAGGATGGATGCATCGGCGACTGGGCGGCGGACGCGCTCGCGATCATCGAGGCGGCGACCACCGGCCCCCTGGTCCTGGTCGGCTCGTCCATGGGCGGCTGGATCGGGCTGCTCCTGGCACGCCATCTCGGCCGGCGCGTCGCCGGTTTCGTCGCCATCGCCGCGGCGCCCGACTTCACCGAGACGATGATCCGCCCGGCCCTCACGCCGGCGCAGCGTCACGCGCTCGAGCGTGATGGTCGTTTCGAGATCGAAAATGCCTATGGCGACGTTCTGCCGATCACGCGCCGCCTGCTCGACGACGGGGCCGAAAACCTCGTGCTCGGCGCGCCGATCCCGCTCGCCTGCCCGGTGCGGCTGCTGCAGGGCCAGGCCGATGCCGACGTGCCCTGGCGGACCGCGCTGGATCTGGCCGAGCGCATCGAGGGCGCCGATGTGCGGGTGCTGCTGGTCAAGGACGGCGATCACCGCCTGTCGCGCCCGCAGGATCTGGCGCTGCTGGTGCAGGCCGTTGCATCGGTCCTGCCATCCGCCTAGCGTTCCGGCGGCAATAATAAGAATTCGGGAGGACCCTGATGCGCCGTCGCCAGTTCATCGGATCAGCCGTGGCCGCCACACTCGCTGCCCCATCCATCGCGAACGCGGCGAAGGCGGTCACGCTGCGCTTCGTGCCGCAGGCGAACCTTACGCTGCTCGACCCCGTCTTCACCACCGCGACCGTCACCTCCAACCACGGCTACTACGTCTTCGACACGCTCTATTCCGTGGGGCCCGACGGCGTCGCCAAGCCGCAGATGGCCGCGGGCCACGATGTTTCGGCCGATGGGCGCACCTGGCACATCAAGCTGCGCGACGGGCTGCTGTTCCACGACGGCAGCAAGGTGCGCGCGGTGGACTGCATCGCCTCGGTCCGGCGCTGGTGCGTGAACGACCCGTTCGGCCAGTTGCTCGCGGCGGCCGTCGACCAGTGGAACGCGCCCGATGACGCGACGATCGAACTGAAGCTCAAGCACCCGTTCGCGCTGGTGCCGGATGCGCTTGGCAAGGCGGATTCCTCGGTGCCCTTCATCATGCCCGCACGGCTGGCAGCGACGCCAGCCGACAAGCAGGTGACGGAGATGGTCGGCTCGGGTCCGTATAAATACATCGCCAGCGAATACGTCTCCGGCAGCCGCGTGGTCTACGAGAAGTTCGAGCGCTACAAGCCGCGCTCGGAGCCACCCGTCTGGGCGACGGGCGGCAAAGTCGCCTATTTCCCGCGCATCGAATGGCACGTCCTGCCGGATGCCGCGACCGCCGGTGCGGCGCTGCAAAGCGGTGAAATCGACTGGTGGGAGCAGCCGCTCGCCGACCTTCTGCCGCAGCTTGCGCGCGACCGGAACATCCACCTGCAACGCGACCAGCCCTGGGGCCGCATGTCCGAGCTGATCATGAACCAGGTGCAGAAGCCGTTCGACAACGTCAAGGTGCGCCGCGCCGTCGAGATGGCGGTGCGCCAGCAGGACTATATGCGCGCGACCTTCGGCTCCGATCCGTCGCTCTGGCGCGTGAGCCCGGACATCTACCCCTATGGCACGCCCTACTACTCGGAGCGCGACAAGGACCTGATGCGGGGCGATTTCGCGACGGCGGCGACAATGCTCAAGGCGTCCGGCTATAACGGCGAGAAGGTCGTCGTCATCAACCCGACCGACTTCCCCCAGATCAACCCGCTCGGCATCGTCACCGCGGACACGCTCAAGAAGATCGGCATGAACGTCGATTTGCAGGAGACGGATTGGGGCACCGTCGTGCAGCGGCGTTCCAGCCAGGCGCCGGTCGACAAGGGCGGCTGGAGCGTCTTCCACACCTTCAGCTCCGCCTATGTCCTGTCCTCCCCCGCGACGCACCCGCTGATCAACGGCCGCGGCACGCATGGCGGCTGGTTCGGCTGGTGGGACAACGCCGAGGCGCGCAAGCTGGTGGCGCAATGGCTCGCCGCGCCCGATGCCGGCGGGCGCAAGCAGGCCGTGCAGGATCTCGCCCATGTCGCGATGACCGATGTCGCCTGCGTGATGGTCGGCCAGTGGTATGGCAAGACGGCGTTCCGCCGCAGCATCACTGGCGTGTTGCAGGGCATGTCGCCCTATCCCTGGAACGTCCGCCCCGTCTGAGCGTTCGCCGTCCTAATCGCCCGTGATGGCATCGCGGGCGATCGCCGCCAGCCCCTCGCGATAGCTGGGATAGGTCCAGGCGATGCCCAGCGCCGCCTGCGTCGCGGCCGAGGAGATTCGCCGGCATTCCGCCCAGAAGCTGAGTGCCATCGGCGACATGGCACGCGCCGCCTCGGCGAACGGGAGCAACGGCGGCGGCGCGAGCCCGAGCAGCCGGGCTGCTTCCTCCACCACGACGCGCGGCTCGGCGGGCTCGTCGTCGGCGAGGTGCAGCACTCGCAGCCCCGCGGGCGGGCGGGCCAGCGCCGCCACCACCGCCTTCGCGATGTCGTCGCGGTGGATGCGCCCGAAGACATGGCCCGGCTTGTCCACGCGCCGCCCGCGCCCTGCGCGCAATTCCTCGATCGCCGAGCGCCCCGGCCCGTAGATGCCGGCGACGCGGCAGATATCCACGCCTGTCTCGGGCGCCAGTGCCGCCCACGCGCGCTCCACCGCCAGCCGCTGCACGGAGCGCGTCTGCATCGGCCGCGGCTCGCTCGCCTCGTCCACCCAGGCGCCGGCGCAGTCGCCATAGACGCCGGTGGTGGAGAGGTAGATCGCGTGCCGCAACGCCCCGCGCGCGATCGCTGGGCCGTGCGCCACCAGCACGGGGTCGGCACGGTTCTGCGGTGGCGCGGTCGCCACCAGCGCCTCGGCCGCGCGCGCATCGACGTCGTCGAAGCCTTCCATGTCCGGCGCCGGCGTGCGGCTCACCAGCCGCGAATCATGCCCCGCCGCAAGGGCCGCCGCGTGGATCGCGCGTCCGGTGTAGCCGGCGCCGAACACCAGCAGGCGCATCGTCAGAAATCGAGATCCGCGTAGTGCGCGGGCGGTGTGAACCCCGGCACACGCTCGGCCAGCAGCGGACGGAAAGAGGGGCGGGACTTGATCCGCGCATACCACTCCCGTGCCGAGGCATATTTCGCCCAGTCGATCTCGCCCATGAAATCCAGCACCGAGACATGCGCCGCGGCCGCGAAATCCGCGAGCGAAATACCCGGCCCCGCGAGCCAGCGCCGCTGCTCCGCCATCCAGCCCAGATGCTCCATGTGCGCGCGCAGATTGGCATAGCCCGCGCGCAGCGCCGCCGCATCCGGTTGGCCGATGCCGGAGATCCGCTTGTAGTATTTCTCGCCGTTGAGGTTGCGCGTCACCGCGCCGTCGAAGATCTCGTCGAACCACGCGACCAGGCGCCGCACCTCCACGCGCTCGCCGAGCGTGGTACCGAGCAGCGGCGTGTCGGGATACGCCTCCTCCAGGTATTCCATGATCACGCCCGAGCCCGGGATCGCCAGCCCGTTATCCTCCACCAGCGCCGGTACGGTGCCGGCCGGGTTGATCGCCAGATACTCGTCGCGCCGCTCCCACACACGCTCCTGGCGCAGCTCGAAGGGCAGACGCTTCTCGGCCAGCACCAGGCGGATTTTGCGGCAATAGGGCGAAAGCGGCAGATGGTAGAGGATTCGCATCGCCGCGCTTATGGCATCGGCTCCACCGCGCCGGAAGCGGCCAATGCGCGATCGGCCACAATGCTGCCATCCGCCCCTGGTCTTGCGTCCGCCGTTCCTTGCCCCATCGGTCTTGCCCCACCGGTCTTGCCCTGGGGACGAGCCGCCTCTACCAACCCGTGGGTTTTACGACCAACCCGCTCCGGACCCGCCCACCTCGCCGCGAAGGGACGTCATGGCCAGCCTCGCCGATAACACGATCAACAACCCGGCCCAGGCCATTCAGGCGGCGATTCTCGCCCGCCCCGCGACCCCGGAGCGCCACCTCGCGGACGCGATCCGCGCGCTGGCCATCGACGCGGTGGAGGCAGCGAATTCCGGCCATCCCGGCATGCCGATGGGCATGGCGGACGCCGCGACCGTGCTGTGGTCGCGCTTCCTCAAATTCGATGCCGCGGACCCAAGCTGGCCGGACCGCGACCGCTTCGTCCTGTCCGCTGGCCATGGCTCGATGCTGCTCTACGCGCTGCTGCACCTCACCGGCCATGCCGGCATGGACGCGGACGTGCTGCGCCGCTTCCGCCAGCTGCATTCCACCGCCGCCGGCCACCCGGAGTTCGGTGAACATCCGGCGATCGAGACCACCACCGGCCCGCTCGGCCAGGGCTTGGCGACCGCCGTCGGCATGGCGCTCGCGGAACGCATGCTGGCGGCCCGCTTCGGCCGCAGCCTGGTCGATCACCGCACCTGGGTCATCGCCGGCGACGGCGACCTGATGGAGGGGATCAGCCACGAGGCGATCGCCATTGCCGGGCATCTGCGCCTCGCCCGCCTCGCCGTGCTGTGGGACGATAACGGCATTTCCATCGATGGCAGCACCGACCTCGCGAACACCGAGGACACGCTGCGCCGCTTTTCCGCCGCCGGATGGGCGACGCGGCGCGTCGACGGGCACGACCCCGCCGCCGTCGCCGCCGCGCTGTCCTACGCGCAGCGCTCGCGCAAGCCGACGCTGATTGCCTGCCGCACCGTCATCGGCTTCGGCGCGCCGACCAAGGCCGGCACGGCCGCCAGCCATGGCTCGGCGCTGGGCGCGCAGGAGGCGGGCCTGGCGAAACAGGCGCTGGGCTGGAACCATCCGCCCTTCGAGGTGCCGGAGGACATCGCCGAGGCCTGGCGCCAGCGCGGCATGCGCGGCGCGCCGGCTCGTCGCGCCTGGCTCAAGCGACTCGCCAACCACCCGCAGCGTGCCGAGTTCGAGCGTGTCGTGGCCGGCCGCCTGCCCGAGGCCGCGTATGAGGCGCTGGCCGGCCTGCGCGCCGAGTTCGCGACCGCCAAGCCGAAGCTCGCCTCCCGCCAGGCGAGCCAAAAGGTGCTCGAGGCGCTGGTCCCCGCGGTGCCGGAACTGGCCGGCGGCTCCGCCGACCTCACCGGCTCCAACCTCACGCTGGTCAAGGGCATGGGGATCGTGAAGCCCGGCGACTACGCCGGCCGCTACATTCACTGGGGCGTGCGCGAGCACGGCATGGCGGCGGCGATGAACGGCATGGCGCTGCATGGCGGCCTCATCCCCTATGGCGGCACGTTCTTCGTCTTCACCGACTACATGCGCCCGGCGCTGCGCCTCGCGGCCCTGATGCGCCAGCGCGCCATCCACGTGCTGACGCATGATTCCATCGGCCTCGGCGAGGACGGGCCGACGCATCAGCCGATCGAGCACCTCGCCTCGCTGCGGGCGATGCCCAACATGTTCGTCTTCCGCCCCGCCGACGCGGTGGAGACCGCCGAGTGCTGGGAGCTGGCGCTACGCCGCGCCGACGGCCCCTCGGCCCTGGTGCTGAGCCGCCAGTCGCTGCCGCCGCTGCGCACCGACTGCGCCGAGAACCGCAGCGCCCGCGGTGGCTATGTGCTGGCCGACGCCGCTGCCCGTGCCGCGACCCTCGTCGCAACCGGCAGCGAGGTGACGATCGCGCTTGCCGCCCGCGCCGCGCTGGCGGCTGAGGGCATCGACGTCGCCGTGGTCTCGCTGCCCTGCTGGGAGCTGTTCTTCGCCCAGGACCCGGCCTGGCGCGACAACGTGCTCGGCAGCGCGCCGCGCCTGGGCATCGAGGCGGCGAGCAGCTTCGGCTGGGAGCGTGTGCTGGGCAGCGACGGCGTGTTCCTCGGCCTCGACCGGTTCGGCGCCTCCGCCCCCTTTGAACAGCTCTACCGCCATTTCGGCCTGACCGCGGAGGCGCTGGCCGCCGCCGTCCGCCGCCGGCTTGGCGCCTGACACCCCCCCCGCAACGGCCCCGCGCAACGGGCAATCCTCCCTTGACGAGAGATGACGCGCGAGGGCGGAACGAACCGGCTAGAACCCGCCCGCCCATCCGCGTGCCACCAACGAAGCTGAGGAAAACCACGCTATGACCGTCAGGATCGCCATCAACGGCTTCGGCCGCATCGGCCGCCTCGTGCTGCGTGCCATCATCGAGAGCGGCCGCACCGACGTCGTGCCGGTCGCCATCAACGATCTCGGCTCGGTCGAGACCAACGCCCATCTGCTGCGCTACGACAGCGTGCATGGCCGCTTCCCCGCCGAGGTCGAGGTGCACGGCAGCAGCCTCCTCATCCGCCAGGGCGGGCGCAGCTGGGGCCCGATCGCGGTCAGCGCCGAGCGCGACCCCGCGAAGGTGCCGTTCGCCGGCGTCGATGTCGCGATGGAATGCACCGGCATCTTCACCAAGCGTGAGCAGGCCGCCCAGCTCATCACCGCTGGCGCCCGCCGCGTGCTGGTCTCGGCCCCCGCCGACGGCGTCGATGCGACCATCGTCTACGGCGTCAACCACGATGTGCTGACGCCGGCGATGACCATCGTCTCCAACGCCTCCTGCACCACCAACTGCCTCGCCCCGGTGGCGCAGGTGCTGCACGAGAGCTTCGGCATCGCCCGCGGCTATATGGTGACGATCCACGCCTATACCGGCGACCAGAACCTCCAGGATTCGCTGCATCGCGACCTGCACCGCGCCCGCGCGGCCGCCGTCTCGATGATTCCGACCTCGACCGGTGCGGCCCGCGCCGTCGGCCTGGTGCTGCCGGCGCTGAAGGGCAAGCTCGACGGCACGGCGATCCGCGTGCCCACGCCCAACGTCTCGCTGGTCTCGCTCGACGCGGTGCTGGAGAAGCCGGCGACGAAGGAGGCGATCAACGCCGCGATGCAGCAGGCCGCGGAGGGCCGGCTCAAGGGCATCCTCGGCTACAACACGGCACCGCTGGTCTCCACCGACTTCAACCACGCACCGCAGAGCAGCACCTTCGACGCCACCCAGACCGCGGTGGTGGACGGCGCGCTGGCCCGCGTGCTCGCCTGGTACGACAACGAGTGGGGCTTCTCGAACCGCATGAGCGACACCGCCGCCCTGCTCGGCAAGCTCTGAGCATGCTGCGCACGCTCGATGCCGTCGCCGTCGCCGGGCGGCGCGTGCTGCTGCGCGCCGACCTCAACGTGCCGACCCGGGACGGCGCGATCACCGACCCCTCGCGGCTCGATGCGGTGCTTCCGACCATCCTGGAGCTGGCGGGGAAGGGCGCGCGCGTCATCGTCACGAGCCATTTCGACCGGCCGAAGGGCAGGGTGGTTCCCGCGATGTCGCTCGCCCCGATCGCGGCGGCGATGGTACCCGCTCTCGCCAACCCCGTTGCCTTCGCCCCCGATTGCGTGGGCGAGGCGGCGGCGTCCGCCGTCGCGGCGCTCGCGCCCGGCGGCGTGCTGGTGCTGGAGAACACGCGGTTTCACGCCGGTGAGGAGGCGAACGATCCTGCGTTCGCGAAGGCACTCGCCGCCAACGCCGACCTGTTCGTCAACGACGCCTTCTCCGCCGCCCACCGCGCACATGCGAGCACTGAGGGGGTGGCGCATCTTCTGCCCTCCTGCGCCGGGCGGCTGATGCAGGCCGAGATCGAAGCCCTGACCCGGGCCCTTGAGCACCCCGAGCGGCCGGTCGCGGCCATCATCGGCGGCGCCAAGGTCTCCACCAAGCTGGAGCTGCTCGCCAACCTCGTCGCCCGCGTGGATGCGCTGGTGATCGGCGGTGCGATGGCCAACACGTTTCTCGCGGCGGCGGGCCGGCCGGTCGGGCGGTCGTTGCAGGAGCCCGATCTGCACACCACGGCCCGCGCGATCCTGGCCAGCGCCGCGACGCGCGGTTGCGCGGTGCTGCTGCCGGTCGATGCGGTGGTTGCCACCGAGTTCCGCGCCAACCCGCCCACCCGCGTGGTCGGTATCGACTCGGTGCCGGAGGAGGCGATGATCCTCGATATCGGCCCGGCCAGCGTCGCGGCGCTGATCGCCTCACTCGCCGGCTGGAAGACCGTGTTGTGGAACGGCCCGCTCGGCGCCTTCGAGACACCGCCCTTCGATGCCGGTACGACCGCGCTGGCCCGGGCCGTTGCTGCCGCACCGGTGCTAAGCGTCGCCGGCGGTGGGGACACCGTCGCGGCGCTGAAACACGCGAGCGTGGCGGAAAAGTTCGGCTATGTCTCGCTCGCCGGCGGCGCGTTTCTGGAGTGGCTGGAGGGCAAGACGCTGCCGGGCGTCGCGGCGCTGACCGACTGAGGCGCGCCGGCCGCGCCGACGATGGTTAACCGAATCTTTCTCGACAAAGATGGATCCAGCGTGCCAACTCGGTTCTCCGTTCACGAATCGGAAACCCCGTGCGTCGCAGACTGCCCCTCATGCTCTCGCCGGTTTCACTCGCGGCCTTCTCGACGTCGGCCGTGGCACCGCTCTCCGCGCCCGGTGCCGCGTCGACGGGCCCGGTCGCACGCCCCTTCGCCGACCCGCCACGCCAGCCCGCACCCGCCCCGCCGCTGCCCTCCGGCTCCGGCCCCACCCCGCCGCGCGGCTCGCTGCTCGACC
>JAJXXT010000166.1 GCA_021780935.1 Pseudomonadota bacterium
TTGCCACTTTCGTCCACCCGCTCATACACGCCCTCTTTCGCTGCGAATCGTGGCATGTAGTTTGCTCGCCACCGCGAGTTCTGTCGCCTGTGTTTCTCGCGAGGGCGATCAAAGCCTGGAGGGGATCGATGCCTGGAATCGTGATCGTGGGGGCGGGACAGGCCGGCGGCAACGCGGCCATGGCGGCGCGGGAGGCCGGATATGAGGGGCCGATCACGCTGATCGGCGCGGAGGAGCATCTCCCCTACGAGCGTCCGCCGCTGTCGAAGGAAGCGCTGCTGGCGCCGACGCTGCCGCCGCCAAAACTGCTTTTCTCGCCCGAAAAGCTGGCGCAGCGCGGCATCGCGACGATGCCCGGCGTCAGGGTCGAGGCGATCCGGGCGGCCGCGAGGGAGGCAGTGCTTGCCGACGGGCGGGCGCTGGCGTGGGAGAAGCTGCTGATCGCGACCGGCGGCCGGCCGCGAGCGCTCGCGGTTCCGGGCGGAGAACATGCGCTGCTGCTGCGAACCTATGAGGACGCGGCGGCGATCCGGGCGCTGCTGGTGGCGGGGACGCGCGTCGCGTGCATCGGCGCGGGGGTGATCGGGCTCGAAATCGCCTCCTCGGCGCGGGCGCGCGGTTGCGAGGTCACCGTGATCGAGGCGGCGGACGGGGTGATGGGGCGGGTGCTGTCCGCACCGCTGGCGGCGTTCATGCGCGAGCGGCACGAGGCCGCAGGTGTGCAGCTGCGGCTCGGCGCCGTGGTGCATGCGCTCGAGCCCGGCCGGGTGATCTGCGGCGGCTTCGCGGTGGCGGCGGACGTGCTGATCGCCGGGATCGGGATCGTGCGCGACACCGCCCTGGCGGAGAGTGCCGGGATCGTCTGCGCCGGTGCGGTGCCGGTGGACGCGACGACGGCGACGAGCGTGCCCGGAATTTTCGCCGCGGGAGACATCGCCGCGTTCGTGCATCCGCTGTTCGGACGCCAGATGGTGCTGGAAACCTGGCGGCACGCGCAAAACCACGGGATCGCCGCCGGCCGGGCGATGGCCGGCACGCCCGCGCCGTATGACGATGTGCCGTGGTTCTGGACCGACCAGCTCGGGCTGAACCTGCAGGTGGCGGGGCTGCCGCGCGAGGGCGTGCGCACGATTTGGCGCGGCGAGCTGGGAGCGGCGAGCTTCACCGCGTTTCACCTCGACGAGGCCGGCCGCCTGATCGGTGCCGAGGGCGTGGGCGCCGCGCGCGAGATCCGGGCGGCGCAGGCGCTGATCAAGGCACGCCAGCCGGTGGATGCCGCGCTGCTGGCCGACCCCTCGGTGGCGGCGCAGAAATTGGCGACGGCAACCCGTTAGCGACGGCATCGACTGGGGAAACGCAGCTTCGCCTCTTCGCCGGCCGTAGCGCCGATTTTCAGGTCGAGACCTCGACGCGATGCACCTCGATCGTGAGGTGCGACAGCGAGCGGAACGCCGCCAGCCGGGCGCGGTAGTCGGCGGGGGTGCGCGGCTCGGACGTGGCGACGCTGATGATGGCGCCGAGGTGGCCGGGGCCGAGACGCCAGAGATGCACATCGGCAAGCTGGTCGCCATCGTCCTCGATGATCCGGCGCAACTCCCCCGCGAGGGCCTGATCCGGGTTCATGTCGAGCAGGATGGCGCCGGTATCGCGAATGAGGCTGTAGGACCAGCTCGCGATCACCAGCGCGCCGACGATACCGACGAGCGGGTCCATCCATAGCCAGCCGAAGACGCGGGCAAGCACCAGGCCCAGGATCACGAACACCGAGACCGCCGCATCCGCGATGACGTGCACGACGGCGGCGCGCATGTTGTTGTCGCGCGTGAAATGGCGGTGGTGCTGGTGGTCGTGGTGATGATCGTGGTGGTCCCCATGATCATGGTGATGCGCATCGCCGTGACCATGGTGGCCGTGGTCGTGATCGTCGTCGTGGTGGCCGGCATCGCCGTGCTGGTGGTGCGCGTGATGGTGGCCGCCGCCGAGCAGCCAGGCGCTGGCGAGGTTGACCACGAGGCCGACGGCGGCGATCGGGATCGCCTCGCGGAAATGGATCGGAACAGGAACAAAAAGGCGAGAGATCGCCTCATAACCGATCAGCAGCGCGACCATCACGAGGATGATGGCACTGGTGAAGCCGGCGAGATCGCCGAGTTTGCCGGTGCCGAAGGTGAAGCGCGGGTCCTCGGCATGGCGGCGGGCATAGGTATAGGCCAGCGCCGCGAGGAGGAGGGCGCCGGCGTGCGTGCTCATGTGCAGGCCGTCGGCGACCAGCGCGATGGACCCGAAAAGCAGGCCGCCAACGATCTCGGCGATCATCATCGCCGTGCAGAGCACGATCACCGCCCAGGCGCGGCGCTCGTTGCGCTCATGGCCTTCGGCGAGAAAGCTGTGCGAATGCAACAGCGCGGCGGCGTCGGGTTCACTCATGCTGACCTCAGCGCAGGTAGGTACGAACAACGTCGAGGAGCTGGTCGGCCGCTTGCGTATCGAGCGCACCGGGGTGCTTGGCAGGATCGACGAGATGGGAGCGGACATGGTCCGCCACCACCACGGCCATCAGGCCAGCGGTGGCGCCGCGCATGCCGGCGATGATGTGCATAACCCGTTCGCAGCCGGCCTCGGACTGCAGGGCGCGTTCGATGGCGTCGACCTGGCCGCGGATGCGGCGGACACGCGCGAGCAGCTTCGCCTTATCGCGGATCGTGTGGGTCATGCGGAGCGTATAGCATAGCCCCCCACCCTATCCAACCCGGCCGGCTCGCTGGCCCCGCATCCGCTCGAGGAGGTGGCTGGCCGCGGCGCGCAGGTGGTCGCGGAGCAGGCCGACCGCCGGTTCGGTTTCGCCGCGCTGCAGGCAGGCCACGATGCGGCGATGCTCATCAAGCCAGCGCCGCCGCTTCGCCGGCATGGCCGCGTAGGCGGCGATGAACAGACGGCAGGTGTGGCGGAGCGATTCGATCAGCGCGAGCTGGCGCGGGCGCCCGGCCGGTTGATAGAGCGCGCGGTGGAAAGCCCAGTCGCCGGCTGACCAGTCGGGTCCGGCGGCATCGAGCTCCGATTTGCGGCGGATGCGTTCGATCGCGGCGAACGCGGTCGGGGTGAGGGCCGGAGCGGCGCGACGCAACGCATCGACTTCGAGCAGGATCCGCAGGTCATAGATTTCCGCCACCTCGGCGGGCGTGAGGCTGATGGCGCGGGCGCCACGGTTCGCCGCCATCGCGACGAGACCTTCGCCGGCGAGGATGCGCAGCGCGTCGCGCACCGGGATGCGGCTGACGCCGAACCGTTCGGCCAGCGCCCCTTGCGCAAGATCGTCGCCCGGGCGCAGCGTTCCCGCCATCAGATCGGCCCGCAGCTGGGCAGCGATGGCATCGGGTGTCATCGGCCGAGCTTGCGGCATTGCGGCGGGTACCGCCCGAATGTATACATGTATCTCTGTATACATTCGGGGGTGGCGATGGCCAAGGGGCACGAATTCGCGACAGCGATCGTCTGGACCGGGGATCGCGGCGAGGGCACGCGGCATTACCGCGCCTACGACCGCTCCTGGCACATCGCCTCGCCCGGCAAACCGTTGGTCGAAGGCTCGAACGATCCGGCGCTCGGCGGCGACCCGGCCAGGCACAACCCCGAAGAGTTGCTGCTCGCAAGCCTCGCGGCCTGCCACATGCTCTGGTACCTCCACCTCGCCAGCGAGGCCGGCATCGTCGTGCACGGCTACGAGGATACGCCGCTCGGCATTGGCGAGAGCGGGGCGCGCGGCGAGGGACGGTTCCTGCGCGCGGTGCTGCGGCCGACCATCCGGCTCGCGCGCGGCGCAGACCTCGCTCGCGCCGACGCGCTGCACCACGAGATCGGCCAGTATTGCTTCATCGCGCGCTCAGTCAGCTTCCCGGTGAACTACGCGGCTCGCTACGTCGAGGTTTGAGGGCAGGCGGCCCGGGGCTCGCCCGGATGTCCACCTGCCGTGAATGGCGGACCGAAAGGCGACAACGCGGCGGCCGCGCGCTGACGCGACGACGTCACCGGACCCATGCGGCGGGAAAGTCGCGGCGTGGGGTTGCCGTTGGTAGAAAAATTACGGCTAACTTACACTGCGCTAACGTACAGCGCACAACGAACCGGGAGTTCCATCGATGCGTTTCCTCCGCCCCCTGGCGGCCGCGATCCTGTTCGCGGCGCCGGCGCTAGCCCCTGCGGCAGCGTTGGCCAAGAGCTACAAGCACATCACCATCGCGACCGAGGGTGCCTACGCGCCCTACAACATGCATGCGCCGGACGGAAAGCTGATCGGGTTCGAGATCGACCTCGGCAACGACCTCTGCGCGCGCATGAAGATCACCTGCACCTGGGTGGCGCAGGATTGGGACAGCATGATCCCGGCGCTGAACGCCGGCAAGTTCGATGCCATCATGGACGGCATGTCGATCACGCCGGCGCGGCTCAAGGTGATCGCTTTCTCGCGCAACTATTCGCAATCGCCGACCGTCTTCCTGGTGAAGAAAGGCGGCCCGCTGGCGACGATGCCGGATACCGGGCTTGCGGTCTCGCTCGACGACAAGACCGCGGCGGACAAGGCCTTCGCCGCGATCAAGCCGATCCTGAAGGGCAAGACGGTGGGGGTGCAGGTGGCGACGATCCAGCTCAACCTGCTCAACAAGTACCTGAAGGACACGGTGACCATCCGCAGCTACAAGACGACGCAGGAACACGACCTCGACCTCGCCGCCGGACGCATCGACGCGGCGCTGGCCTCGACCGCCTACTTCGTATCGACGCTCGGCCGGCCGGGCGGCAACGCTTTCGTCGAGGTCGGACCGCGGTTCACGGGCGGGCTGCTCGGGCAGGGCACCGGGGTGGGCATGCGCAAATCCGACCCCGAGCTCAAGGCGATGTTCGACAAGGCCATCAACGCGGCGATCAAGGACGGAACCATCAAGAAGCTATCGCTGAAATGGTTCAAGGTGGACATCAGCCCGGCGTCGTGAAGGGCGCTCGCGTCTTTGCGCGACGAGAAGACTGATGGGTAACGCGCTTCGGCTCGTGGGCTTCGGGCCCACGGGCTGGGGTGGGACGCTGCTCGAGGGGGCCGCGATGACGCTGGCCCTCTCGGTCTGCGCCTATCTGCTCGGTCTTGCGATCGGCGCGTTGTGTGCCTGGGGACGGCTCTCCGGTGGCCGGGCGGTGCGCGCGATGATCGATGTCTACACCACGGTACTGCGCGGGGTGCCGGACCTCCTCGTGATCTATCTGTTCTATTTCGGTGGCGGACAGATGATCGGTGCCATCGCGCATCTGTTCGGTGCCACCGGGTTCTTCGGGCTGAACGGGTTCATGGTTGGCACGATCGCGATCGGCCTGGTGACCGGCGCCTATCAGACGGAGGTGCTGCGCGGCGGCTATCTCGCCATCCCCAGGGGCGAGATCGAGGCGGCACGGGCGATCGGGATGGGGCGGTTGCTGATGCTGCGGCGGATCATCGCGCCACGGGCGCTGCGCTTCGCGCTGCCGGGGATGGGCAATGTCTGGCAGCAGGTGCTCAAGGAATCCGCCCTGGTCTCGGTGACCGGGCTGGCCGAGCTGATGCGCCAGGTCAACGTCGCCTCCGGATCGACGCAGCTGCCCTTCGATTTCACCATCGCCGGGTTCGCGCTGTACCTGGCGCTGACCACGGTCTCGGGCGGGGTGTTCATGGGCGTCGAGCGTCGGGTGGCGCATGGGGAGCGCATGGCGCGCAAACAGCGCGCATGATGGCGGAGCTCGCCTTCCTGTTCGGCGTGACGCGCAAGCTGCTCGGCGGCTTGCCGCTCACCATCGAGCTGGTGACGCTATCGGTCGCGACGGGCGCGCTGCTGGCGGTGGCGATGGCGCTGGCGCGTTCGGCCTCGCGCATCGCCGCGGTGCTGGTTTCGTTCTATGTCTTCGTCTTCCGCGGCTCGCCGCTGCTGCTGCAGATGTTCTTCATCTATTACGGGCTGGGGCAGTTCGCGGCGGTCCGCGACAGCTTCGCCTGGCCGGCGCTGCGCGACCCGACGTTCTGTGCGATCCTCTCACTGGCGCTGAACACCGCCGCCTACACCAGCGAGATCCTGCGCGGCGGGCTCGCATCGGTGCCCAGCGGCGCGATCGAGGCGGGCCGCGCCGTGGGCATGTCGAGGGTGATGCTGCTGCGGCGCGTGGTGCTGCCGCTGGCGATCCGCCAGGCACTGCCGGCCTACAGCAACGAGCTTATCGCGATGGTGAAGTCGACCTCCCTGGCCTCGATCGTGACGTTGATGGAAGTGAGCGGCATCGCCTATGCGCTCGTTTCGGAGACGTATCGCGCCATCGAGGTGCTCTCGTGCGCCGGCGCGATCTACCTGGTGCTGATCGTGCTGCTGACGCGCGGGGTCTGGTTGGTGGAAACATGGCTGTCGCCAGCGGGGAGCAGGGCGTGACGTCAGGAAGCGCGACAGAGGCGGCGAAGCCGGTGGTGATCGAGGCGATCGGCGTCGAGAAGAAGTTCGGCGCCAACAAGGTGCTGCGCGGCGTCTCGCTCGCGGCGCGCGAGGGCGAGGTGGTGTCGATCGTCGGGGCCAGCGGCTCGGGCAAGAGCACCCTGCTGCGCTGCTTTCCGCTGCTCGAGATCCCGGATGCCGGGGATGTGGCGATCGCGGGCGAGGTGCTGGCGCTGGTCGAGCGCGGCGGCAGGCGCCTGCCGCGCGACATCGGCCAGGTGCAGCGGGTGCGCTCCGAACTCGGCTTCGTGTTCCAGAGCTTCAATCTCTGGCCGCACCGCACCGTGCTCGGCAACGTGGTCGAGGCACCGGTCCATGTGCAGAAGCGCCCGCGGGCGGAATGCGTCGCCGAGGCGGAGGCGTTGCTCGAAAAGGTCGGGCTCGCCGACAAGCGCGACGCCTGGCCGGCCCAGCTTTCCGGCGGGCAGCAGCAGCGCGCGGCCATCGCGCGCGCGCTGGCAATGCGGCCCAAGGCGCTGCTGTTCGATGAACCGACCTCGGCCCTCGACCCGGAGCTGGTGGGCGAAGTGCTGCGGGTGATCCGCGGGCTGGCGGAGGAAGGGCGGACGATGCTGATCGTCACCCACGAGATGAGCTTCGCGGCGGAGGTCTCGACCCGGGCGGTGTTCCTCGACGCGGGAATCGTCGGCGAGGAGGGCCCGCCGGAGCAGATCTTCCGCCACCCGCAGACCGACCGGTGCCGCGCCTTTGTGAGCCGGCATCTGGCCCGCGGATAGGCGGCGCCGGAGACGGCGGGCTGGCGCGGTCGAGATATTTTATGGTTGAAATACCCGCCGCCGGCGCGCGCCGCCGCGGGCCAGGAGGATTTCCGCATGAACCATCCGTCATGGAACGCCAACCGCTTCAAGATCGGCGTGTTCTCGGCCAACGCCGATGGCGGCCTGACGCTCACGCGCGTGCCGGAACGCTGGGCCGCGCAGTGGGACGCGATCGCCCGGGTCGCGTGCATGGCAGACCGCGCGGGGCTCGATTTCTTCCTGCCGATCGCGCGCTGGAGAGGGTTCGGCGGGGAGATGAACTCGCGCGAGCTCAGCTACGAGACGCTGACCTTCGCTGCCGGCCTCGCGGCCATCACCGAGCGGATCACGCTGTTCTCGACCGTGCATGTGCCGATGGTGCACCCGGTCTTCGCGGCCAAGGCGCTGGCAACAATCGACCACCAGTCGCACGGGCGCGCCGGGCTCAACATCGTCTGCGGCTGGAACCCCGAGGAGTTCGGCATGTTCGGGCTGCCGCCGATCGAAGACCGCTACGCGCAGGGGCGCGAGTGGTTCGAGATCGTCTCGCGCATCCATGCTGGCGAGGCCGCGTTCGACTATTCAGGTCAGTTCTACGAACTCAGGAACGTCACGGGCAAGCCGCTGCCGGTGCAGCGCCCGCGGCCGCTCACGGTCAATGCCGCGTTCTCGCCGCCCGGGCGGGACTTCGCGGCGAACGCTGCCGACGCCCTGCTGACCAGCTTCGTCGACATCCCGAAGGGGCGCGAGCAGATCGCCGACATCAGGGGACGCGCGGCAAGGGCCGGGCGCGAGGTTGGCGTGCTCGCCACGTGCCATGTGGTGTGCCGGCCGACGCAGGCACAGGCCGAAGCCTACTACGAACATTACGCGGTCGCGATGGAAGACACGGCGGGCGTCGATCACCACATCGGCGCCAAGGCCAAATACTCGGGCTCGCACGAGGCCGAGGCATACCAGCTGCACCGCAAGCGCTTTGCGGGCGGCGCGGGCACCTATCCGCTGGTGGGCACGGCGCGGCGCATCGCCGAGGAGATGATCCGGCTCGCCGAGGCGGGATTTGCCGGCACCACGATCAGCTTCGTCAATTACGAGAGCGAGCTGCCCGCCTTCCTCGATGGCGTGCTGCCTATCCTGAAGGAGGCGGGATGGCGAGCAGCGTAGGGGCCGGAGGGCCGATGTCGGGCGGGGCGGCGGCGAGCAGCTCGCGGGTGTAGTCCGCCTGGGGCCTGGTGAAGACGCGCTCCGTCTCGCCCGCCTCAACGATGCGGCCAGCCTGCATCACGACGACGCGATCGCAGAGATGGCGTACGACGGCGAGGTCGTGCGAGATGAAGATCAGCGCGATGCCGCTGGCACGCAGCCTCGCGAGCAGGGCCAGAAGCTGCGCCTGGATCGCAACGTCGAAGCCGGCGACGATCTCGTCGGCAACGAGGAGGCGGGGGCGGGCAGCCAGGGCGCGGGCAATGCTGACGCGCTGGCGCTGACCTCCCGAAAGCTGGCCGGGCAGGCGCGCGACCAGCTCCGGGTCGAGCCCCATGGCGCGCATCAGCTCGGCGGCGACGGCTTCGCGCTCGACCGCCGGACGGTGGGCGGCCTCCAGCGCCTGGGTGATGATCGACCCGATGCGCCGGCGCGGATTGAGCGCCGAAGCCGGGTCCGCGAAGACCATCTGCAGGTTGGCGCGCCGGATCTGGCGTGCGGCGGCATCGCCCCTGGTGACGTCCGCGCCGGCCAGCGTGATGCGCCCCGCGGTCGGGCGGTCGAGGCCGACGATGAGGCGCGCGAGGGTCGATTTGCCGCTCCCGCTCGCGCCAACGACGCCGAGGAACTCGCCCTCGCGCAGTGTGAAGGAGGCATCCTCGAGCGCGGACATCTCGCGCCGGCGGAACAGGCCGCCCACACGGAAGCGTCGGGCGAGGCCGTCGACCTGCAGCAACACCTCGCCGGCGCTCGCCCGGAATGGCGGTGGCGGCGGCGAAGGGACGATACGGCTCGTGCGCTCCGGATACTGGCAGGCGACCCGGCGATCGTCACCGATGAGCGGGATCTCGCGCTCGGCGCAGCCGGCACTGCGAACCGGGCAGCGCGGCGCGAAACGGCAGCCGTTGGCCGTCGCCAGCGCCGCGAGGCCGGGCATGTGGTCCGGCAGCACCATCAGTCCCCGGCGCATGTCCGGCGACGGGCTCGCGAGCTCCAGCGCGCGCGTATAGGGATGGAGCGGGCGCGCGAGCACGGAGGCGGCGCCGCCCTCCTCGACCACCGCGCCGGCATAGAGCACCGCGAGCCGATCGCAGATGCCGGTGGCGAGACGCAGATCCCGGGTGAGGAACAGCACCGCGGTGCCGGCGCGGCGCTGCAGGGCGGCCATCAGCTCGAGGATGCGCGCCTGAACCGGGGCATCGAGTGCTGCGGTGGGTTCGTCGGCGACGATCAGGCGCGGACGCGACGCGAAGGCCATGGCGATAAGCACGCGCTGGCACATGCCGCCGGAAAGCTGATGCGGGAAGCACCCGAGCAGGTCCGCCGGATCCGGCAGTTGCACCTCCGCCAGCGCCTCGATGGCACGGGCGCGGTGCTGGTGGCGGGGAAGGCCGAGTTGGGCAAAGTGCTCGCGCAGTTGCGAGAAGATGGTACGGACCGGGTTCAGGGCCGCGATCGGGTCCTGCGGGATGAAGGCGATGTCGCGGCCGAGCATGGCGCGGCGGGTGGCGGGCGTGAGGGCGAGGATGTTGCGCCGGGCGAAATCCATACGCCCGGACGCGATCGCGAACCCCGCCGGCAGCTGGTCCGCGATGGCACGGCCGAGCATGGACTTGCCGGCCCCCGATTCACCGACGATGCCGAGGACCATGCCCCGGTCGAGCGTGAGGCTGACGCCGCGCAGCACCGGAGCGAAGACGGTCTCGTTCCCCTTCCCGAGCCGCGCCGTCACCGTAAGGTCGCTGACCGCGAAAAGACTCATGCGCAGGGCCGGCCGCGACCGAACGCGCGGCGCAGGCCGTCG
>JAJXXT010000004.1 GCA_021780935.1 Pseudomonadota bacterium
CACGCGCAGGGCGTGCCCGCGTCGCGCCCAGCCTCGCCCGCGGCCGCGGTCCGCCGTCTGCTGCGCGGCAACAACCGTTATGCCACGAACAATGTCGAGACGCTGGACGAGGACGCGACGATCCTGCGCGAGGGCACGGTCAGCCAGCAGCCGGTGTTTGCCGCCGTGCTCGCCTGCACCGATCTCGGGCCGCCCGTGGACCTGATCTTCGATCAGCCGATCGGCCAGGTTCACACCGTGAAGACGCCGGGCAACGTCGTGACGCCGGGTGCCGTGGCAACGCTGGAATACGCGGTCTCCGGCCAGGGCGCCGTGGCGGTGCTGGTGCTCGCCCACTCCGGCTGCGCCACGATCGCCGCCGCGATCAAGGCCAGGCCCGAGTTCGGCAGGCCCGGCCCCTACGCGGCCCTCGCCCGTGCCGTCTATGAGGGCCGTGGCGACCCGGCGATCACCGCGCGCGTCAACGCGCTGGTCCAGGCGGCGATGCTGTTCCAGTCGTCGAAGGTGATCGCCGGGCGCGTTGCCGGCAGCCAGATCACCCTCGTCAGCGCCTATTTCGACGCGGCAACCGGGCGCGTCGCCGCCGCCTGAGCCCTAGCCTGGGCGGCATTCTGCCGCGGCCTGTCACCGTGCGTCCGGCTGCGCTAAAGGGACGTGCCAATGGGACGTGCCGGTGGCGAAGGGTTTCCCGTGGACTTTCTGGTGGTCGTTTTCGGCGTCGCGCTCTCCTGGCTTTCCGCGGTCCATCCGGCGGAGATGCCGGTCTGGGGGCCGTGGGAGTTTTCCTGGATCGAGTATCTCGGCTGCGCCCTGCCCTGCCTGTGGTATGTCCGTGGCGTCTGGCGCATGGCGCTGGCCGACCGGCCCGCGCCCTGGCGGCAGGGCCTCTACCTCGCGGGGATGGTCGCGATTTACGCCGTGGTGCAGACCCGGTTTACCTATTTGGCCGAGCATCTTTTCGTCGCCACCCAGGCGCAGCAATTCGTGCTGCATGATTTCGGCCCGTTGCTGGTGGCGCTGTCATGGCCGCTGGGGCCGCTGCGCGAGGGCCTGCCGGCCGTGGTGCGGCGCTGGCTGAGTGCCCCTGCGCCCCGTGCCGTGCTGCGCTTCTTCCAGTGGCCGGGGATGGCGGTGCTGGTGTTCATCCTGCTGTTCGCCGGACAGGTGGTGCCGGCGGTGGTGTTTCGCATGATGCTCGACTGGCGCGTGTTCGACGCCATGAACATCACCGTCGCGGCCGATGGCGTGCTGTTCTGGTGCCTGGTGCTGGACCCGCGGCCACCCGCCGAAGCCGGGCTCTCCTACCTCACCCGGATGCTCCTGATCTTCGCGGTGATGCTGCCGGTGATGCCGGTCGGCGGGTACATCGCTTTTACCACGCGGGCGCTGTACGGGTTTTATGATCTGTGCGGCCGGTTACCTTGGGCGAGCCCGGCCAGCGACCAGATCCTGGGCGGCCTCATGCTGTGGATACCAAGCGGGCTGATGACCGGTATCGCGGTGCTGCTGCCGCTCAACGCGATGCGGCTCGCCGAGGAACGCGAGGCCGACGCAACCGGGGGGCGTTTCGTCCAGATCGGGGCCCAGCGGATCGACACCGCCGCCTGGACCGGGCGCTAGAGCAAGGCACCCGACGGCGCCCGGCACCGGCGCGCACCTCTTTCCGGCGCGGCGTTTTGGCGACAGGGTGCGGGCATGAACATCGCGATGGTTGGCTACGGCATGATGGGCGTCTGGCACACCGAGGCGCTGGCGGCGCGCGGCGGTGTGCCCTACCTGCTGGTGGGGCGCCGTGCGGAGCCGACGGCGGAGTTCGCCGCGCGCTATGGCTATCGCCGATGCACCACCGATTTCGGGGAGGCGCTGGCCGACCCCGCGGTGGACGCGGTGATCCTCGCCACGCCCTCCGAGGCGCACGAGGCGCAGGCCGTCGCCTGCCTGGAGGCGGGCAAGCCGCTGCTGCTGGAAATCCCGGTCGCGATGAGCCTCGACGGCGCGATGCGCGTGGTGGCGGCCGGTGAGCGGGCCGGCGTGCCCTGGGGCCTCTGCCACCCGATGCGCTTCCGCCGCGAGCGCGAGGCCCTGCGCGCGCGCATCGCTTCGGGGGAGGAACATATCCGCCATATCGCCGGCCGGTTCTTCATCAAGCGCCTGGTGAATATCGGTGCCACCGGCTACCGGCGCAGCTGGGTGGACAACATCCTCTGGCACCATTTCTGCCATTTCGTCGATCTCGGCATGTTCCTGTTCGACGGCGCGCCGATCCGCTCCGTGCAGAGCCATCTCGGCGCGCTGCACGAGGTGACGGGCACGCCGATGGAGTGCACGGTGCTGGTGGAGACCGAGGCGGACCAGACGCTGCTGGTGCACGGCTCCTACCACGCGCAATACCGCTATTACGACAAGCTGATCGTGACCGACCGCGACACCTATGCCTTCGACATTCTCGCCGGCACAATGCGCACCGCTTCGGGCACGGTGGCGATCGAGGACGAGCAGACCAATTGTGCGCGCGTCACCCATGATTTCCTCGATGCGGTGCGCGAGCGCCGCATGCCGGCGGTGACCGGCGCCTCGGTGCTGCCGGCGATGCGGGTGCTGCAGGCGGTGCAGGACCGCTGGGACGCGCGGCACGGCGCGCAATCCATCCCCGGCCGTCCGCTGCGCTGAATCACTTCTCCAGGTACAGGGCGATGAAGCCTGGCCGCGCCCCGGCCGACTGCCGCGGCACATGGCCCCGGTTCACCAGGCCCCGGTTCACCAGGCCCCGGTTCACGAGGCCCTGCATCACCAGCGCCCGGCGCGTGCCATCGGCGAAGATCGCGAGGTGGATCGACAGGCCGTGCAGCCGGTAGCCCCGCCGGCTGAGCATCGCCGCGATCGTCGCGCTGTCGTAATGGCGCGGCACCGGCCGGTAGGTGGTGCCGGGATTGCCGTCCGCGATGTCGTCGCTGGCACCGTGCGCGTCGGGCACAAGCTGCGAGGCGGGCGAGGGCGGGCCCTCCAGCTTCACCCCACAATTCTCCCAGTTCGCGAACCGGATGCCCGCCCGCGCCAGCGCGGCCCAGGCGGCCGGGGCATCGGGCACGCGGTGCTAGCGTGCATCGAGCAGAACCGCGACACTCTTGACCGCGACCCCGATATTCACGCCGCGCACCGCCCCGATCGTGCCGGCGGGCGCGGCGACGCAGGCAATGGTTGCGCCGTGCGCCGCATGCGTTGCCAGCAGCATCGTTGTTCCGCGCCGCACGAACGGCGCCGCGATCTGGCTGTGCAGCGCCAGGTTCGCCGCCGCTTCCGTTCCCGTGATCGCAAGCGCCACCGGCGCCGAGTGGCCGAGCAGGAAGCCCGTCGCCAGCCTGGCCGCAAGTGCCGCGGCGAGGAGGTTCAAGGGGAAGGGATCAGCTTCGGCGAGACCAGCGCCGCCCGCGCGACATAGGCCTTGGCATCGTCCGGCAGAAGATACCGCTCGCGCACCAGCCTCGCTGCCGCCGCCGCGACCTTGGCCCGGTAGTCGGCACGGCCCTTGTAGAGCTCGGCGAGCGTCGCGCGCGTGTCGTGACCGCCGGCCTCCGCCGCCTTGTCCACTGCGAACGGAATCGCCGTCGCCTGGAAAATGCAGCCCTCGCCCACCGCATGCCCCTGGCCGCGCACATTCCACCCGGCATAGGTCGCGAGCGGCACCGCGATATCGGGCACCCGCACGCCGGCGATGGCGTTGCCGTTGGCGTCCACCTTCGGCACCAGCAGCGTGTAGCTCTGCTTCAGGTCGGCGATCGGGATCGCGTGACGATAGGTGGTCACCGCGATGGTGTTGAGCTGCGGCGGGAATGTCAGGTGCAGCTTCGTCGGCACGCCGTTGCTCGGCACCATGACGTCCGAAAGATTGGGGAAGCCGGTGGCCGCTGCCGTCGGGGCGACCAGCGTGCCGGCCGCGACGGTGGGATATTGCGAGGGCGGCGGCGCCGTGCCGCGCGCCACCCAGGCGATGAGGTCATGCGTGACCGCGCGGGCCACCGGCGCCTCCGCCACCGGCGAGCCGGGGAACTGGCACAGACTGCCCGCCGCCGGCATCGTCGCGAGCCCGGTGGTGACGCCCGGCCCGCCGCCATGCTGCGTTCCGGGGACGAGATAATAGCGCACATTGGCCGGCAGCTTCACGTCATGCCCACGCCCGTCCGTCACCACCAGCGAGGCGCGCGCACCCCACCACTCGAACGCGCCGTCCAGATGCACGATCTTCGGGCAGGTGTGGGTGAGCGTGCAGGCGGCGAGCAGGCCGCCCTGCTTGCCGCTCACGGGGTCGCGCAGCGTCGCGTAGGTGAAGGGGAACTGGTCGCCCGGCTGCCAATGGTCCTCGTGCTGCTTGGACCAGCGTCCGGGCTGGGCGAAGCGTGCATCGACCCAGGCGCGGCGCGCGCCCGAGATGATGATGTCCATGCCGTCGAACACCATCCGCCCGTTCGGATCGCGGTTGAAGCCGCGATAGAGAAAATCTTTCAGGAAGCGGCCGGACTGCGAAATTCCCTCGCCGATCGCGATATCGAAAATGCCCGCCGGGTGCGCCGGGCACGACGCCAGCACGCAGGCCCCGCCCGCGAGGTCGGCGAGCGGGTTCGGGTGGCCGGCACCGTCCTTCGCGTCGTGGCGCAGGAACGCCACGAGGTCGCGCACCGCGGCAAAGCCGATCCCATCCACCCGCGGGTCCCGCGCGCGATAGACGAAGCTGTAGATGGTGCCGGCATCGGGCCGCACCATCGTGCCGCCGGGCCCGGGCACCGTGGCCGGCGGGGTGAACAGCACCGACGTCGCGTGCGAGCCCGGCACGTATTGCCATTGCGTAACGGGGACGGACGGCGCGGTGTAGGTCTCCTGCCCGGGATGCGCGGTGCCGTAGCCGGGCAGCCAGGATTGCCGCGCGGTGAACGTCACGGATCGGCGGCTCTTGTCGTTGGCCGGCGGATAGGTCAGGGGAATCATGTTGGCCGCACCCCCGGCATAGTCCGGGATGAACTCCTCCCGGCTCATGCCGGTGATCGGCTGGCCATGGGCGAAATGCGCGACCGGGAAATCCGTGCCGACAGCGCCGGTGAGGGCCGTGCTGGGGTTGCCGGTCTCGGCCACGTCGCCCTGCCAGCCGCTCCAGACGATGGTGGCGTCCTCGCGCAGCAGCGAGGGGAAGTTCGCCGGTGGGGGCAGCGTCGCGCCCGGCTCCCCGCCGCCGATGAAGAACGGCACTGCGAGTTTGTTGCCGCGATTGACCACATCGTAGAACAGCACGCGCTTCGCGTCCTTGGCATCGCGCGGCCGCAGGATCACGACATCGGTGCTGTAATCGACGAGGCCCTGCTTGTCGCGCGGCGCGAGCTTGAGGTCCACGATGCCGGCATTGGCGGGGCTGTTAGGGTCGAGCGCGCCGTGGACGATGCCGGTGATCACCTCATAGGGTCCGGCGGCCCCGGGTGGCGTGACACCGCCATAAGCCGGTCGGGTCGACAGAACCTGGAAGTCCCGGATGACCGCCGCCGGCCGTTGCGGCGCCGCGGCAACAAGCAGCAGCGGCAATGCCGCGCGAATCCATTTGTGCATCGGCCTGTCTCCGTTCCCAGATAAACTCTAGCGTGGCGGGTTGATCGCGCAAGCGAGGGCGCGTTGCCGCCGGAATGCACGGCATCGGTCGAGGCATCGCGCAAAGGACGATATCCGCCGCATCGATGACTCTTCCCATCGGAGACGCGTCGTGCTCCGGTTCGACCGGCCCGGCGGAATGGCCGGCAGCGAGGCCTTGTTGGCCGGACGGCACGATCGATGATGCTCCAGCGTTCCTCTCTGCGCGCGGCGATCCTTGGGCTGGTGGTGCTCGGGTTGCTCGTCGGGCTGCTGGCCGGCTTTCTTGGCTCGGCGCAGCTGAGAGTGATCGCCTGGACCGGCGCCGCCGCGGTTGTGGCGCTGGCGGTCGCGATCGATTTCGTGAGGGGGCTGTGGCTGGGCACGCTCGGCGTCGATCTGATTGCGCTGCTGGCGATCCTCGCCTCGATCGCGCTGGGTCAGCACCTCGCGGGTATCATCATCGCGGCGATGGTCGCGGGCGGCTCGGCGTTGGAGGAATATGCCGGCGCGCGGGCGCGGCAAGAACTCGCGGCCCTGGTCGCGCGCACGCCGGTTTCGGCCCACATCGCCCGCGACGGCGCGATCCGCGATATCCCCATCGCCGAGGTCGCGGTGGGCGACGAGCTGGTGATCAAGCCGGGCGAGGTGGTGCCGGTCGATGGCGTGGTCGCGGCGGGTCCGGCGGTGCTGGATGAGTCCGCGCTGACCGGCGAGGCTCTCCCGGTCACCCGCGACGTCGATCAGCCCGTGCGCAGCGGCGTGTTGAACGCTGGCGGGCCGTTCAAGTTGCGCGGCACGTCAACGGCGGAGCGTAGCACGTTCGCGGCCATCGTGCGGCTGGTCCGGATGGCGGAGCGCGAGCGTCCACCGATGGCGCGGCTGGCCGATCGCTGGGCGCTGGGGTTTCTGTTGGTCACCCTGGCAGCGTGCGGTGCTGCGTGGGCGTGGAGCGGCGATGCGATGCGGGCGCTGGCCATTCTGGTGGTGGCGACGCCGTGTCCGCTCATTCTGGCGACGCCGATCGCGCTGATCTGCGGCATTTCTCGTGCCGCCGGGCGCGGCGTGATCATCAAGGGCGGCGGCGCGCTGGAGCGATTGTCGCGCGCCGATGTCGCGTTGTTCGACAAGACCGGCACGCTGACGACCGGATCGCCCAGCGTGACCGCCGTTGAGGCGCTCGACGGGTTCACCGCCGGTGAGGTGCTGCGCGACGCAGCGTCGCTCGAACAATTGTCGCAGCACGCGGTCGGTGTGGCGATCGCGGCGGCCGGCGCGACCGGTGCGGCGTTGCCGATCCCGACCGCCGTGACGGAGACGCCGGGAAGCGGGCTCGCGGGGGTGATCGGCGGACGCAGCGTGCTCGTCGGCGGCGCCAGCCTGCTGGCGGCAAACGGCATCGCGGTGCCAGGCGCCGGCGCGGCGGTAGCGCTGGCGCAGGCAGCCGCCGCAGCGGCCTGGGTGGCGATCGATCGACGGGTCGCCGGCGTGATCCTGCTGACGGATACCGAGCGCCCGGAAGCCCGCGCGACGTTGCGCGCCTTGCGGACGAGCGGGTTCAGGCGGCTAGTGATGCTCACCGGCGATCGCGCGGGCCCGGCCGGACGGCTCGGTGATCGTCTCGGACTCGACGCGGTGTTCGCCGCCCTCTCGCCGGCCGACAAGATCGCCCGGGTGCGCGATGAGTGCCGGCGCGGCACGACGATGATGGTCGGCGACGGCATCAACGATGCGCCGGCCCTGGCAGCGGCGGATATCGGCATCGCCATGGGCGCCCGCGGAGCCGCGGCAGCGGCCGAAGCGGCCGACATGGTGCTGATGGTCGACCGCATCGACCGGATTCCCGAGGCCGTCGCCATCGCGCGCCGTGCCCGCCATATCGCGCTGCAGTCAATCACCGTGGGGATGGGATTGTCGTTCATCGCCATGGGGGTTGCCGCCGTGGGCTACCTGCCGCCGGTGGTCGGCGCGCTGTTGCAGGAGGCGATCGACGTCGCGGTGATCCTCAACGCCCTGCGCGTCCTCGGCGGGGCGCGGGCCGGCGCCGACACGGCCCAGCCCGCGCCGGGCGACGGATGACCGGCGCGGGCGTGGCGTTCAGGGCACCGGGTGTCATTGCGGAAAAAGAACGTCCTGTCACTTGCCAGGTTGCGCGCCAAAATAGCGAGCGATCAGCGCGTCGAGCGAGAGCGGTCCCGGCCCCCAGCGCAGCAACACCAGCAGCATCACCGCCCATTGGATATGGGTAGGCCACGCCTGGGGAAAGATGAACACCTCGATGACCAGCGTCATGCCGGCCAGCGCCAGCGCCGTGAACCGGGTCGCGAGCCCCAGCAACAGCAGCGGCGTGGACCCGACCTCGAGCGCCACCGCCATATACGCCGCGGCATGCGGCGGCAGCAGCGGCACGTGATACATGTTGTCGAACAGATAGAGCGTGGTCTGCCAGTTCGCGAGATGCGCCTGCGCGGATCCTCCAAAGACGCGGGCAAGGCCCACACGCGCCGCGATCGAGACCAGCCAATAGGGAATAACCTCGCAGGCGCGGCGAAACATCGCCCAGAGTGTCATGACCTTGGAGTTCATGGCCGTGGGGTTCATGGTGTGTCCGCCTCGGTGAAAAATCCGTGCAGCAGGAACAGGCCGAGCGGCTCGCTGTCCGCCTCGTCCGCCAGCGCCGCGCCAAGCGCCATGCCGCCGGCAAGCAGGGTCGCGAGCCGGAAGGCGGCGGGGGAGAGTGCCAGTACCGTCATCCCCCTTGTGCCGCGCAGCACCGCGAGCGTTTCGCGCGCCACCACGATATCGCGGCTCGCCGTGAGGGCCGCTTCATCGTCCCCCGACACGAGCGCCTCGTGCAGCACGCTGACGTGGTGGTCGAGGGCCAGCAGCCGCAGCGAGGGATGCGGGCGCAGCACCAGACGCTCGGCGCGGGCCGCCGCCATGATTTCGGGCGCGAGCGGCTCCGCGGTCGGCGCGTGCAGCGCGCAGCTCCTTGCCCAGTCGAGCCGCGCGAGGTCCAACAGCCAGGCGGGTTGCGGCACCTCGCCGGCGAGGTAGCGGGCGAAGCCCTCGCCGTAACGATGCAGATCCGCCTCCGCCGGAGGGCTGGCTGAGGCAAAGCTGCTGACCAGGCGGGAGAACATCACCTCGCCGAGCGCCCGATACACGGCCGGATAGGCGCCTGACAGCGCGCCCGTGAGATTGCCGGCGACGTTGCGGCGATAGACATCAAACCGCATCCCGACACCCGGCGCGCGGTCGATGCCGGGCGGTGCCGGCATGCCTTGCAGCACGAAAGACGAGAACTGTCGCTGGAAGTCCAGAAGCATGGAGGAATCAGGCAGCATGGCACTGCCGCGCGCAATCCAGATGCGCCTGCACCAGCGCCATTTCCTCCAGCATCTCGCTGAAGCACGGGATGGTGCGATCGCGTTCGGCGAGCGCGGGACGCGGGCCGATGGTGGCCAGCGCCTCGTCGAACAGCGCCCAGGTCGCAGTGCTGATCTCGCGGTCGTGTGTGTCGATGAGCAACTGGTCGAAGCGCTCGTGCCCCGCGAGGTGGTATTCGCCGATCGCCCAGGCGGGAAAGCTCGCGAGGTGGGCGCGCGGCTCCCAACCATGATTGTGGCAGGAGACGATGATGTTGGCGATGTCGCACAGCATGCCGCAGCCGGTGCGCTGGCATAGCGCGGTCATGAACGCGCCCTCCGGCATGTCCGATTGCGGTAGCTGCACATAGGTCGAGGGGTTCTCGACCAGGATCGTCCGACCGAAGGCTTCCTGCATCTCCTCGACATTGCGGCAGACCACATCGAGACTCTCGCGGTTGAGCGGCAGCGGCAGAAGGTCGGCGAGATGCGCGTGATCGACCGCGCTCCACGCCAGATGCTCGGAGACGAGAGCCGGCTGTACACGCCGTGCGAGGTCCACGAGCCGTGCGAGGTGCGCCGCGTCGATGCCCTGCGCGCTGCCGAGCGAGAGACCGACGCAATGCAACGAAACGGCGCGGTCCTGGCGGATCACCTCCAGGGCTGCCCACGCCGGCCCGCTCAGATGGTTTTCGCCATGCACCTCGACGAAGGGAATCGCGGCCTCGGTCGCGATCACCTCGCCGAGATGGGCGAAGCGCAGCCCGAGCCCCGCCGCGGCAGGGATCGGGCCTTGCCCCGTCACGCTATCAGCTCGCGTGCAGCGAGCCGCCGGCGATCTTCTGGCAGTCTCCAGCAGGGAGAAGCACGAAGGACGCCGGGTCGCGGTTGATTTGGGACTGCCCGGCGCAGGAATGCGCGCCGGCGGCGCAGTCGTTCTTGCCGATCGCGTTGATGCCGTAGCAGGCGACCAGGTGTTGCGCCATGGCGCGCGCGTGGTTCGCCTGTTGCACCTTCATCATCTGCGCCTTGGTCATCATCGGCGCCGCGTTTGCCGCGCCGCTGATGCCCATCGCCACGGCGACCACCGATGCCGCCAGGATTCTGCGATCCATGAAACCTCCGCTCTGTTGCGCGGCCCGGAAGCGGGCCGACAGGCGGAGTTACGTAGCGGGCGGCGAAAGCGTTACGCGCCCGCCTGCAAGAAAAACCGGCTGGCCCAGCCGCCCATCGCGGTGAGGATGGCAACGGAGCCCAACTGCCAGACGAGCACCATCACCGCGGCGTCCTGAGGGTGGTAGAAACGCAGCGCGCAGGCGCCGAGGGCGGCTGCGGCCAGCGCCGCGTAGACCGCCGCATAGCCGCGGCGGAACGGCGTCACCCGACGCAGCAACGCCACCACGGTGATGGCCGGCACCAGCCCGCCCATCGCGATCGCGGGCAGGCAAACCGCATCCTGCGTCACCACCAGACCGCCAGGTCCGCGCGTCAGCACAATCAGCAGGCATTGTTGCCCAAGTGTACCAAACCACAGCGCCAGCGGCGCCAGCGGCAGCAGAAGCTTCCAGGCTGGGGTGTCCGGCCGCCCGGCGCTGAACGCGGCCCATGCGGCGGTAAGCGCGGTGAGCAGCGCCGCCCCGGCTTCCAACAAGAAGGACGGGTCCGCGAGGCGTCGTGCGATATCCGGGCGAATGCCGAACAACATCGCCACGCCGACGCTGGCCACGAGCGACGGCCCCAGCCACACCCCGACGCGTCGCCACGCCGGCGGCTCGCGGCGCACGGGCACCAGATCCTCGCTGAGAATGCCGATCAGTTCCTCCGTGTTCATCGCTCCTGATCCTCATCCAGTCGGCGGCGCAACGCCCGCAGTGCCCGGTGCGTCGCGACCTTCAGGGCGCCCTCCGTCATCCCGGTCTCACGCGACGCATCCCGCAACGACATTTCCCGCAGTTTCAGCAATTCTATGGCCTTGCGCTGTCCTTCCGGCAATTCCGGCAGCAGCGTCCGCACTTTCTCGGCGTCGAGCGCTACCCAATCGTCCCTGTTCGTTGCGAGGGCCGCGGAGGTTTCGTCCACACCATCAAGATTTGTGGTCCGCCGCGCCTCACGCCAGCGCCGCCGCATCGAATCGGTGCCGCGAAACCGCAGAATCCCAAGCAGAAAAGGCAGAAACGGCCGCGCCGGGTCAAAGAGATGGCGGCTGGCGTGCAGCGCCAGCAGGGTTTCCTGCACGGCGTCCTCGATATCGGCGGGCTCGGCGCGTGGCCAGCGTGCGCGGGCGGCGCCGCGCAGCGGAACCAGCACCGCCGCGAGCAAACGACGGTAAGCGACGGCATCGCCGGCCTGCGCCGCCGCCATCCAGTCCCGCCAGGCCGGATCTTCCTGCTCCACGCGCTCCCTCGCCCGTTGCCGTCGTCGAGTCCGTCGGCGACCGGGGCATTCGATGGCGCGTAGCGTAACCTTTGTCCACTCGGAACGTATTCGGCTCAGCAACACCTATCGGGAGATGTGGATGCGCTCGTTGACCCGGCTTCTGCTGTGCGCCGTGCTTGGCGCCGCCCCCTTTGCCGCGCGCGCCGCGACGTTCAAGCCCTACACGGACACCACTTTTGCCGCCGCCGAGAAGGCCGATGCGCCGATGCTGATCGACATCGCAGCCCCCTGGTGCCCCACCTGCCAGGCGCAGAAAAAGATCATCCGCCACCTCGCGACCAGCCCCGCCTTTCGCCACCTGCTGATCCTGCACGTCAGCTTCGATCATCAAAAGGATGTGGTGCGCGCCTTCGGTGCGACGATGCAGAGCACGCTCATCGCGATGCACGGGCGGCACCTGCGCGCCGCTTCGGTCGGCGAAACGGGTACGAAGGCGATCGCCGCCTTGCTCGACAAAGCGATGCGTTGAACGCCCTTCGCCATGGCCGCTGTCGGGCTCGCCTTCCTCGCCGGGATTCTGTCGGTTCTCTCACCGTGCGTGCTGCCGGTGCTGCCGCTTGTGCTGGCCCCGGCCCGCGGCAAGGGCGTCATGGCGCTGATCGCGGGCGTCGTGATTTCCTTCGTCGGCATCGGTCTGTTTGTCGCCACCGCCGGCTTTGCCATCGGACTCGATGGCGGCGTCTTCCGCCGCGTTGCCGCCATCGTGCTGGTTCTGTTCGGGGTGATGCTGCTCAGCGCCCGGCTGCAGGCACGTTTCACCACCGTGGCCGAGGGCGCGGTCGGCGGTGTCGGGCGGTTGCTTTCCCGCTTCTCGCCTCCGGGTTCGGAGCCGGGCGGTCCGGGTGGACAGTTTTTCCTGGGCGTGTTGCTCGGCGCGGTCTGGAGCCCCTGCGTCGGCCCGACGCTCGGCGCCGCCTCCATGCTCGCGGCACAGGGGCGTTACCTGTTGCATGTCGCCCTCGTCATGACCGCGTTCGGTGTTGGCGCCGCGCTGCCGCTGGCGGGTCTTGCCGCCCTCTCCCGCGCGGCGATCGCGCGATGGCGTGGCCGGCTGCTCGGTGCCGCCGGGTCCGGGCGCGCGGCGCTCGGCGTGGTGTCGCTGGCGCTCGGGCTGCTCATCGTGACCGGTGCTGACCGTTCGGTGGAAACGGCACTGGTCAACGTCTCGCCGGCATGGCTCACCGCGCTCACCACGCATTTCTGATCGGCGCCCCTGTTGCACCGCCGGCACCCTCGCTATCGTCGCCACCTGGCCGGTGCCCGTACCCTGTCTGATCCGCAACCCGAGGAGAGGCTGCATGGCTGCGCAGGCGAGCGCCCGAGGCTGGACACCGACCCATACACTGATGGTGGTGGTGTTCGGCGTCGGCTGGGCGATGGACGCGTTCGAGGTGACGCTGATCGGCAATGTGCTCGGCGCGCTGCGGCAAAGCTTCGGCATCGGCGCCAACGCGATGTCTCTGCTGCTGGCTGCCTGGTTCGCGGGGCTGATGCTGGGCGCGGTGGTGTTCGGCGCGCTGGCCGATCGTTTCGGCCGCCGCCGCGTGTTTCTGTCGAGCCTGCTGCTCTACGGGCTCGCAACGCTTGCGGCCGCCGTGGCGCCAAGCTTCGGTGCCCTGCTGCTGCTGCGCCTGTTGGCCGGGGTCGGTGTAGGGGCGGAATATTCCGCCATCAACGCCGCGGTGACGGAACTGGCGCCCGATGCCAGCCGCGGTCGCGCCGCGGCGCTGGTGCTGACCTTCTGGCCGGTCGGCAGCCTGGTGGCCTCGGTTCTGGCATGGGCGGTGCTGTCCGCCGTGCCCGCCGATCTCGGCTGGCGGCTGGTGTTCGCGGTGGGCGGGCTGATCGCGCTGTCCACCGTCTGGTTCCGCCGCCACCTGCCGGAGAGCGGGCGCTGGCAGGCCGCATCACGGGCGCCGCTGTCGCGGCTGTGGCGGGAATGCCGCTCCCGGCTGCTGCTGGGCATGGTGCTCGATTTCGCGGAGGCCAGCGGCTATTACGGGCTGTTCGCGTTTCTGCCGTTGGTGGTGCTGCCGGCGCTGCACCTGGCCCCCGCGCAACTGCCGGTGTTCTATCTCGTCGGCAGCCTTGGCGCGCTGGTCGGCGGGCTCGCCGCGGCATTGCTCCTGGACCGTGCTGGGCGCTGGCGCACCGTCGCCGGCTTCTACACCGCGACCGCCATCGCCACGGTGCTGCTGGCGCTGGTCTCGGGCTGGGGTGCCGCGGCGCTGCTGCCGGGCTTCGCGCTGGTCAACCTGCTGGCGACCGCGAGCTGGATCGCGGCCTACCCGACCTTCTCCGAGCTGTTCCCCACACCGCTGCGCGCAACCGGCATCGGTGCCTCGGTGGGCGTGGGGCGGATCGGCGCGGCTATCTCGCCCTTTCTCGTGGGTTGGGTCGGGAGTCGCTCGATGCCGGCGGCGCTGGGGATGCTCGCGACGTTCTGGCTGCTCGGGGCGATCGCGATGCTGATCTGGCATCGTACCGGCGGCGTGGAGGCGGGCGGCGCGACCCTGGAGGAACTCGCCCGTGCCTGATGTCAACGTGCCTGATGTCAACGGGCGGTGGCCTGACGTTACGGATTTGACACGAACCGCGGCCCGCCCGGCGTCAAGGGTGGCGGAACTGCGGGCGACGGGGCCGGTCCTCGTGTTCGGCGGTCCATATTCCAACCTGCAGGCGATGCGCGCCTTGGTTACGGCGGCGGAGCGGCTTGGCATCCCGCCCTCGCACTGGCTCTGCACCGGCGACGTGGTGGCCTATGGCGCCGACCCCGCCGCGACCGTGGCGCTCATCCGCGATACCGGCATTGCCGTCGTCGCCGGCAATTGCGAGGAGCAGCTTGCCGACGACGCGGGGGATTGCGGCTGCGGCTTCGTGCCCGGCTCGGCGTGCGACGTTTTGGCCGCCGGCTGGTATGCGCATGCGCGGGCCCGGCTGGGGGCGGCGGATCGCGCCTGGATGGCATCATTGCCCAGACGCATCGACCTGCTGATCGGCGGCTTCCGCCTCGCCGCGATCCATGGCGCGCCGAGCCAGATCAACCGTTTTGTCTTTGCATCGACACCGGAGGCCACCCTGGCGGCGGAGCTGGATCGCGTGCCGGACGCGGATGGCGTGATCGCCGGGCATTGCGGCCTGCCCTTCACCCGCACGATCGGCACGCGCCTATGGCATAACGCCGGCGCCATCGGCCTGCCGGCGGACGATGGCACGCCGCGCACCTGGTTCTCGGTGATCGAGCCGGATGGCGGGGCGCTGCGCATCCGCCATCTGCCGCTCGGCTACGACCACGGCGCGGCGGCGGCGGCAATGCGCGCGGCCGGACTCTCGGACTATGCCGATGCGGTCCTGCACGGAATCTGGCCCAGCCACGATGTGCTGCCGCCGGCGGAGAAAGCCTCCATCGCGGCTCCCCGCGCGCCGCGCGAACATCGCTGGCCCGGCGTGATCGAGCAGCCGGCACCGTCCGCCGCGGCCGTCGCCGCCGTGAGTTTCGAGCGGCTGGAGACGCTGTGGGTCAACACCGGCACGCGCTGCAACCTCGCCTGCACCGGCTGCTATATCGAAAGCTCGCCGCGCAACGACCATCTCGAATGGTATCGCGCCGCGGACCTGCTGGCGCTGCTGGCCGCGTCCCCCGCCTCGCTCGCGCGCGTCGGCTTCACCGGCGGCGAACCGTTCATGAACCCGGAACTTCCGGCGATGCTGGATGCGGTCCTGACACGCGGGCTTTCGGCCCTGGTGCTGACCAACGCGATGCGCCCGATGCGCCGGCACGAGGCGTTGCTGGCGCGGCTGCGGCGGGCGCACGGCGCGCGGCTGGCGCTGCGCATCTCGCTCGACCATTTCACCGCCGCGGGGCACGAGGCGCTGCGGGGGCGGGGCAGTTTCGCGTCGGCGGTGGCGGGTCTCGCCTGGCTCGATGCCGGGGGCTTCGCGCCGAGCGTGGCGGCCCGTCTGCCGGCCGGCGAGGATGCCGAAGCCTGGCGCGACGGGTTCGCGGCGCTGTTCGCGGAGCACCGGCTCGACATCGACGCGCGCGCCCCGGCGCGGCTGCTTCTGTTCCCCGACCTGCCCGACGCCGAGGCGGATGGCGGCGCGCCGCCCGCCGTGCCGGAACCCGCCTATCGGGCGCTGTTCGCCGCCGGCATCCGGCCGATGTGCGCGACATCGCGCATGGCGGTGCGGCCGAAGGCGGGCGCGCCGGTGCTCGCCGCGTGCACGCTGCTGCCCGACCGCGTGATGGGGTGCACGCTCGCCGAGGCCGCCGGGAATGTGGCGCTGGACCATCCGCACTGCGCCCGCTTCTGCGTCTATGGCGCGGCGTCCTGCGCGCCCTCGGGGTCTCTGTAAGGTTCCTGTCTGGGACGTTTGATTTGGATCAACGCGCCCGGCGGTCTGTCGTGCGCGGATGGGCGTGTTGCCAGTCTGGGGAAACCAGCGGGGGGAAACATGCTCATCGACCTCGAAACGTTCTGCGACACGAAGCTGAGGGGGGCGCCCTATCCGCATGTCGTGGTGCGGCAGTTTCTGCCCTCGGTGCTGCGCGGCGACGTGGCGCGCGACTTTCCCCGCCTCGATGTCGGCGGCCTGTTCCTGCCGGAATCCGCGCCACCAGGCCCGGTCGTCGCACGCATCATCGAGGAGCTGGAGAGCGAGGAGATGCGCGCGGCAGTCGGCCGCAAGCTCGGCCTCGATCTCGCCGGCCACCCGACGCTGACCACCCTGCGCAGCCGTTGCCAGCCGCGCGACGGACGCATCCACCCCGATGCGGACTTCAAACTCGCGACAATGTTGCTGTATCTCAACGAAGCCTGGATGCCGGGCGGTGGGCGCCTGCGCATCCTCAACTCCGGCGAGGACATCGACGACTACACCGCCGAGGTGGCGCCGGATTTCGGCACGCTGGTCTGCTTTCGCGTGCAGCCGAACTCCTGGCACGGGCACAAGCCCTTCGTCGGCCCGCGCCGCTATATCATGGTTAATTACTGCCGCGACGCCGCGCTGCGCGATGCCGAGGCGCGGCGCCACGTGATATCGACCCGGTTCAAGAAAATCCGCCGCCTGCTGCTGCCACGGGCGATCGCCGCATGAGCGCCGCGGGAGTTGCCGCCTCGCTGCTGGCGGCGCTGGACCAGGCCGAGGCGCCGGCCGAGCCGTTTGTCCATTATCGGCTGCGGCACGTGCTGCCCGAAGCGGTGGCGCGCGAGGTGCTGGCGCTGCCCTTCGCCCCACCGGTGATCGGCGACACCCAGGGCCGGCGCGAGACGCACAACGCCACCCGCTGCTTCTATGCCGGCAGCGTCCTCGCAGAGCACCCGGTCTGCGCCGCGATCGCCGCCGCGATGCAGTCCGAGGGCGTGGCCGCGGCGCTTTCCGCGCGCACCGGCGCCAACCTCGTCGGCAGCTATGTGCGCGTCGAGGACTGCCAGGACACCGACGGCTTCTGGCTCGAACCGCATACCGATATCGGCGCCAAGCTGTTCACCATGCTGATCTACCTCACCGACCGGGCGGAGGCCGAAGCCTGGGGCACCGACCTCTACGATGCCGCGGGCCGCCACCTCGGCACCGCACCCGGCGGCTTCAACCGCGGACTGATTTTCGTTCCGGGGTCGGACACCTGGCACGGCGTCGAGCGGCGGCAAGTCCACGGCGTGCGCCGCTCGCTGATCGTCAACTACGTGAAGCCGGAATGGCGATCGCGCCACGAGCTCGCCTGGCCGGACCGCCCGGTCGCCGCGCTGCCGGCGGATTGGGACCAGACGGAGCAGCCATGGGGTGCGGCGTCCTGATCGCGCAGCCGGTGTAACCCTTTCCCGGCTGGGCGCGTTTTCCGAACGATGGTGGCCGTTGCCATGCGGCCGCGCGTCGCCAAGGCCGTTCCGCCCATCCACCCGCACCAGGGATCTCCGCCGCATGACCGACAGGCTCGCCCATCGCCGCAAGGTGCTCGGTGCCACCGCCATGCTCGCTGTCGCCGGCGTGCTGACGGGTGCATCGGCCGAGGCCGCCACGGCCGGGCTCGTCACCCGCCGCAGCGCTCATTCGTTCGCCGACACGATCGCGCGCTTCCGGGCCGCGGTGACCAGGGCGGGCTGGGTCGTGTTCACCGAGATCGACCACAAAGCCGCCGCCGCCGCCGTCGGCATGCCGCTCGCGCCACGCACGGTGGTGCTGTTCGGCAACCCGCGCACCGGCACGCCCGCGATGCGCGCCCACCCGACGCTCGCGATCGACCTGCCGATGCGCGTCCTGGTCTGGCAGGACGACAATGGCGCGGTGTTCCTCACCCGCGACACCGGCGCCTATGTCGCCCGCGCGGTGTTTGCTCGCCACGGCATCGAACTCGGGCCGAAGCCGATCGCCGCGATGGAGGGCTTCTTCCGCCGTCTGCAAGCCGCCGCCACCGCCTGAGGACGGCGCGTCACCCCAGCGGTGCCTGTTCGCGTACCCGTGGCGCCGCGAACAGGGCGGGCAGCGGCCGATATCCGTCCCGCCACCGCGCCCTTATGCCGACGATGACGAAGGCGGTGGCGAGCAGCGGCGCCTCCACCCACGCGTGCGCCGGGCCGGCCATCGCCAGCAGCCGCTCGCCGAGGAAGGAGAGGAAAATCCCCAGGCAGTAGACCTGCAGGCTGTGCCGCCCGATCGAGGCGAGCACGCCCGCGGGCCAGCGCCGCATCCACGCCGCCTCGCGCGGCACCAGGCGCGCAACGAGGATCGCCAGCGCCAGCGCGTGCAGCAGCCCGAGCGGCCAGAGGTCGAGCTTCTCGGTGAAGGTGGTGACCGGCAGATCGCCCTCGGGAAGCAGCCGCAGATGGCTGGCGAGCCGCGCCACGAAGCCGAGCGCCACGATGCTGCCGGCGAGCCAGGTGAGCCAGGCCCCCTGCGGCAGGGCGCGGCCGGTGAGCAGCTTGCCCCGCCCCGCATAGGCGCCGAGCATGAACAGGACCTGCCATGCCAGGACATTGAACGCGGTCGCGGCACTGGCCACCGCGTTCGGTGCCGGCAACGTCCAGACCTGCACCGCGCCCCACAGCCCGATCGGCAGCGTCAGCGCCCACGCCCCGACGCGATCCACCGCCAGCAGGAACAACGGCAGCGCCAGCATGCACAGGACGAAGACCGAGAGCACGTCGACATAGGCGGGATTGTAAAGCAGCGCCGCGGCGAGCGCGGTCGCCCGCCACGGCGCGTGCAGCAGGTAGCCGAAGCCATAGATGCGCACCTGGCTGCCAAGCCCGGTCAGGTTCCAGCCGATGACCAGGGCACCGAACGCCAGCAGCGTGAACAGCCGCGCCCGCCACAGCCGCGCGCCGCGCCCGAGCATGTCGCGCACCGCGGCGCCGAGCCCGCGATGATGGCGCTTGAGCGTGAAGACGCTGCCCAGCATCACGCCGGAAAGCAGCATGAATTGTTCGGAACTGTCGGAGTAGCCCCAGGCGCCGTGGATCAGCCAGCGCGAGGCGAACCCCGCGAGATGGCTGGCGATGATGGTGAGCTGCAACCAGCCGCGAACGATGTCCACCCGCAGGTCGCGCGGTGGCCGGCGCAGCGGCGCTATTTCTTCAGCCACCGCAGCACCGGCAGCGCGAGGCGCACCAGCGCCGGCATCGTTGTCGGGCGCAGCAGGCGCGGGTCGTAGCCGGCGAAGCGGCGGTCGTTCTCGGCGAGGCAGATCGTCATCAGCCCGGCCACGCTGATCTCGACATCGCTCACCGCCTTGCTGCCGGTGATGGTGAAATTATTATCCTGCGCGGCGGATTTCTTGCCGTCGTCCATGCCGCGGGCAAGGCCCATCCGCTCCCAGCCGAGGAAGGCCCACACCGCCAGCACCCGCAGGTCGAACCAGGGCCGCCGCCACCACGCCACGTGCCGCCGGTGCCAGGCGAGCCAGTTGGCGAACAGCAGGATATGCCGCGCCTCCTCCTGGATCACCGGCTCGAACGTCTCCACCAGCTCCGGCGGGAAAAACGCGCTGCGCCGCGCCAGCTCGAACAGGCCGAAGGCGAAGAAACTGTCGATGCACTCGCTGAAGCCGGTGACGAGATAGGCCCATTCCGTGTCGCGCGGCTCGATATAGGCGGGTTCCTGCTCCAGCTTGATGCCGTAGGCCGCGACGAGGTGGGAGAGCACGACCTTGTGCCGCCCCTCCTCCCAGCCGTTCAGCGCCACCGCCGAGCCCCAGGCGGGGTCGGCGCAGGCACGGGCATAGGACAGCATGCGCAGCCGCGCCTTGCCCTCGGTCTGCACCGCGATGTCCCAGATCGGCAGGGAGATCAGCCGCTCGCGTGCCTCGGCATCGAGTTTCGGCCAGTCGATGATCGAGGGCTTGTAGGGGTTGAACGTCTCGCGGAACATCGCCCAGCACGCGTCGCGATGGGCGGTGCTGCCGATGGCGAAGGGGGCGGCCGCCTGCCAGTGGCGTGCCCGCTCGTCCGCCGCGGCGATGGTCGCCTCGTCGACGCCGCCGCGCGTGGCGAGCGCCAGGCCGAACGGCGGCGGCAGCAATTCCTCGATCGTCGCGGACATCGTGATGTCTCCCGCAGCTTCGGCTCGCGCCTATATGGCGACGCGCACGCCCATTTCGATGACCCGGTCGGAGGGGATACGGAAGAACTCCGTCGCCGGCACCGCGTTGCGCGCCATCAGCAGGAACAGCCAGAGCCGCCAGGCCGGCATCTTCGGCGCCGTCGCCGGCACCAGCGTCTCGCGGTTGAGGAAATAGCTCGCCTGCATCGGGTCGTAGTCGATGCCGTATTCGCCGAGGGCTGCGAGGTCGCGCGGCAGGTTCGGGCTTTCCATGAACCCGTAGCGCACGATGACGCGGTGGATGCCGGGACCCAGTTCCGCCACCGTGCTGCGTTCCTCCGCCGCCACCTCCGGCACGTCCTCGTTGACGATGGTCACGAACAGCACGCGCTCGTGCAGCACCTTGTTGTGCTTGAGGTTATGCAGCAGCGCCGTCGGCACATAGTCCTGGTTGCCGGTGAGGAAGATCGCCATGCCCGGCACGCGGATGGTGCGTGAGCTGGGTAGCCGCGCCACGAAGGCCGCGAGCGGCAGGCTGTCGGACTTCCAGCGCGCCAGCAGCAGGTCGCGCCCGCGCCGCCAGGACGTGATCATGCCCATCAGCGCCAGGGCGATGGCGAGCGGCACCCAGCCGCCCTCGAAGAATTTGAGCATGTTGGCGATGAAGAACAGCAGGTCGAGCACGAACAGCCCGCCGAACGCGCCGATCGCCGCCGCCCGCGACCAGTGGAACTCGCGGCGGAACACCACGATCGCCAGCATGCCGGTGCAGATGAAGGTGCCGGTCACCGCGATGCCGTAGGCGGAGGCCAGCGCGTCGGAGCTTTTGAACGCCAGCACCAGCACCAGCACGCCCACCATCAGCGCGGTGTTGATCTGCGGCACGTAGATCTGGCCTTCCTCCTCGGCGGAGGTGTGAAGCACCGCCATGCGCGGCAGCAGGCCGAGCTGCATGCTCTGCCGCGCCATGGAAAACGCGCCGGAGATCAGCGCCTGGCTGGCGATCACCGTCGCCATCGTCGCCAGGATCACCATCGGCAGTTCGAGCCCGTGCGGCGCCATCAGGTAGAACGGGTTGACCGCGTCCTTCGGGTGGTCGAGCACCAGCGCGCCCTGGCCGAAATAGTTCAGCACCAGCGAGGGCAGCACGAAGAACAGCCAGGCCCGGCGGATCGGCGCGCGGCCGAAATGGCCCATATCCGCATAGAGCGCCTCCGCCCCCGTGACCGCCAGCACCACCGAGCCGAGGGCGAGGAACGCCAGTCCCTGGTGGATGACCAGCAGCTCGATCCCGAAGCTCGGCGACAGCGCCTGGAGGATGAACGGATGGGTGACCACCTCGACCAGGCCGAGCACGCCGATAGCCAGGAACCAGACCACCATGACGGGACCGAACAGCCGCCCGACCGTGCCGGTGCCGCGCGACTGGATCAGGAACAGGCCGATGATGATGCCAACCGAGATCGGCAGCACCAGCGCCTTGAGCCCGGGTGCCACGACCTCCAGCCCCTCCACCGCCGATAGCACGGAGATGGCGGGCGTGATCACCCCGTCGCCGAACAGCAGGCAGGCGCCGATGATGCCGATGATGCCGAGTGTGGCCCGGGTGCGCTCATTCCGCACCACGCGCTGCGCCAGCGCCATCAGCGCCAGGATGCCGCCCTCGCCGCGGTTGTCCGCGCGCATCACCAGCAGCACGTATTTGACGGTGACGACGAGAACCAGCGACCAGAAGATGAGCGACAGGATGCCGAGCACCTCCCAGCGGTGAAAGCCGGAATGGGTGAAGTGCTGCAGGCTGGTCTGGAACGCGTAGAGCGGCGAGGTGCCGATATCGCCGTAGACGACCCCCAGCACGCCAAGCAGCGCCGCCGCGGGGATTGCCTTGCGGGAAGATTCCGAGGCCAGGGACGTGCTCACGCGGCGGGTGCATACGCCCGCACCATGCTGCACCGCAAGATGCGGCTATCGCGCCCCGAAGATCGCCGTGCCTACCCGCACCCGCGTCGCGCCATGGGCGATCGCCGTTTCGTAGTCGCCGCTCATGCCCATGGACAGCCCGGCGAGCCCGTGCCGGGCGGCACAGGCGGCGAGCCAGGCGAAATGCGGGGCCGGGTCGCCCTCGGCGGGCGGGATGCCCATCAGCCCCTCCACCAGCGGGCCGAAGCGCCGGCGGCAGGCCTCGATGAAGCGATCCGCCTCGGCCCGCGCCACGCCGCCCTTCTGCGCCTCGTCGCCGACATTCACTTGTATAAAGAGGCGCGGGCAGCGCCCTTGGTGCTGTGCGGCGGCCTCGATCGCGTCGGCGAGCCGGGGCCGGTCCAGGCTCTCGATCACCTGCGCCACCCGCACCGCCTCCGCCGCCTTGTTGGTTTGCAGGCCACCGATGATGGCAAGCTCGGTGGACGAGCCGGCCGCGCCGAGCGCGGCCCATTTCGCCACCGCCTCCTGCACCCGGTTCTCGCCGAAATGGCGCTGGCCGGCGGCGATGGCAGCGGCAACCGCCTCCGCCGGATGGGTCTTGGAGACGGCGACCAGCGTCACCGCGCCACCATCGCGCCCGGCGGCGATGGCGGCGGCGCGGATGCGGGCCTGGACGGCGGCCAGCCGCTCCGCGATGGTCGGTGGCGTCGCTTGGGGATGGGCCCAGGCGGGGGGCGAGGCGGGTTGCATGGACACCAGACTCATCGGCTGGGCACGGGCGGTCAAGCGCCGCACCCGCGCCCCGCACGCTGTGCTGTGGCTGTTCACGGATGCTGGCGGGCCGGACCCGCTGGCCTTCGCCCGTGCCGCGCCGCGCTCGCCGCGCCTGTTGTGCGGCGTGGTGCTGCGGCCCGCCTGGCTGCGTGGCTTCACCGAGCCCGACAGGGCCCGCTTCGTGCGGCGCCTGGCGCGGCTCTGCCGGGAGCGTGGCCTGGCGCTGACCGTCGCCGGCGACTGGCGGCTCGCGCGTGTCCTGGGCGCCGGGCTGCACCTGCGCGACGGCCGCCCGCCTTCGCACGCGCCGCGCGGATGGCCGCTGCTGACCAGCTCCGCGCATGACGGCCGGAGCCTGCGCCGAGCCCGCTCGGCCGGGGCGCTCGCCTTTCTTTCGCCCGCTTTCCCGACCGCGAGCCATGCCGGCGCACCGGCGCTCGGCCCCCTGCGCTGGTCGCGGCTGGCCGGGTGCGGGGCCGCGGCGCCGGGCTGCGGGGCGTTGGGCGGCATCAACGGGCGGAGGATCCGCCGCCTGCCCCGCGCCATCGCCGCCGGTGCCATCGGCGCGTTGGCCCCGCGGCCCCTGCTGGTCTGACCCGCGCCGACCGAGCGCGCCCAGGGACCGGCCCGGCCATTCGGCCAGTCGAAACGGCGCCGCGGCTGCCCAGGTGACATTGATGTCATCCGGAGCTTAGCCAATGCGTTTTTCCCACGGTGCCGCGGCTATCCTGGCCGCCGCCCTCGCGCTACCCGCCGCCTCCCTGCCGGCCGCAGCGCAAAGCCCCGCCTCCGGCCTCCAGCCCGGCCTCGGCGGTGATCCCGCGATTTTCGGTCCAACCTCCTCCGTTCCCGGCCCGGCCAGCCTGCCGGGGCAGGTCCAGTTCTATTTCCGCGGCCGCCTGCACACCGATTTCATGGCCGGTGGCGATAGCCTCGACCATGGTGGCGGCAACAAGTCCGGCAGCGTCATGTTCGGCGAGTACGCCCGCCTCTACACCGGCTTCCGCGGCACCGCGGCGAACGGCTTGCGCTTCGGCGCCTATCTCGAAATCCGCCAGAACGGCTCGCCGGCGCTCGGCGCCTCGACCGGCACCAATACGCTGATCTTCCGCCGCGAGACCGCCTATATCAAAGGCGGCTGGGGCCAGCTTCGCTTCGGCCAGACGGACAGCGCCTCGGGCCTGTTCCTCACCGGCACGTTCGAGAATTTCGACGATGGCGGGTGGAACAGCTCCGACCTGCCGAACCTGTTCAGCGCCAATGCCGCCCTGGTCTGGCCGTTCGAGGACACCAGCGCCTATTACGGCACCTCCAAGCTCGTCTATCTGTCGCCGCGGTTCGGCGGCTTCGATTTCGGCCTGGGCTATGAGCCGAACGCGACCGGCTCTGGCGAGGCCAATTGCAGCAGCGCGCTCGCCGCCGGCGCCGGCGGCGGCTGCCCGCGGCTTTCCACCATCGCCGGGCCGGCTAGCGCGCAGTTCCGCCGCAACCTGCTCGACGCCGTGGGCCGCTACACCGGCACGCTGGGACCGGTGGCCGTCACCGCGACGCTGGGCGGGCTGACGGCCGGGCATGTCAACAACGTCTCCGCCCCCGCCTCCGACCCGAGCCTCGTGCAGACCGGCATCACCCTGGCCTATGGCGGCTTCGCGGTCGGCGGCAACTTCCTCACCGGCAACATCAACGGCAGCTTCGTGCCGCTGCCGAAGGGAGGTCGGCACGAAACCGCCTGGGTCGCTGGCGCTTCCTATGCAACGGGGCCGTTCATTATCGGCGCCGCGGTCAACGTCACCAACTACCAGGGCGCGGTCGGCCCGGGCCTCGGCGGGCGGCGGGAGCTGGGGGTCGCGGCCGGCGGCACCTATGCCTGGGGTCCTGGCTCGTCGCTGTTCCTGTCGATGCTGTATGGCCAGCGCCACCAGTTCGGCTATGACTTCGCCAGCGGCGGCCCGGGAGCGGCCTCGAACAACACGCGGGCGTTCGGGCTGACGATCGGAAACAGTTTCAACTGGTAACGCGAACTCGTTGAGGCGTGGCGGAAACTGTGGCCTTGGCGCCACAGTGTTCCGCCAACGTCACGCGCTGGCCCGGTCCGGCATTGCGGCCGGGATTTCCTTCCTCCAATAATCTTGACCGAGCCCGGCTGCTCCTGGTGCGTCCACCCCTCGGGGGGTTCTTCGCGGGTGGCGCGCCGATCGGGAGCGGGGTTCATCTATCCGCCGGTGCGTCCGGCACAACAAGGAGGAATACATGCGCAAGCTCCTTATGGCCGCGACCGCGGTGGTTGGTGCGATGGGTCTGGCTGCTGCCGCCCACGCCCAGGCCCCTGCGTCCGGTCTCATGAGCGGCCTTGGCGGCGACCCGGCGATTTTCGGGCCGACGTCCTCGGTCCCTGGCCCGACCGGCCTTCCGGGTTCGATCCAGGCCTATTTCCGCGGCCGCGTGGTCACGGAGTGGCTGGTTGGTGGTGACAGCCTCGACCATGGTGGCGGCAACAAGTCCGGCAACATCCAGTTCGGCGAGTATGCCCGTCTCTACACCGGCTTTGCCGGCACCGCGGCGAACGGCCTGAAGTTCGGCGCCTTCATCGAGGTTCGCCAGAACGGCTCGTCCGCTCTCGGCGCCTCGACCGGCAGTGCCACGCTGATCTTCCGTCGTGAACTCGCCTACTTCCAGGGCAACTGGGGTGAACTGCGCGTCGGCCAGACCGATGGCGCGGAAGGCCTGTTCATGACCGGCACGTTCGAGAACTTCGCCTCGGGCGGCGCCAACGGTGACGTCCCGGTCATTCTCAGCGGCAACGCCCAGGTTGACTGGCCGTTCCCCGAGAACTCCGGCACCTACGGCACCGGCAAGGTCGTCTACCTGTCGCCGCAGTTCTCGGGCTTTGATTTCGGCGTCGACTACGAGCCGAACTTCAATGGCACGGGCGAGTCGAACTGCGGCAGCGCGCTCACCGGCGGTGCCGGCGGCGGATGCCCGCGTCTGTCGACCATCACGTCGGGTGGTCAGTTCCGTCGCAACACGTTTGATGCGGTCGGTCGCTACCAGGGCAAGCTTGGCCCCGTGGCGCTCACCGCGACGGCCGGTGTCATCACCGGCGGTCACGTGCATAACCTCTCGGCTCCGGCCTCCGACCCGACTCTGGTCGAGACCGGCGTGACGGTGGCGGTTGGCGGCTTCGCGGTTGGCGGCAACTTCCTCACCGGCAACAGCAACGGCACCGGCTTCGCCGCTGACGTTCCGCTGGCCAAGGGCGGCAAGCACGAGAGCGCCTTCGTGGTCGGCACGTCCTATGCGATGGGTCCGTTCATCGTCGGCGCGTCCTACCTCAACTATACCTCGCAGGGCGCCTATGGGACCGGCGCGGGCGGCGCCAACACGACCCGTCACCAGACGGCGATCGACGTTGGTGGCAGCTATGCCTGGGCCCCGGGCATGACGGCCTTCATCGAAGGCATCTACGAGCACCGCCACCAGCTCGGCTATGACTTCGCGGCCGGCGGCCCTGGTGTTGCCTCGAACAACACCTCGGGCACCGCCTTCCTGCTCGGCAACGTGTTCAACTGGTAAGTCCAGTCTGAACGCTGCTATCGGGGGCGGCAGGGCAACCTGCCGCCCCTTTCTTTTGTCCCGATCCCCGCCATGCGCCAGGCCTTGCCGCACCCGGCCGAGTGCGCGATGCCTGGAAATCGCCTGCGCGCTGCTCTAGAACCCGCGCAGCGACCCCGGGAACGCCCGAAGGAACACCGATGCCATCACGCCTGCTGACCGCGTTTCTCCTTTTGCTGCCGCTGGTGCTCGCCGGTTGCAGCGGCGGCAAGGTGCTGCCCAACACCGCCTATAACGACCCGCGCTACACCGGCCTCGGCGCCGGCGCCGGCAGTGTGTTCGGCGGCAACGGGCTCACCTTCAATTTCGGCCGCAACGGCAACACCGGCGGCAACCAGGGCGGCGCGCTCGGCGTCAACGCCTATCTCTGGCGCGGCGCGCTGGACACGCTGTCCTTCATGCCGCTGGCCTCCGCCGACCCGTTCGGTGGCGTCATCATCACCGACTGGTACCAGCCGCCTGGCTCGCCGGACGAGCGCTTCAAGGCAACCGCCTATATCCTCGGCCAGCAGTTGCGCGCCGACGGGTTGCGCATCGTGCTGTATCGCCAGGTCCAGCGGGGCGGGCACTGGGTGGACGCGCAGGTGGACCCGGCCGTGCAGACCGCGCTCGAAAACCGGGTGCTGGACCGCGCGCGCCAGCTTCGCGTGCTGTCCACGGGCCAGAGCTGACGGGCAACACTGACCGCGGGGGCTGAGCCGGCAAACGCCGGCTCGGGGTCGCCCCATCTCGCCGCGCCCTTCCGACGGGGAGGGCCTCGCGGCACCGGACTGGCCGTCCGGCGTGGACGCGGGCAGGCGCGGGCTCTAGAAACTCGCCATGGACAGCCCGAACACGACCACGGCCGAACCGGCCGCGCGCTACGATTTCCGCGCCCACGAGCAGCGCTGGCAGGCCGCGTGGGACGCGCGCCATTTGTTCCGCGCCGAGGACAAGCCGCGCTCGGGACGGCGGAAATACTACGTCCTCGAAATGTTTCCCTACCCCTCCGGCCAGATCCACATGGGCCATGTCCGCAACTACACCCAGGGCGACCTGGTGGCGCGCTTCCGCCGCGCGCAGGGCTGCGACGTGATGCACCCGATGGGCTGGGACGCGTTCGGCCTGCCCGCCGATAACGCGGCGCGCGAGCGCGGCGTGAGCCCGAGCGACTGGACCTATGCCAACATCGTGGCGATGCGCGCGGGGATGAAGCGCATGGGCCTCTCGCTCGACTGGTCGCGCGAGTTCGCCACCTGCGACCCCGCCTATTACGGCCAGCAGCAGCGCCTGCTGCTCGCCTTCCACCGCGCCGGCCTGCTCGACCGCCAGTCCTCGCTGGTCAACTGGGACCCGGTGGACGAGACCGTGCTCGCCAACGAGCAGGTGATCGACGGGCGCGGCTGGCGCTCCGGCGCCGTGGTGGAGAAGCGCCGGCTCTGGCAATGGTGCCTGCGCATCACAAAATACGCGCCGGAACTGCTCGCCGCCCTCCCGGCGATGGAGCGCTGGCCGGAGCGTGTGCGCCTGATGCAGGCGAACTGGATCGGCCGCAGCGACGGTGCCGAGGTTCGTTTCGACCTCGAAACACCGCTCGGCGGGCACGCCGCGATCGACGTCTTCACCACCCGCCCGGACACGCTGTTCGGCATGAGCTTCCTCGCCATCGCGCCGGAACACCCGATCGCGGTGGCGCTGGCGGCGAAGGATGAGGCGGTGGCGCGCTTCGTCGCGGAATGCCGCGCCGGCGGCACCTCCGAGGCCGAGATCGAGACCGCGGAGAAGCTGGGCCGCGACACCGGCCTTCGCGTCCGCCACCCGTTCAACGGCCGGACCTACCCGGTGTGGATCGCCAATTTCGTGCTGATGGAATACGGCACCGGTGCGATCTTCGGCTGCCCGGCGCATGACCAGCGCGACCTCGACTTCGCGCGCAAATATCGCCTGCCGGTGCCGCCCGTGGTGCTGCCGGAGGGCCAGGACGCGACGACGTTTACCATCGGCAACGAGGCCTGGACCGGGCCGGGGCGCATCATCCACTCCGATTTCCTGGATGGCCTGGCGGCACCGGACGCGGCGAAGCGCGCCGCGATTGCGGAGCTGGAAAAGCGCCGCAGCGGCACCGGCCGCACCACCTGGCGCCTGCGCGACTGGGGCATTTCCCGCCAGCGCCCCTGGGGCTGCCCGATCCCGATGATCCATTGCGAGGCCTGCGGCATCGTGCCGGTGCCGGCCGCGGACCTGCCGGTGCTGCTGCCCGACGACCTGGATTTCAAGGTGCGCGGCAACCCGCTCGATTCGCATCCGACATGGAAGCATGTCGCCTGCCCCAACTGCGCCAGGCCCGCCACGCGCGAGACCGACACCTGCGACACGTTTGTTGATTCATCGTGGTATTTCGCGCGCTTCTGCTCACCGGGCGCGGCCGAGCCGCTGGACCGGGAGGCGGCGGACCACTGGCTGCCGGTCGACCAGTATGTCGGCGGTATCGAGCACGCGATTCTGCACCTGCTCTATGCCCGCTTCTTCACCCGTGCCATGGCCGATCTCGGCATGCTCGCGGCGAAGGAGCCGTTCGCCGGCCTGTTCACCCAGGGCATGGTGACGCATGCGAGCTATCGCGCGCCGGACGGGGCCTGGCTCGCACCCGAGGAGGTGCGCATCGCCGCCGACGGCACCGCCAGCGTCATCGCGACCGGCAAGCCCGCGGAGATCGGGCGCATCGAGAAGATGAGCAAGTCGAAGCGCAACACCGTCTCCCCCGATGCGATCATCGACCGTTACGGTGCCGACACGGCGCGCTGGTTCGTGCTCGCGGACAACCCGCCGGAGCGCGACATGGAGTGGACGGAGGCCGGTGTGGCCGGCGCGGCGCGCTTCATCCAGCGGCTGTGGCGCACGCTGGATGGCATCGCGGAGCCTGGCACGCCGCCCGAGAGTTTCGGTGCGCCGGCGCGCGCGCTGCGCCGTGCCACGCATGCAACGATCGAGGCGGTGACAGCGGCGATCGAGGCGTTCGGCTTCAACGTCGCCGTCGCGCGCATCCACGAACTGGCCAACGCCCTCGCCGAGGCGCCGATGGCCGGCGAGGACATGGCGTTCGCCCGCGCCGAGGCCGCCGATGGGCTGATCCGCCTCATCGCGCCGATGATGCCGCACCTAGCCGAGGCGCTGCATGCGCGCCGCTCGCCGGGCAGCGCGACGCTGGTCGCCGAAATGGCCTGGCCGGCGCATGACCCGGCCCTCGCCGCGCCGGAGAGCATCACCATCGCGGTGCAGGTGGGCGGCAAGCTGCGCGGCACCATCGCCGTCGCGCCCGATGCGCCGGAGGCCGAGGTGCTCGCGGCAGCGGAGGCGGAGGCGAACGTGGCGCGCGCCCTGGCCGGCAGGCGTATCGTCAAGCGCATCCACGTGCCGGGGCGGATCGTGAACCTGATCGTTGCCGGCTGAACGCGCGGTGCGCCCGGTTCCGCCGCATCGCGCTGGGCGCTAGACTGTCGGCGTGAAGCGCGCTCTCCCCGTCCGCGGCCTGGCTGTGCTCGCCCTGCTGGCGCTTTCCGGCTGCGGCTTCCATCCGGTCTACGCCACGCGCGGTGCCAGCGCGCCGGCGGTGGCGGGCCTGTCGCAGGTGGATGTGGCGCTGATTCCGGAACGCTTCGGCCAGCTCACGCGCGAGGCGCTGGAGGCGCGGCTGGAAGTGGGCGGGGCGGGCACCGTCCACCGCTACCGGCTGGTCACTTCACTGGGGCTGTCGAGCGATGCGATCGGCGTGCTCCCGGACACGGTAGCCACCCATGTGCGGCTGATCGGCACCGCGCAATGGACGCTGATGTCCGAGGACGCGAGCGGCGCCATCCTCGCGCACGGCACGGCGCGCGACGTCGATGGGTTCGACATCATCGACCAGCAGTATTTCGCCGCCGACCTCTCGAACCAGGCGGTGCAGCGGCGCATCGCGAAGTCGCTGGCCAGCCAGATCGCGCTGCAACTGGCGCTGTATTTCGAGAAACATCCGCCCCCGCCCGCATGATCGGTCTTGCGGCATGAAGATCGAGCCGCGCCAGGCGGAGCGGTTTCTGCGCGAGCCGACCTTGCCGGGGGGGCCGGCCCGCGCGGTGCTGCTGCATGGTGAGGACGAGGGGTTGATCCGCGAGCGTGCGGCGGCGCTGGCGCGGCGCCTGCTGGGCTCGCTCGATGATCCGTTCCGCTATGTCGAGCTGGCACGCGAGGAAGCGGCACGCATCCCCGAGGAGATGGCGGCGCTGTCGCTGACCGGCGGGCGGCGCGTGGTGCGGCTGCGCGAGGCGGGGGACGGCGCGGCCGGTGCCGTCGCGGCGGCACTGGCGGGGCCCGGCGAGGCGCTGCTGATTCTCGAAGGCCCCGGCCTGACCGGCCGCTCCAGGCTGGTGACCCAACTGACCAAAGCCGCCGACGCGGCGGTGCTCGGCTGCTACGCCGAGGAGGGCAGGGCGCTCGCGGACACGATCGGCGCCATCCTCGGCGCGCACCAGGTGCGGGCGGCGCCGGATGCGCTGGCCTTTCTCGCCGCGCAGCTCGGGGCGGACCGCGCCGTCACCCGTGCTGAGGTGGAGAAACTGGCACTCTATGCCGGCGAGGCCGGACGGGTGACGCTGGCGGATGCCGAGGCGGTGGTGGGCGAGGCATCCGGCCTCTCGCTCGATGACGCGATCCATGCCGCTGCTGAGGGCGATCCCGAAACCGCCGATCGCGCGCTGACCCGCGCCATGGCGGAGGGGGCCAACCCCGTGCAGGTGGTGCGCGCGGCGCTGCCGCTGTTCCAGCGCCTGGCCCGTGCGGCGCTGGGCATGCGTGAGGCCGGGAAAAGTGAGGGGGGGCAAAGCGCCGCCGAGGCGGTGCGCGCCATCCGCCCGCCGGTGTTTTTCAAGCGCGAACGCCAGTTGGTCCGTGCGCTGGAGCGCTGGTCCGCTCCGGCGCTGGAGGCCGCCTGCACCGCGCTGTGGGAGACCGAGCGCGAGATCAAGCGCACCGGGGCGCCGGCCGAAACGCTGGTCCGCCAACGCCTGCTCGGCCTGGCGCGGCGCCCAGCCCCGCGCGTCGGTCGGGAGCCCCGCGCTCCGTGAGCGGCCCTTCGCTCTCCGGTCCCCAGGAGAGCAACACCAGCCGGACCTGAATCGGGTAGGCTGAAACCGCCCTAATTCCTGGTCTAATTCCGGGGCAGCCGCAGGGTCGCCGGTGCGTCCGGGTTCTGCGCGCGGTGGCGCAGCAGGTGGTCGGCGAGCACGCAGGCCAGCATCGCCTCGCCCACCGGCACGGCGCGGATGCCCACACAGGGGTCGTGCCTTCCTTTGGTCACGATCTCGGTCTCCTGTCCCGTGACATCCACGGTGCGTCGCGGCGAGAGGATGGAGCTGGTCGGCTTCACCGCGAAGCGCGCGACGACGGGCTGGCCGGTGGCAATGCCGCCGAGGATGCCGCCGGCGTGGTTGGCGAGAAACCGCACCTCGCCGCCCTCCATCCGCATCTCATCGGCGTTATCCTCGCCGGAGAGCGCGGCGGTCGCGAACCCATCGCCGATCTCGACGCCCTTCACCGCGTTGATGCTCATCAGTGCGGCGGCGATGTCCGCGTCGAGCTTGCCGTAGATCGGTGCACCGAGCCCCGGCGGCACGCCCTCGGCCACCAGCTCGATAACGGCACCGCAGGAAGATCCGGATTTCCGTACGCCTGCGAGGTAGGCTTCCCACGCGGTTGCCGCCCAGTTGTCCGGACAGAAGAACGGATTTCTATCGACTTCCGCCCAGTCCCAGCGCGCGCGGTCGATCTTGTGCGGACCCATCTGGACCAGCGCGCCGCGGATCGTCGTGCCGACGAGAATCTTGCGTGCTATCGCGCCGGCGGCCACCCGCATCGCCGTCTCGCGGGCCGACGACCGTCCTCCGCCGCGATAATCACGGATTCCGTATTTCGTGTAGTAGGTGACGTCCGCATGGCCGGGGCGGAAATTGGCGGCGATGTCGGCGTAGTCTCGCGAGCGCTGGTCCGTGTTCTCGATGACGAGAGAAATCGGCGTTCCTGTCGTCACCCCCTCGAAAACGCCGGAGAGGATACGAACCTCGTCGGCCTCCTGTCGCTGCGTGGTGAATTTTGACGAGCCGGGCCGCCGCCGGTCGAGATAGGGCTGAATGTCCGCCTCGGTGAGTGCGAGGCGCGGCGGGCAGCCATCCACCACGCCGCCGATCGCCGGTCCGTGGCTTTCGCCCCAGGTCGTCACCCGGAACAGATGTCCGAAACTGTTATGAGACACCGGCGCCGCTCAGCCGACGGCCGCGATATCCGGCGCGTCCGGGTTCTTCATGCCCACGGTGTGATAGCCGGCATCGACGTGGTGCACCTCGCCAGTGACGCCGGAGCCGAGTTCGGAGAGCAGATACAGCGCGGCCCCGCCGACCTCGCCGATGGTGACGTTGCGCCGCAGCGGCGCGTTCAACTGGTTCCAGCGCAGGATATAGTGGAAATCGCCGATGCCGGAGGAGGCGAGGGTGCGGATCGGCCCGGCGGAGATCGCGTTCACCCGCACGCCCTGGCCGCCGAGATCGGCCGCGAGGTAGCGCACCGAGGCCTCGAGGGCCGCCTTCGCCACGCCCATGACGTTGTAGTGCGGCATCACCCGCTCCGCGCCGAGATAGGAGAGCGTCAGCATCGCACCGCCCGCCGGCATCAGCGCCGCGGCACGCCGGGCGACGGCGGCGAAGGAATAGCAGGAGATGTCGAGCGCCTGCAGAAACGCCTCCCGCGGCGTGTCGACATAGCGGCCGCGCAGATACTGCTTGTCGGCGAAGCCGATGGCGTGGACCAGGAAATCGAGCCCGCCCCAGCGTTGCCCGAGTTCCGTGAACACCGCGTCGATCGCCGCGTCATCGCCGACATCGCAGGGCAGCAGAACGGGCACGCCGAGGCTTTCGGCCAGTGGGCGCACGCGCTTTTCCATCACCTCGCCCTGATAGGAAAACGCCAGCTCCGCGCCCTGCGCGGCACAGGCGGCGGCGATGCCCCAGGCGAGCGAGCGATCGTTGGCGAGCCCCATGATGAGGCCACGCTTCCCCCGCATCAGCGTGCCCTCAGGGGGTTTTATGCTTTCGTCCATGTTCCTTCTCTCGCGCAGCCCTCGCTCGCGCGCAAGCGTGCTTGGCGTCGGGCCGGCGTCGTCCCATAACCGGTCGCCAACCGGGAGACCGCGCGATGCCGACCGATCCGTTTGCCCAGCTTTCCGCCTGGCTCGCCGAGGCCGAGGCCGGCGAGCCCAACGACGCCAACGCGATGACGCTGGCCACCGCGACGGCGGATGGCGCGCCCGCCGCGCGGATGGTGCTGCTGAAGGGCATCGACGGGCCGGGGCATCAGCCGCGCGGCCTGGTGTTCTACACCAACCTGCAATCCCGCAAGGGCGGGGAATTGGCGGAAAATCCCCGCGCCGCCCTGCTGTTCCACTGGAAATCGCTGCGCCGGCAGGTGCGGGCGGAAGGCCCGGTCGAGCCGGTGACGCCGGCCGAGGCCGACGCCTATTTCGCCTCCCGCGCGCGGGTGTCGCGGCTTGGCGCCAACGCCTCCGACCAGTCGCGCCCGCTGTCCTCGCGCGAGGTGCTGGAGCGGCGCGTGGCGGAACTCGATGCCCGCTATCCCGGCGACACCGTGCCGCGCCCGGCGCACTGGTCGGGGTTTCGGCTGGTGCCGCGGCATTTCGAGTTCTGGCGCGACATGCCCTACCGGTTGCACGAGCGCGTGGTGTTTACCCGCGACGACGAAGGCGACGGCTGGCGCACCGGGATGCTTTACCCCTAACGGCGCGGCGCGCGTGATCCCGGAATCGCAGCGCGAGGCCGCGGCATTTTTGCGCGAGCTCGCCGGGCAAGACCCGATAGAGACGCATATATCGGCCGTCTTCATTGGCGCGGAAAGCGTCTGGAAGCTGCGCAAGGCGGTCCGCCTGGACTACGTGGACTTCACGACCCTGGCGGCGCGCGAGGCGGCGGCGGCGCGGGAAGTGGCGCTGAACACCGCCCATGCACCGGGGCTTTATCGGGGCGTGCGGCGGTTGTCGGCCAAGCCTCGGGGGTTGGCGCTCGATGGCGCCGGGCCGACGGTGGACGTGGTGACGGAGATGGCGCGCATTCCCGCCGGCGACTTCCTGGATGCGCGCGCCAGCGCGGGCCCCTTGCCGCCGGCGCTGCTGGATGCGCTGGCCGATGGCGTCGCGGCCTGGCATGCCACCTCGCCGGTGGTCGTGCGTGACCAGGCGACGGCGCTGGCTGACATTATCGCCGGCAATGCCCGTGCCGCGGCGGCGGCGCGGCTCGACCCGGCGGGCATCGAGGTGTGGCGCGAGGCGGCGCTGGCCGCGCTCGGCGCGCTCGGTCCGTGGCTTGCCGGCCGGGCGGCGCGGCTGCGGCGGCTGCATGGGGATCTGCATCTCGGCAATATCGTGGTCTGGCGCGGGCAGCCGGTGCCGATCGACGCGCTGGAGTTCGACGAGGCGCTCGCCTGCTTCGATATCGGCTACGACCTCGCCTTCCTGCTGATGGATCTGCAGGCAAGGTGTGGCCGGGCCGCCGCCAACCGCGTGCTCAACCGTTTCGTCGCGCGCGACGGCGACGCGGCCCTGGTCGGCGGCCTGGCGCTGTTCCTCTCGCTGCGGGCGATGATCCGCGCCCATGTCGCGGCGACACGTGGCGAGCAGGCGATGGGCGAGGCGGGTCTGGCGCGCGCCCGCGCCTATCTCGCGCCGTCGCGCGGCTTCGTCCTGGCGATCGGCGGGCTGCCCGGCGCCGGCAAATCCACCGTCGCACGGCTGGTCGCTCCCAGGATCGGGGCCGCGCCGGGCGCGCTGATCCTGCGCTCCGACGAGACCCGTAAACGCCTGCACGGCGTGGCGCCGGAGGTGCGGCTCGACGCCTCCACCTACACGCCGGAGACCAGCATGCGGGTGTTCCGCGAGCTGGCGGCGATGGCACGGCCGGCGCGCTTTCATGGCGTGATCGCGGACGCGACCTTCATGAACCCGACGCATCGCGCCCTCCTGGAGGCGGCGGCCAGCGGCGTCGTGTTCCTGGGCGTCTGGCTGACCGCGCCGGCGCCGATCCTGCGCGCGCGGGTGGCGGCAAGGAGCGCGGCCAACCGCCGGGCGGCCGGCGCGGGCGATGCCTCGGATGCCGGGCCGGAGGTCCTGGAATCGGCGCTGGAAGCGGACCCCGGCCCGGGCGGCTGGCTCGCCGTCGATGCGACGGATGCCGAACGGGCGCGCGACACTGTTCTGCGGGCGCTGGCGCGCGCCGGGATCGACGCCGTTCACGCCTGACGCGCGGGCGGGCGGATGTGCTAGACGCTTGCGCACGTGGAGAAAGGGAGACGCACCATGGCAATCCGCAAGCTGCTGCTGCCGCTGACGAGCACCGCGGCGGGCGAGTCGGCGCTGGCCACCGCGCTGATGCTGGCCCGTGGCTGGTCGGCGCATGTTACGGCGCTGCATGTCCGGGTGGACGCGCGCGACGTCGCGCCACTCGCCGGCGAGGGGCTATCCGGCGCGATGATCGAGGAGATGATGACCGCGACGGAAAAGGAATCCGGCGAGCGCGCCCGCTCCGTGCACGAGATGTTCGCCCGTTTTGTCGCCACCCATGGCGTCACCCTGGCCGATGCGCGCCCGGGCGCCGGGGAGGCCACGGCGAGCTTCGCGACCGTCACCGGGCGGGAGGAGGATCTGGTGGCGCAGCAGGCGCGCCTCGCCGACCTCACCATCGTGCCGCATCCGGAGGCGGGGGAGGATGTCTCCTCCTCCGACGCGCTGCACGCGGTGCTGTTCGATTCCGGCCGGCCGGTGCTGATCGCCCCGCATGCGACGCCGGCGACCATCGGCACGCGCATCGCCATGGCCTGGAACGGAACGGCCGAATCGGCCGCGGCGGTGCAGGCGGTGCTGCCCTGGGCGCAGCGGGCGGCGGCGGTGCGCATCCTGACCGCCGACGAATACCATCGTCGCGGCCCGGCGGCGGCGGACCTGCAGGCCTATCTGGCGCTGCACGGCATCGATGCGGATATCGCGGTGTTCCGCCCGGTGGAGCGCGATGTCGGCGCCGGGCTGCTGCGGGCGGTGGGCGAGTTCAACGCCGACCTGCTGGCGATGGGCGCCTATTCCCACTCCCGTCTGCGCCAGCTCATCCTCGGTGGCGTGACCCGGCATGTGCTGGAGCGTTCCACCCTGCCCGTGATGATGTGCCGGTAGCATGGACGCGCCCGCGCCGCCGCCGATGTTCGGGGTGCGCGACCCCTGCACGGTCGCGGCGGTCGCTGCGTATCTGAAGCTGCTGCGCGCCTCGCGCTCGGTGACGGGCGTGGTGGAGCCGCTGCTCGCCGCCCACGCGCTCACCACCACCCAGCTCGGCGTGCTGGAGGCGCTGCTGCACAAGGGCCCCCTCGGCCAGCGGGAGCTGGGGCGCAAGGTGCTGACCTCGGCCGCCAACATGACGGATGTGCTGGACAAGTTGCAGGCACGCGGGCTGATCGCGCGCTGCCGCGGCAACGCCGACCGGCGCAGCGTGACGGTGGGGCTGACGGACGAGGGGCGGGCGCTGATCGAGGACCTGTTTCCCCGCCACGCCGCCGATATCGCGCGCGCCATGGGCGGGCTTTCCCGCGCGGAGCTTGGCCGGCTGGCGGCGCTGCTGCGCAAGCTCGGCCATGCCGCGGCGGAGATTCCCGGCAGCACCTGTGCCCTTGCGGCGAAGGAAGTGAGCGACCATATCCCCGACTGATCGTTCGGTATCGAACGAATAACCGGAGGATTCCCCGATGATCGACGTGCGCCCTTTGGAAGGACTTGGCGCCTTCCGCAACGAGTGGCTGAACGCCAGGCACCATTTCAGCTTCGGCGGCTATCACGACGCCGCGCGCATGGGCTTCGGCGCGCTGCGCGTGTGGAACGACGACATGATCGCGCCGGGCACCGGCTTCGACCCGCATCCGCACCGGGAGATGGAGATCATCACCTATGTCCGCGAGGGCGCCATCACCCACCAGGACAGCCTCGGCAACGAGGGGCGGACGGAGGCCGGCGATATCCAGGTGATGCATGCCGGCACTGGCATCGTGCATGCTGAATACAACCTGGAGAAGACGCCGACGCGGCTGTTTCAGATCTGGATCATGCCGGACCGCGCCGGGGTGGCGCCGGGCTGGGCGGCGCGGCGGTTTCCGCGCGGTGGCATCACGGTGCTGGCGGACGGCCGAGAGCAGCGTGACGAATCGGCATTGCCGCTCCATGCCGACGCATCGGTCGCCGCCGGCACGCTCGCCGTCGGCGAAACCCATGTCGTGACACCGGGCGAGGGCCGGGCGATCTACTTGGTGCCGGCGCGGGGCACGCTGACCGTGAATGGCGTCGCGGTGCCGGAGCGGGCAGGGGTGGCGATCCTCGGGGAGGATCGGGTGGAGATTGCCGCGACGGAGGCCGCTGAAGTGGTGATCGTGGATGTTCGGCAGTAAGCCGCGGGCTCTGCCCGCACCCGCCAGGGAGCAAGCTCCCTGGCCCCTGGGAATGGGGTCTGGGGCCTAAGGCCCTAGTCTTGGTCTTTCTGTTCTTTTGACTCTTTCCTTGGCGCCAAATCTCGGCATGATGCCGCAGGAGGTCGCCATGGCGCTGTCCATCCGTCCGGAATTGCTGCGCGAATTACGGCGTCGCCAGGGGTTGCGACTGCATACGCTGGCGGCGCGGGCGGGCATTTCCAAGGACAGTGTCTGGCGCATCGAGAACGGCACGCAGCCCGGTAACCGTGAGGACACGCAGCGCCGCCTCGCTCGGGCGCTGGGTGTCGAGCCCGGGGTGCTGACCGGCGAGCGACCCCTGCCGGTGGTGGCGGCGGCGCCGCGCGGACGCTGGAGCGTGGAGATCAGCCAGGCCGCGCGCAACGCGGCTGTGCTCGCCGCGCGCCGCTATCATGTGCCGGAGGCGCTGATCGCGGAGCTGGCGCCGCTGTTGTTCGTGCTGGCGGCGGAGGAGAGCCTCGGTCGTCGCCGGGCCACGCTCGCGGAGTTGGAAACCGCCCTCGCGAAAGCCGCCGAGGCGGGTGAGGACATGCCGCACCTCGCGGGAATCGGCGATGCGACGGAGCCGGTGCGCGCGGCGGTTGCGGCCGAGGAGCGATCCGTGTCCGAATGCGATCTGTTTGCGGAGAATCTGGACCCGGACATGCTCGCATCGCTGGGCGATGGTGGTGGCGATGCGGGTGCGGACAACCCGCTTGCCGTGTTTCTCGCGGAACGGGCGCATCGGGCGAGCATCGGCGCCCCCGGGCTGGCGGTGGTCGCACGCGTCACGCCAACGGGCATGGCCGCGACGCTGTGCCGAGCCGAGGCGGAGCAGGCGGCCGGCGGTGACGCGGGGCTGGCCGAGGCGATCCTGGATGGACGGATCGCGCTGGGCGAGATGCCGCGCGGGCTGTGGCAGGACGAGCCGGCCCGATTGGCGTGGCTACAGGAACAACTAAATATAGAGAGAAATCGAGAAAATTAGTCGGATAGCTTGGCGATGACCATATCGAGCTGATCGAGATCACGATAGCGAATGGTCAGCGACCCGCCGCCGCGGCCATGCGCGATGGTCACGATCAGGCCCAGCGCCTCGGTCAGCCGGGTTTCCAGCGCCGTGATATCCGCGTCGCGTTCCGGCTTATGACGGGCCGGGCGGGAGGCTGCGAGATTTTCCGCCTGCCGCACGGTCATGCCGCGCTCGGCCAGGCGCCTGGCACGCTCCACCGCGTCGGGCTGGCCGATCAGGGTGCGGGCGTGGCCGGCGGTGAGCGCCCCTTCCCGCAGCAACGTCAACACCTCTTCCGGCAGGGTCAGCAGGCGGACGGTGTTGGCGATGTGGCTGCGTGACTTGCCGGTCGCCTGGGCGATCGCCTCCTGCGTCAGCGTGAAATCGGTGGAAAGACGCTTGTAGCCCTCGGCCTCTTCCACCGGGTTGAGGTCGGTGCGCTGGACGTTCTCGATGATCGCGGCGGCCGCGGCCTCGTCGTCGCTGAGGTTGCGCACCAGGACCGGGATGTCGTGCAGCCCCGCCATCTGCGCCGCGCGCCAGCGCCGCTCACCGGCGATGATCTCCCAGCCGTCGTCCCGGGTCCGCACCAGCAGCGGCTGGAGCACGCCGCGGGCGCGGATGGATTCCGCCAGTTCCGCCATCTTCGCCTCGTCGAAATGCCGGCGCGGCTGGTAGGGACTGCTGTGGAGCTGCTCGATCGGCACGGTGGCGATGCCCTCGGCGGCAGGTGGGGCGGCGGCGTCGCCGATCAGCGCCGCGAGGCCGCGGCCGAGCTTGGGTGGTTTGCTCATGCCGGCATGGTCTCACGCGCCAGGACTTCGTCGGCCAGCGCCTCGTAGGCGAGGGCGCCGGGGGATTTCGGGTCGTAGTCGCGGACCGGGCGGCCGTGGCTCTGCGCCTCGGACAGGCGGACGGAGCGGGGGATCATGGTTTCGAACACCTTGGCGTTGAAAAACGTGCGGGCGTCGGCGGCGACCAGCTCCGAGAGGTTGTTGCGGCGGTCGTACATGGTCAGCACCACGCCCTCCAGCTTCAGCTTCGGGTTGAGGCTGCGGCGGATCACCTCGATGGTGCGGGTGATCTGGCTGATACCCTCCAGCGCCAGGAACTCGCATTGCAGCGGCACCAGCACGCCGGTGGCGGCGACCAGGCCGTTGAGCGTGAGCAGCGTCAGCGAGGGCGGCGAGTCGATCAGCACAATGTCATAGGGCGCCTCGGCGAGCGCCTCGCGGAGGCGGAATTCGCGCCGGCCTTCGTTGATCAGCTCGATTTCCGCGCCGGCGAGGTCGGGGTCGGCGGGGACGATGTCGAGCCCCTTGATGCCGGTGGGCCGGGCGGCCTCGGTGAGGGGGGTGCCGAGCAGCACGGCATAGGTGCCCTTGGCGCGCTCGTTGCGATGGATGCCGAACGCGGTGGACGCGTTGCCCTGGGGGTCGATATCGACCAGCAGCACCCGTTGCCCGCGCGCGGCGAGGCCGGCGGCGAGGTTTGTCGCGGTGGTGGTCTTGCCGACGCCGCCCTTCTGGTTGGCGATCGCCAGGATCATGCTGGGATGGGGCAAGGATGGCTCACGCAGAGAATCGGGCCGTTCGGGCCCTGGTGGATCGCGGTCTGCATCGTCCACGCCCGACGTGCCCGCGTCAATTCCTCATCGAGCCGATCACCCTTGGGGAACAGCGCGACACCGTCGGGGGTGAGGAATCGGGCCGACAATTCCAGCAGGCGCGGTAGCGGCGCCAGGGCGCGGGCGGTGAGCAGCGGGGCGGGCGGCAGGCTCGCGGCCTCGATTCGGGCGTGATGGATGGTGGCCGGAGCCCCGGTGATGCGGGCGGCCTCACGCAGGAAGGCGGCTTTGCGGGTATCGGCTTCGACGAGATCGAACGCGATGCCGGTGGCGATGGCGAGCACCAGGCCGGGCAGGCCGCCGCCCGAACCGAGATCGATGGCGCGGGTGGTGCCGGGCGGGATGAACGGGATGAGGGCGAGCGCGTCCTCGACATGGCGGATTCGCAGATATTGGAGGTCCGCGCTCGAAATCAGGTTGATTTTGGGGTTCCACAGCCGCAGCAAGTCCTCGTAGGCGGCAAGCTGTTCCGATGTTTCACGTGAAACAATGACTTGGGATGCGACTCTGATTCCCGGACTCGGATGTTTCACGTGAATCAATTACCGCGCCGGATTCACACTAGCTGAGACGCACATGCGGCAAAAGCGCCGCCAGCGCCGCCGGCGTCATGCCCTGGATCCGCGACGCCGCCCCCAGCGAGGCCGGGCGGATAGCGTTCAGCTTCTCCCGCAACTCCGCCGAAAGCCCGCCAATGTCGGCATAGTCGAGCGCCGTCGGCAGCATGGCACCCTCCTCGCGCCGGAACGCACGAATTTCCGCGTCCTGGCGCCGCAGATAGCCGGCATAGAGTGCCTCCGTGGCCACTTGGGTGCTGGCGCGCGCTCCGGCGGCGCGTCCCGCACGCGCCTCCAAAACCTCTGCCTTATATCTTAAGTGCGCCGCTGCCCGTGCCGACCCCACCACGCCGATCTCGATGCCCCAATCCGTGAGCCGCAGGTCGGCGTTGTCCGCGCGCAATTGCAGCCGGTATTCGGCCCGCGAGGTGAACATGCGATAGGGTTCGGAAACGCCCTGCGTCACCAGATCGTCCACCAGCACGCCGATATAGGCCCGCGCCCTGTCCACGGTGACGCCATCTGCCCCGCCGGCCCGCCGCGCCGCGTTGATCCCCGCGAGAATTCCCTGCGCCGCCGCCTCCTCATACCCGGTGGTGCCGTTGATCTGCCCGGCCAGGAACAGCCCCGGCAGCGCCTTCAGCTCCAGCGTCGCCAGCAGCGCCCGCGGGTCCACATAATCATACTCCACCGCGTAGCCGGGCCGCAGCATGCGCGCCCGTTCCAGCCCCGGCATCGTCGCGAGCATCGCCTGCTGTACCGTCTCCGGCAGCGAGGTCGAGATGCCGTTGGGGTAGATCGTGTCGTCGTGGAGCCCCTCCGGCTCCAGAAACACCTGGTGACGGTCGCGGCCGGCAAAGCGCTGCACCTTGTCCTCGATCGAGGGGCAATAGCGTGGCCCCCGGCCGGAGATCGCCCCGGCATGAATGGCCGAGAGGTGCAGGTTCTCGCGGATCAGCGCATGCGTCGCCGGCGTCGTCGCGGTGATGCGGCAGGCGATCTGCGGGTTGGTGATCGCCGTGGTCAGCGTGGAGAACGGCTCCGGCACCGCGTCGCCGGGGTCGGGCGTCAGGCCCTCCCAGTCTAGGCTCCGTCGGTCGAGGCGCGGTGGCGTGCCGGTCTTGAGCCGCCCCATCGGCAGATTCAGCGACGCAAGCCGTACCGCCAGTTGTATCGCCGGGGCTTCGCCGACACGACCGGCGGGAGTCTGGCGACTTCCCACGTGAATGACTCCCCGCAGAAAGGTCCCCGTCGTCAAAACGGCGGCCGCGCAAGGGATCCGGGTACCATCCGCCATGACGACGGCGGCCAGCGAACCATCGGCATGGCGCTCCAAATCATCCACAGCGCCCTCGGTGATGGCGAGGTTTGGTGTCTCCTCCAACAGCGCGCGCACCGCCGCCCGATACAGCTTGCGGTCCGCCTGCGCCCGCGGCCCGCGCACCGCCGGGCCCTTGGAGCGGTTGAGCAGCTTCACATGGATCGCCGCCCGGTCCGCCGCACGGCCCATGATGCCATCCAGCGCGTCGATCTCGCGCACCAGATGTCCCTTGCCGACCCCTCCGATCGACGGGTTGCAGGACATCGCCCCGATGGTCGCGATGCTATGCGTCACCAGCAGGGTTCGAGCACCCATGCGCGCGGCGGCGGCGGCGGCCTCGGTCCCCGCGTGGCCACCGCCGATCACGACGATATCCGGGTGTGTGTTGTGCATGGGTTTGATCCTCGCGGCGGCTTCTAACGGAGGCGAGGTCCTGGCGCGAGAGGCGGCGTCGCGACCCTCGCCCCCGGCGCGCTGGCCGGCGCACTCGGCGTGTCGCGCGGCGGCACCCAGCGGGCATCGCGACCCCACCCGAAACCTGCCCCGCGCTGCCCCGTGGAGGGCCAAGGAGGGCATCGCAATCGTTCTCTATATGTTCTCCACCTGCCGGCATCCCGGCTGGCCTCAGCGGCAAACGGCGACGCCCTAGCGAGGCTGTTGGCGGAATTCTGCCGAAAATCAGGACCTCACCCCACGGCATGGCACGGCGCGCGGCCCTGGCGCCGCGCCGTTCCGTCAGGAACGGAAACCTGGTGACTGTGACTGTCGCGCGACAACGCGTGTGTGTAAGCACATGCACTCCATACGCACCTGCACATGCACTCCATACGCACCTGCACATGCACTCCATACCCACCTGCACATGCATGTCCACATGCACCTGCATGTGCACCGCGCGGCGGCCGCGCTTCCTCCGCCTATTTACCGATGCAGAAACGCGCGAAAATCGCGTCCAGCACCGTCTCGATGCCGGTCTCGCCGGTGATCCGGCCCAGCGCCCGGCGGGCGGCGCGCAGATCCTCGGCCATCAGCTCCGGCAGCACGGCCTCGGTTTTCAGATGCCGCACCGCCTCCGCCAGGGCGGCGCGGTGGCGCGCGCGGGTGAGCGGCGGTGGCCCGGCGGCGCGGGTGAGCCCGATTGCCTCCTCCGCCAGGCGCTGTCGCAGCGCGGCCATCCCCGCGCCGGTCGCCGCGCTCACGCCCGGCGTCGTGCTGCCCTCCAGCAAATCGGTCTTGGTGGCGACGGCAAGCACGCGGCGCGCCTCGATCGGCATCGGCGCGCTGCCCAGATCGGA